>DASVWT010000404.1:0-3119 GCA_036393055.1 Steroidobacteraceae bacterium
TGCACGATCATGTTGTCCGTGCGCTTGTTGTTGCGGGTCTTCAAACCCTTGGTGTTCCAGCCCCAGGGCGAGACCGGATGCGGGTTGCCCTGGCCGGACTTGCCCTCGCCGCCGCCGTGCGGGTGATCGACCGGGTTCATCGCGAGTCCGCGCACGGTCGGACGCACGCCCCGCCAGCGCTTGGCCCCCGCCTTGCCGTAGCTGCGCAGGTTGTGCTCATCGTTGCCGACCTCGCCGATGGTCGCGCGGCAGTCGATGTGCACTTTGCGCGTCTCGCCCGACTTCAGGCGCAGGTACGCGTAGATGCCTTCGCGTGCCGTGAAGGCGACGGAGCTGCCCGCGCTGCGGGCTAGCTGGCCGCCCTTGCCGGGCTTCATCTCCACGTTGTGGATGATGGAGCCGACCGGGATGTGGCGCAGCTGCATGGCGTTGCCGGCCTTGATGGGCGAATCGGCGCCCGAGCGGATCTCGTCGCCCGGGTTGATGCCCTTCGGCGCGAGGATGTAGCGGCGCTCGCCGTCCGCGTACTTAACGAGCGCGATGTGGCCCGTGCGGTTGGGATCGTACTCCAGCCGCTCGACCACACCGGCGATGCCGTCCTTGTCGCGCTTGAAGTCGATGATGCGGTACTTCTGCCGCGAGCCGCCGCCGTGATGGCGAGTGGTGATGCGTCCGGAGTGGTTGCGCGCGCCGGTCTTGCTCTGCGAGCTGGTCAGCGGCAGGAACGGTCCGCCCTTGTGCAGGTGCGAGCGGTCGACCTTGACGACCGTGCGCGTGCCGGGCGATGTGGGCTTGTATTTGATCAGAGCCATGTTGGATTTCCCGATCAGCCTCTCGCCCGGGCCTCGTAGTCGATCGACTGGCCCTGGGCGAGGCTCACGTAAGCTTTCTTCCAGTCCTGCGTGCGGCCGGCGCGCTGGCCGAAGCGGCGCGACTTGCCGGGCTCGTTGACCACCTGGACGCCCGCGACCTTGACCTCGAACATCAGCTCCACGGCTTTCTTGATGTCGACTTTGGTGGCGTCGCGGCGCACACGGAAGGTGTACTGGTTGTGGTTCTGCATCGCCAGTGACGTCTTCTCCGTCACGTGCGGGGCGATGAGCACGCTCATCAGCTGCTCGCGGTTCATTGCAGGCGCTCCTCCAGCATCTTCACGGCGGCGACGGTCATCAGCACCTTGTCGTGGCGCGCCAGGGACAGCGGGTTGAGGGCGGAGGCCTGGATGACCTCGACATGGGGCAGATTGCGCGCGGCGAGAAAAAGCTTCTCATCCGTGGCCTCGACGACGATGAGCGCGCTCTCGAGCGACCAGGCCTTGAGCTGGCCGGCGAGGAGCTTCGTCTTCGGGGCGTCCAGCGCGAACGACTCCGTCACGACCAGACGCTCCGTACGCGCGAGCTCCGAGAGCATCGAGCGCAGCGCCCCACGGTACATCTTGCGGTTGACCTTCTGCTCGAAGTCGCGCGGCTTCGCGGCGAAGGTCTTGCCGCCGCCCACCCAGATGGGCGAGCGGTTGGAGCCCGCGCGCGCCTGACCGGTGCCCTTCTGGCTCCAGGGCTTCTTGCCGCCGCCGCGGACTTCGGCGCGCGACTTCTGCGCCTTGGTGCCCGCGCGGCCGGCAGCGCGATACGCGGTGACGACCTGGTGCACCAGCGCCTGGTTGAACTCGTGCCCGAAGGTCGCCTCGGAGACCTGGAGCTCGGCGGCTCCATTGACCATCTTGAGCTTCATCGCGCCTTACTTCTTCGACTGCTTCATCGGGTTGGTCGACGGTGCCGATCCCACCTTGGTCGGCGCAACGGTCTTGCGCAACGCCCGGCGCGCCGCCTTCAACGACGGACGGACGATGACCTGGCCGCCCTCCGCTCCCGGCACCGCGCCGCGGACGAGGAGGAGGTTGCGCTCCGCATCCACCTGCACGACCTGGAGGTTCTCAGTGGTGCGGCGCACGACGCCCATGTGGCCGGACATCCGGCGTCCTTTGAAGACGCGGCCCGGGGTCTGGCGCTGGCCGATGGACCCGGGAGAGCGGTGCGACACCGACACGCCGTGGGTGGCCGGCAAGCCGCCGAAATTGTGACGCTTCATCACGCCCGCGTAGCCCTTGCCGATCGTCGTGCCCGTGACGTCCACTGCCTCGCCGGCCTTGAACAGATCCGCCTTGACCTCCGTACCGGGCTTCAATTCGATCTTGTCGCCGTCGGCGAGGCGGAATTCCACCAGCGCCCGGCCCGGCGCCACGTTCGCCTTGGCGAAGTGGCCGGTCACAGCCTTGGAATAAAGCTGCGGCCGCCGCGTGCCATAGGTGACTTGCACAGCCCGATAGCCGTCCTTTTCCTGGGACTTGACCTGGGTAACGCGGTTGGGCAGAACCTCGATCACGGTGACCGGAATGGTCTCGCCCGCGTCGGTGAACACCCGCGTCATGCCTGCTTTTCGGCCGACGACTCCAATTGCCATTTAAGCTTGCCTCTATGTGCTCTGCACATCGGGCGGAGGGGACAACTGGAGAAGGCGGGCGCTGGACCGCGCTGATCGCCTGATTCTCGAGTGGTCTTGGGGCCCGTACCCCAACCTCGCCCGATCGAAGGGGCGCGAAGTATAGTCGCGCCCTCGACTCAAATCAAATCGTCAAAGAATTCAATTCAGCTTGATCTGAACGTCCACGCCGGCCGGCAGCTCGAGCTTCATCAGCGCGTCCACCGTCTTGTCCGTCGGGTTGAGGATGTCCATCAGCCGCTTGTGGGTGCGCAGCTCGAACTGGTCGCGCGCATCCTTGTCCGAGTGCGGCGAGACCAGCACGGTGAAGCGCTCCATCTTGGTCGGCAGCGGCACCGGACCTCGCACCGTAGCTCCGGTGCGCTTGGCGGTCTCGACGATCTCCCGTGCCGAATTGTCGATCAACCGGTGATCGAAGGCCTTGAGCCGGATTCGAATGTTCTGATTCGCGGGCATTGCCGTCTCTCCCTTACTTGATGATCTTCGCGACGACGCCGGCGCCGACGGTGCGGCCGCCCTCGCGGATCGCAAAGCGCAGCCCCTCTTCCATCGCGATCGGGCTGATCAGCTCCACCACCATCTTGATGTTGTCCCCGGGCATGACCATCTCCACCCCTGCC
>DASVWT010000405.1:0-3368 GCA_036393055.1 Steroidobacteraceae bacterium
AAGCTCTACGGGACCATCGTCAAGGCGGGCACCCACAAGGCCTCCAGCATCAAGGTCGCCGAGGCCGCCAAGGTCATCGAGAACACGCAGCGCGATGTCAACATCGCCCTCATCAACGAGCTGGCGCTGATCTTCAACCGCTTAGGGCTCGACACCGAGGAGGTGCTGAGCGCCGCCGGGAGCAAGTGGAACTTCCTGCCCTTCCGGCCGGGCCTCGTCGGCGGCCACTGCATCGGGGTGGATCCGTACTACCTCACCCACAAGGCGCAGGAGATCGGCTACCACCCGGAGATGATCCTCGCCGGCCGGCGGCTCAACGACAACATGGCGCTCTATGTCGCGGGCGAGATCATCAAGCTGATGACCGCCAAGCGTATCCACGTCAAGGGCGCGCGCACGCTGGTGCTCGGCGTGACCTTCAAGGAGAACTGCCCCGACATCCGCAATTCCAAGGTCATCGACGTGGTGCGCGAGCTGCAGAAATACGGTGCCGAGGTCGATATCTACGACCCCTGGGCGGACGGGCAGGAGTGCCGTCACGAGTATGGCGTGCGTCCAATCAAGACGCTGACGCCAAAGCGCTACGACGCCGCTATCGTTGCGGTATCGCACCGGGAGTTCCGGGAGATGGGGGCCGCGGGCGTGCGGCGACTCTGCAGGAAAAACCACGTGCTCTACGATATCAAGCACGTCTTTGGCGCAGCGGAGGTCGATGGACGGCTATGAAGATCCTCCTCACGGGCGCGGCCGGCTTCATCGGCTATCACACGACTCTCAATCTGCTGGCTCGCGGCCACGCGGTCGTCGGGCTCGACAATCTCAACGAGTACTATGACGTCACGCTGAAGCAGGCCCGGCTCGAGCGGCTGACCCGGCAGGCCGGGTTCCGTTTCGTGAAGCTGGACCTGGCGGACGACGGCGGGATGAAGGATCTCTTCGCCCGGGAGAAGTTCCAGCGCGTGGTACACCTGGCGGCGCAGGCCGGGGTGCGCTACTCGCTGCAGAACCCGCACAGCTATGTCCACAGCAACGTCACGGGCACCCTGAACATCCTCGAGGGGTGCCGCCACAACGGTGTCGAGCATCTGGTGTATGCCTCGACGAGCTCCGTCTATGGCGCCAACACGGACATGCCGTTCTCGCCGCACCGGATTGCGGATCATCCGCTGACGATCTATGCCGCCACCAAGCGCTCCAACGAGCTGATGGCGCATACCTACTCCTCGCTCTTCAAGCTGCCGACCACGGGACTGCGGTTCTTCACGGTGTATGGCCCCTGGGGGCGGCCGGACATGGCGCTCTTTCTCTTCACGCGCAACATCCTCGAGGGGCGGCCGATCGATGTTTTCAACAATGGCCACCACCGGCGCGACTTCACGTACGTGGAGGACATCGCGGAAGGTGTCGCGCGGGCCTGCGAGCGGGTGGCGCAGCCCTCGCCCGAGTGGGACAGCGGCGCGCCCGATCCGGCGACGAGCCGTGCGCCCTTTCGCCTCTACAACATCGGCAATCACCAGCCGGTGGAGCTGATGCGCTACATCGAGGTGATCGAGGAGTGCCTCGGACGCAAGGCCGAGAAGAACATGCTGCCGCTGCAGCTCGGGGATGTGCCGGAGACCTTTGCCGACATCGAGGACCTGGCGCGGGATGTGGGCTATCGGCCGGCGACGCCGATCGAGGTCGGGGTGCGGCGATTCGTCGACTGGTTCTGCGAGTACTACGGGTACAAAAGGGCCTGATGCGGCCGGACGGTCCCCCGGGACGGGTACAATGCCGGCTTTATTGCCGCAGGTACGCCCGTGACGAGACAGTCTCCCCCGCCCGCCATGAAGGTCCCGCTGCTCGATCTGACGCGGCAATACGAGAGATTTGCAGCCGAAGCCCAGGAAGCCATCGGGCGGGTGTGCCGCAGCCAGCACTTCATCCTGGGCGCCGAGGGACGGCAGCTCGAGCTCAGCCTCGCCCGTTACACCGGTTGTGAGCACGGGATCGGGGTGTCTTCCGGGACGGATGCGCTGCTCCTTGCGCTGATGGCGCTCGGCATTGGAGCTGGCGATGAGGTCATCACCTCGCCGTTCACTTTCTTCGCGACCGCGGGGGTCATTGCGCGGCTCGGCGCGCGACCGACCTTCTGCGACATCGATCCGGCAACCTTCAACCTCTCGCCTGCCTTGGTGGAGCAGTTCCTCGGCCGGGACTGCGAGATCCGCGGGAGCGCCGGCGCCCGGCAGGTGGTCAACCGCAAGACCGGGGGGCGCGTCAGGGCGATCATGCCGGTGCATCTTTACGGGCAGGCGTGTGACATGGATGCCCTCATGGACATCGCTAACCGCTACGGTCTCAGCGTCATTGAGGACGCCGCGCAGGCGATCGGTGCCCGGGATGCCAGAGGGCGGATGGCCGGCAGCATCGGGCACATCGGCTGTTTCTCGTTCTTCCCCACGAAGAACCTCGGCGCCTTCGGCGATGCCGGCCTTTGCACCACCAGCGATGCGGCGCTTGCCGAGCGCATGCGGGTGCTGCGCGTGCACGGAATGGAGCCCAAGTACCACCACAGCCTGATCGGCGGCAATTTCCGCCTCGATGAGATCCAGGCGGCCGTCCTCAATGTGAAGCTCAAGTTCCTGGATGAATGGCGGGATGCAAGGGAGGCTCATGCGCGCCAGTACACGGAGCGGCTGGCCAGGGCGCCCGCGGGGGCGGTCGTGACCCCGGCCGCGCCTCGAGGCGGGCGACACGTCTGGAATCAATACGTCATCCGCGTGCAGCGGCGGGATGAGCTGCGGCAGTACCTGGCGGCCGCCGGGGTCGGGACGGAAATCTACTATCCGATCCCGCTGCACTTGCAGCAGTGCTTCGCGTACCTCGGCCACCAACCCGGGGAGATGCCTCAGTCCGAGCGCGCCGCGCGCGAGGTGCTGGCGCTGCCTGTCTTCCCGGAGCTCACCCCGGCGCAAATCGATCACGTGGCCGGTACAATCGAGCGCTTCCATACGGCCTCCGTGGCCCCATCACAGCAGCCCGCCTGAGGAGCTCTCCATGCCGACGGCCGCAGGTCCCCGTACTCCCCTCTGGCCGGAACTGGCCACCCATGCCTCGCGGCTGAATACCGTCGCGACCAAAGAGCTGTTCGCGCGCGATCCGGGGCGGTTCGAGCGCTTCTCGCGCCAGCACCTCGATGAGATGGTGTTGGGCAAGCTCCTGGAGCTGGCCGAGGCGGTGGGCCTGAAGGATTACCGCGATGCGATGTGGCGCGGGGAGAAGATCAATTCCACGGAAGGGCGCGCGGTGCTGCACGTGGCGCTGCGCCAGCCGCCCGGGGCGAACATCGGCGGCTCCGACATCGCGCGGGTGGTGATGACGGAGCG
>DASVWT010000406.1:0-2819 GCA_036393055.1 Steroidobacteraceae bacterium
ACGAGCGGGCATCTCGCCGGGGACAGCATGCTGCGCGAGGTGGCGAAGCTGCTGCGCGATGCCGTGCGCGACAGCGACACCGTCGGGCGCCTGGGCGGCGATGAGTTCGGCATGCTGCTCGCCGGCTGTCCGCTCGAGAAGGCGCGCCAGATCGCCGACGATGTCTGCCGCACGGTGTGCGACCACCGCTTCGTGTGGCGGGACAGGATATTCAACATCGGCGTGTCGGTGGGCCTGGTGGAGATCTCGCGCGAGAGCGGCACCCTCGAGGAGCTGCTCACCGCCGCCGATTCCGCCTGCTATGTGGCTAAGAAGCAGGGCTCCGGCCGGGTGGCCGTCTACTCGGCGCGGGATGAGGCGCTGGCGCGCCACACAGGGGAGATCCAGTGGCTGCAGAAGCTGCAGGGCGCGCTGAAGGAGAGCCGCTTCCAGCTCTTCCACCAGCCCATCGTTCCGGCCTATGGAACGGATGGCGGCGGGCCCGCGATGGAGGTGCTGGTGCGGCTGCAGGACGAGGACGGCCATCAGGTACCGCCGGCCGAGTTCGTGCGGGCCGCAGAGCGCTATCGGCTGATGGGCCTGGTCGATCGCTGGGTCGTGCAGACGACGCTCGCGGCTCTGGGCCGGGGAGCGATCCCGGTACCAAGCGACCGCTGCGTCGCGATCAACATCTCCGGGCAGACTCTCGCCGATTCCCAATTCCTCGAGTTCGTCGTCGAATGTCTGGACAGCACCGGAGTGAATCCGCCGCAGGTGTGCTTCGAGATCAGCGAGACGGCGGTGATGGCCAACCTCGAGCATGCGCGCCGCTTCGTGGGCGTGCTCCACGGGATGGGCTGCCAGTTCGCGCTGGATGACTTCGGCTCGGGAGTGGGGTCGTTCTCCAATCTGAAGAGCCTGCCGATGGATTACCTCAAGATCGACGGCTCCTTCATCCGCAACCTCGGGCGAGACTCCGTCAATCAGGCGATGGTCACCGCGATGATCAAGCTGGCGCGCACCCTCAACTTCAGGGTGATCGCCGAGCAGGTCGAGGACAGCGCGGCGCTGGATGCGGCGCGGCGCATGGGCGTCGACTTCTTGCAGGGCTATGCCATCGGGAGGCCGCAGCTGCTGCCGCTTGCGGCGTGACGCACATTCATTCGTGTTCGACCTTCGGCTCGAACTTCATGGCCGCGCCGTTCATGCAGTAGCGCAGGCCCGTGGGTTGGGGGCCGTCGGGGAAGACATGGCCCAGGTGACCGCCGCAGCGCGAACAATGGACCTCGGTGCGCTTCATCAGATGATTGTGGTCTTCGCGCGTGGCGATGGCGCCGGCGATCGGTTGAAAGAAGCTTGGCCAGCCGGTGCCGCTCTCGAACTTCGTGTCCGACTCGTACAGCGATTGACCACAGCCGGCGCAACGGAATACGCCGAGCCGATGCTCGTCGTTGAGCCCGCTGGTACCGGCTCGCTCCGTGCCGTGGCGGCGAAGTACGCGGTATTGCTCCGGCGTCAGTCCGGCACGCCACTCTTCGTCGGTCTTGTCGACCGGAAACTGCTCTTTGGATTCCACGCCCAATACCTCCCGGATGCTGCGAATGTCGGCTGCAGTCCAACAGGTCGGCCGGCCGCTCGTCAAGCGCCCGGCCTCGGCCCCGAGGGTGCAGGTCCGCGAGTGCGCCCACGGCCGCTGTCGACGAGAAAACAACAGCAGCGACGGCGCAAAAACATGCCATATAATCAATGAGTTGTCGGCACGATGCGCCGTTCCCGACGCCCAATGTGGGCTTCTGCCAACAACCAACAGGGGGCAGTGCCCGTAAACCAACGGTGCAAGTTGGCTGCAGGCGTGGTAAGAAGGGCGCCCTATTCATGCACGAGAGCGAGCAGCACGGAAGCGCCCAGCGTATGCAGCTTGCCCGTTTATGGCGTGAGCACCTCGCCGCAGGTTGTCCTCGCGAGCTCGCCGGCGTCGAGATTGCCGGCAGCGACGCGCGCACCCTCGATGCGGAAATCACGGCCTGCGTGAGCGCACTCATCTGCAGGTCCATGACGGTGGACGAGCGCATCGAGCGCCGCCTGGCGGAGATCCGCGAGGCGCTGGCCAGCAAGGAGGCGCAGGCCGAGGAGCCCGTGGCGGCCTACTGCGCGCGCCTGAACCGCCTGGTAGGCGCGATGCTCACCGAGTCCCGCTCAGGCAGAGCCTAGGCCCGGCGTACCGGCTTCTAGCGCCGGCATGAGTTTCCGCGCCGTGCGAAAGCAAGTGACTAAGCGGTCCAGGGCCGCTCCCTGGGCCGCGAGATGAATCCCCGTCACAGGGCTGGCTGCGCAAAGCGGCAGGATGCCGCTCTTTGCGGCGGCAATTGGACTACCTCGCACGATTCTTGCTCAGCTTGGGCTGGGTAGGTGTCCAGGAGCACGTTGCTGTGGGATGCTCGAGTCTTGCAGGAGAGACGATTGTGGAGGACTTGCCGCACGCGGAAGTGCCGCTCAAGGTGCTGGTGGTGGACGATCAGGTGGATTCCGCCGACGCGGTGGCCTGTCTGCTGTCCATGATGGGGCACGAGGTGCACACCGCCTACGGGCCGCACGAGGCGCTCGAGAAGTACCGGCAGGTGCGCCCGGAGGTGGTGCTCATGGACATCAGCATGCCGGAGCTCAGCGGCCTCGAGACGGCCGCGCGCATCCGCTCCATGCCGGAGGGGACCTCGACCACCATCATCGCGCTCACCGGCCTCGGCCACGAGGCCGACCGCCGGCGCTCGCGCGAGGCGAGCATCGACCACCACGTGGTCAAGCCGGCCTCGCCGGCGGTGCTACACCGCCTGCTCAGCGCC
>DASVWT010000407.1:0-2979 GCA_036393055.1 Steroidobacteraceae bacterium
CGCCGACCGCGAGCTCACCATCCGTCCGGCCGGCACGCCGCGCGAAGCCCGCACGCTGGACGTCACCATCACCCCGCTCGAGGGACAGATCACCGGCACTCACCTGCTCCTGGAGCTGGCCGACACCACCCAGCGGCAACGGATCTCGCGCGAGAACGACCTGATCGCACGCCTGGACGGCAGCCGCCTCATGATCCGGCAGCTCGCCCACGAGATCAAAAACCCGCTCGGCGGCCTGCGGGGCGCCGCCCAACTTCTCGAGCGGGAGCTGCAGGGGCCCTCACTGAAGGAGTACACCCAGGTCATCATCCGCGAAGCGGATCGCCTCGCCGCACTGGTCGACTCCATGGCGGGGCCGAAGCGTGTGCCGCAGAAGTCGCTGATCAACGTGCACGAGGTGTGCGAGCACGTGTTTCATCTGCTGCGGGCGGAGGCCGGCCCCGAAATCGCCATCGAGCGTGACTACGATCCCAGCCTGCCCGGCGCCATGCTCGATCGCAACCAGATCATCCAGGCGCTGCTCAACGTAGCCCGCAATGCCATGCAGGCGCTCGGAGCCCGCGGGCGCATCCTGCTGCGCACCCGCGCGCTTTCCAATGTCAGCATCGGCTCGGCGCGCCACCGCCTCGTCGCCAGCGTGCAGGTGGAGGATGACGGCCCCGGTGTCCCCGAGGAGCTGCGCTCGAGCATCTTCTATCCCCTCGTCACGGGCCGCCCCGAAGGCACCGGCCTCGGCCTCGCCATGGCGCAGGAGCTCGTCTCCCGCAACGGCGGCCTCATCGAATTCGACAGCGAGTCGGGGCGGACCGTATTCACGCTGCTCCTGCCGCTGGGAGAAGCCGCATGACCGCAGGTGCCCTGCGTGTCTGGCTGGTCGACGATGACGCGTCGATCCGCTGGGTGTTGGAACGCGCGCTGCGCAACAGCGGCATGACGCCGCGCGCCTTCGAGGCCGCGGAGCCCGCCCTGGAGGCATTGCGGCGGGAGGCTCCGGATGTGCTGATCACCGATATCCGCATGCCGGGGCAATCGGGCCTTTCGCTGCTGCGGCGCATCCGCGACACTCGTCCGGCGCTGCCGGTCATCGTCATGACGGCACATTCGGACCTGGGCAGCGCCGTATCGGCTTACGAGGGCGGCGCCTTCGAGTATCTGCCGAAGCCATTCGACATCGATCAGGCGGTCGCACTGGTGCGGCGCGCGGCGAGCGCTCTTGCGCAGGGCACCGCCGATACGACCGCCGTCCCGCGCATCCCGGAGCTCCTCGGTACCGCCCCGGCAATGCAGCAGGTATTCCGCGGAATCGGGCGCCTGTCCCGCTCCAGCGTCACGGTGCTCATCACGGGGGAGTCCGGCACGGGCAAGGAGCTCGTGGCCCGTGCCCTGCACGATCACAGTCCGCGCGCGGGCAAGCCCTTCATCGCTCTCAACACTTCGGCAATTCCCGCGGATCTGCTCGAGTCGGAGCTCTTCGGCCACGAGAAGGGCTCGTTCACCGGCGCCGACGCCCAGCGCCGCGGGCGCTTCGAGCAGGCCGACGGCGGCACGCTGTTCCTCGATGAGATCGGCGACATGTCGACTCCGCTGCAGACGCGGTTGCTGCGCGTCCTCGCGGAAGGAGAGTTTTACCGGGTGGGCGGCCAGACGCCGATCCGCGTGGATGTGCGCGTCATCGCCGCAACCCATCAGAACCTCCAGGACCGGGTGGCTCGCGGACTCTTTCGCGAGGACCTCTACCACCGCCTCAATGTCATCCGCCTGGAGCTGCCGCCGCTGCGCGCCCGCGCGGAGGATATCCCGGATCTGTTCGATCACTATCTCCGGGTGGCCGCTCGCGATCTCGGCGTGGAGCGCAAAACGCTCGCCAGGGAGGCGGAGTCGAAGCTGTCCTCGTACGCCTGGCCGGGCAACGTCCGCGAGCTGGTGAACCTCTGCCGCCGACTCTCGGTCCTCGCCCCCGGCAGTGAGATCCAGGTCGAGGACCTGCCCCCCGAGATACTCTGCGCCGCCGACCCGGCCGACGGCGAAGTCGACTGGCAGAAAGCGCTCGCGGGCTGGGCCGACCGCCAGGCCGTGGGGGGCAAGCGCCCCCTGCTGGATGTCGCATTGCCCGCCATGGAGCGCATCCTGATCCGCGCGGCCCTCAGGCGCACGCAAGGCCACCGTCAGGAAGCCGCGAAGCTCCTGGGCTGGGGCCGCAACACGCTCACCCGCAAGCTCAAGGAGCTGGGGATGGCCGAAGCGGACATCGAGGGTCCTGCGGAAGAGGCAAAAGCCGGGAATTGACCGAGCGAGCTCAACCGGACACGGGCGCGTTCTCGATCTCTCTGCCGCTGCGCAGGGTGCCGACGAGCTCGCCGACACTCTCCAGGTCGTGCTCGCGCAGGTATTCCGCGATTCCCTCGTTCACCTTCTTGCAGACGAAGGGATCGTAGAAGAGTGCCGTCCCGATGCCGATCGCACTCGCGCCGGCGATCAGGAACTCCAGCGCATCCGTCGCCGTCGTAATGCCGCCCTGCCCGATGATGGGCACCCCGTGCGGCCCGGCTACTTCATATACCTGATGGACCTTCAGCAGCGCAATCGGCTTGATCGCCGGTCCCGAAAGTCCTCCCTGGATGTTGCCGATGACGGGACGGCGGGTGCGCGCATCGATCGCCATCCCCATGACCGTGTTGATGACCGACAGCGCATCCGTGCCCGCCTCGATGCAGCGGCGCGCGTTCTCCCGGATGTCCGTCTGATTGGGCGAAAGCTTGGTGATGAGCGGCTTCTTCGTGACCCGGCGGCACGCCTCGACCACCTGTGCGGACATGTCCGGATAGTTGCCGAAGGCGACACCGCCTTCCTTCACGTTCGGGCAGGAGATGTTGATCTCGATCGCGTCGATGGGCGACTGATCGAAGATTCGCGTGACCTCGGCGTACTCCTCCACGGTGGAGCCGGACACGTTGGCGATGAATCGCGTCTCGGTGAAAT
>DASVWT010000408.1:0-3206 GCA_036393055.1 Steroidobacteraceae bacterium
TACTTCAATACGACGGTTCTGCTGCCATTGCGGAAGACGCGCCGCTCGGCATGCCACTTGATGGCGCGGTTGAGCACCACCGTCTCGAGCTCACTGCCGACGATGGTCATGTCCTCGGGCGACTGCGTGTGATCGACGCGCGAGACCTCCTGCTCGATGATGGGTCCCTCGTCGAGATCGGTCGTGACGTAATGCGCGGTGGCGCCGATCAGCTTCACGCCCCGGGTGTGTGCCTGGTGGTAGGGCTTGGCGCCCTTGAAGCCGGGCAGGAAGGAATGATGGATGTTGATGGCGCGGCCTTCGAAGTACCGGCACGCCTCCTGGGTGAGCACCTGCATGTAGCGGGCCAGCACGAGAATCTCGGCTTCCACCCGCTCGAACACCTCGATCAGCCGCCGTTCCTGCTCCTGCTTGCGGCCATCGATGATCGGCAGGTAGTGATACGGAACGCCATGCCACTCCGCGAGGCTGCGCATGTCCTGGTGGTTCGAGGCCACCGCCACCACCTCGATGGGCAGCGTGGCAGTGCTCCAGCGGTGCAGGATGCTGTTGAGGCAATGCCCCTGCCGTGAGACGGCGATCAGCGCACGGCAGCGGCGCACTTCATTGAACTGCCACTCCATCTGGAACCGCCGGCCGACCGCTTCCGCGAACTTCCGGTCGAGCTCTTCCACGGATGGCATTCCTTGTCCGTTATCGTGGAAGACCGTACGCATGAACGATGTACCGGTGTACGGGTCGTCGTAATGCTGCGCCTCGGCGATGGTGGCATGGTGCGCTGCCAGGAAGCCCGCGATTCCCGCCACGATTCCCGTCGTGTCCGGGCACCGCGTGGTGAGGATATAGAGGCGCGGAGCGCCGGCGCCGCGCTGAACCGCGGCGGCCGGCGCGGTCGATCCCTGCTCTTTGCGGGCAGGGGGGGGCGCCAAGTCTTCGAGAGCTGTGGGCATGGTGTGCTCGTTTGGCCTTTGCCGGCATGATAGCGGCGGACTGGGATCGGCAGGGGCGGATTTTCGACGCAGGCGTGCCCGAACGCGACAATCGGAGGCTGGACGTATCTCGGCAAGTGGATGGCGCAATTCGATTGGTCCCCCCGGAGGTCGACGACCATACTTGGCGCAGCGCCGCTACGGCGAGCCCTATGATGCGGAGTTTCCATGGACGAGCAGCCAGTCCAGACCCCCCGCTCCCGCCGTCCAAGCGGGCGGGATGCCAAGCGAGCCGCGCGCACGGCGCGCAGCCATGCTTCCGTCCCTTACATCACACGCCGCATCCCGTACTACGAGGTGCTCGGCACGGAAGGCCTCGAGCTGCTCGAGCACAATGCCGATACCATCCTCGAAGAGATCGGCATCGACTTCCGTGACGACCCCGAGTCGCTGAAGATCCTGCGTGATGCCGGCGCTGATGTAAAAGGCGAGCGCGCGCGCTTTCCGCGCGGCATGTGCCGCACCATCGTCACTCGCTCGGCGCCCAAGGAGTTCACGCAGCACGCGCGTAACCCGGCGCGCAGCGTGGTGATCGGCGGTGGACGCACCGTATTCGCCCCCTCCTACGGATCGCCCTTCATCCGCAGCCTCGATGAGGGCAGGCGTTACGCGCGCATCGAGGACTTCCGTAACTTCGTCAAGCTCACTTACTCATCGACGTCGCTGCACCACTCCGGCGGCACGATCTGCGAGCCGGTCGATCTGCCCGTCAACAAGCGGCATTTCGACATGGTCTACAGCCACATGAAGTACAGCGACAAGCCGTACATGGGCTCGGTGACGCTGGCGGAGCGCGCGGCGGATACCGTCGAGATGACGCGGATCCTGTTCGGGGATCAGTACATGGATCCGGCCACGGGGAAGCCGAAGACCTGCGTGATCAGCCTGATCAACGCCAATTCCCCCATGACGTGGGATGCGACGATGCTCGGCGCATTGAAGGTTTATGCCCGCGCGAACCAGGCGACGATCGTCACTCCGTTCATTCTGGCCGGCGCCATGTCGCCCGTCACGGTCGCCGGCACGGTCTCGCAGACCCTTGCCGAGGCGCTCGCCGGCATGACGCTCGCCCAGCTCGTCAATCCCGGCGCGCCTGTCGTGCTTGGCAGCTTCGCCTCCTCGCTCTCGATGCAATCGGGGGCGCCGACGTTCGGGACCCCTGAGCCGGCGCTGGTGCTCTACGTGATGGCCGCTCTGGCGCGGCGTCTCGGCGTGCCATTCCGCTCGGGCGGGGCGCTCTGCGCTTCGAAGATCCCCGACGCTCAGGCTGCTTTCGAGTCGGCCAATACCCTCGCGCCGACCTGCCTCGCAGGGGTCAACTTCGTGCTGCACACCGCCGGGTGGCTCGAAGGCGGGCTCGCCATGGGCTACGAGAAGTTCGTCATGGATGCCGACCAGGCGGGCATGGCGCATACCCTGCTGCAGGGCGTCGATCTCAGCGACAACGGTCAGGCCATGGATGCGATCCGCGAGGTCGGCCCGGGCAAGCATTACCTCGGCTGCGCCCATACGCAGGCGAATTTCGAGACCGCCTTCTACCGCTCGCCCATCGCCGACAACAACAGCTTCGAGCAATGGGACGCCGAAGGCGCGACGGACCTGGCGCGGCGCGCCAACTCGGTGTGGAAGAAGCAGCTCGCGGAATACGAAGCGCCGCCGCTGGATCCCGCGGTCGACGAGGCGCTGCTCGACTACATGAGCCGGCGCAAGGCGTCCTTCCCGGATTCGAACGTCTAGCGCCGTGGGCGGCACGACGATCGTTCTCGACGGCAAGGCCGTCGCCGGCAAGGTACGTAGCGAGGTGGCGGCGCGGGCCGCGGAGTTCGCCGCCCGATCGGGCCGCCCGCCGGGACTTGTCGTGGTGCAGGTGGGAGAGGACCCTGCCTCCAGCGTCTACGTCCGCAACAAGCGCAAGGCCGCCGCGGAGGCCGGCATCGCCTCCTTCGCCCACGACCTGCCGGCGACGACGAGCGAGTCCGGCCTGCTTGCGCTCATCGACAGGCTCAACCGCGACGAGAGCGTGGATGGCATTCTGGTGCAGCTGCCGCTGCCCAAGGGCCTGGATGCGACCCGTGTCATGGATGCCATCGATCCGAGAAAAGATGTCGATGGCTTTCACGCGGTCAACACAGGCTTGCTCGCGCAGAAGCGCCCGGCGCTGCGTCCCTGCACTCCGCTTGGCGTCATTCGCCTCGCCTCGGAGTACGGCATTGCGCT
>DASVWT010000409.1:0-12029 GCA_036393055.1 Steroidobacteraceae bacterium
CGGGCGAGCTCGCCGATGTGCATGTTGCAGGGTGTTACGTTCGCCCAGGTCGAGGCGATGCCGATCTGCGGCTTGGCGAAGTCCTCGTCCTTGAAGCCGACGGCGCGCAGCATGGAGCGCGAAGGTGTCTGCTTGATGCCATCGACCACCAGCCGGGAATGCTCGCGTGGGTCACGTGCCCGGGATTTCGCCATCGCCCCTCATCAGCCGTTGAATCAAGTGTGAGCCTTTAAGCTTAGCACCGGTATCGTGACCGTATCAGCTGAAATAGGCCGCGCAGGCACTGCGCCTCGGCACCGACCGGCCGGCCGGGGCGCTCCTTGGCGTTCCACGCGTAAAGATCGAGATGCAGCCAGTTGCGCGTTTCGGTGACGAACCGTTTGAGGAAGAGCGCGGCGATGATGGAGCCGGCGAACGGAGTGGCGGAGACATTGCCGAGATCCGCGACCTTGCTCGCAAGCTCCTCATCGTATCCGGGCCACAGCGGTAGCGGCCACACCGGATCGGTCTCTTCTTCTCCCCGCCTGCGCAGCGATTCGAGCAGCGCCTGATCCGGCGAATACGCGGCAGGCAGCTCCGGGCCGAGCGCAGTGCGCGCCGCGCCGGTAAGGGTCGCAAGATCGATCAGCAGGTCCGGACGCTCGGTATCGGCTTCAGCCAGCGCGTCGGCCAGCACCAGGCGTCCCTCGGCATCAGTGTTGCCGACTTCCACCGTCAGACCCTTGCGCGAACGCAACACATCACCCGGGCGGTACGCGGCGCCCCCGACGCTGTTCTCGACCGCAGGAATCAGCACCCGAAGCTGCACGGGTATCTGCAGGCGCATGATGAGGTCGGCAAGCCCAAGAGCGCACGCTGCGCCCCCCATGTCCTTTTTCATGAGGAGCATGCCCGCCGCGGGCTTGAGGTCGAGTCCACCGGTATCGAAGCACACCCCCTTGCCGACGAGGGTCACGCGCGGCGCATCGCGCTCTCCCCATCGCAGGTCGATGAGACGCGGCTCGCGCGGGCTCGCGGCACCGACGGCGCGCAGCATCGGGTAGCCTGCCAGCTCACCGCCCGCCAGCACCTGACAGCGTGCCCCGTGGCTTCTCGCCAGGTCCAAGGCAGCCTCGGAAAGCTCTTCCGGCCCCATGTCATTGGCGGGAGTGTTGATCAGATCCCGCGCAAGCGCCGTAGCGCGCGCCGCTGCATTGGCGTACTCGAGGTCGGCTTCGGCCGGCGTCACCAGCACCGCTCGTGGCGGCTGCGGCCCATCGAGCCGATACCGGCTCATGCGGTAAGCGCCCATGAGCCATCCGAGCACGAATCGCGTGGCGGCAAGGGCAGGCAGCGGCGTGGCGAGATGCCATGGCTGCGCCGGGAGCCGGTCGGACAATCCCGCGGCATGCCAGAGAGTGAGATCGCCGGCCGAGGCGAGCGAGCCCAGGCCGACCACCGCACCACCGATGGTCCCGTCCGCGCAAGGCAGGCTCAGGACCCGGTGCCGCTCTCCCTGAAAGCCGTGGGCCCTGATCCAGGCGCACACCCCCGCCGGCTGGCTCGCGAGCCAGCCCTGCAGCTCCCCTTCGGTCACGATCCACAGCGGCCGGCTCTCGGCCGGATCGGCGCTCAGCAACATCTCTTGGGACACGCGGCCAGCATAGCGGAGGCGCCATCACGTTGACAAAGCCGCAGCGGATGTGCTGACATCGCCTCAATCATCTGCCCTTTTTTGGCATTCAATCCCCCCAGGCACCCTGGCTGTGGCATTCGAAGCACACATCGACTCGAGCTACGCAGCGCCGGAAACACCGCGCGGGCCCCTGCGTCCTCTGCTGCTGCTGGTACTGCCTATCGGAAAGCTGCTCCTTGCGGGCGGCCGGTGCGGGGAACTCGCGCATACCTGAGGGCAGCTCAGGCAGAGTGAGAAAAAACCAAAACCCCGCACCGGCACCGCCGATGCGGGGTTTTTGCTATTCGTGACTCTCGTTTTTGACTGTTGGAGCAAGATGATGAAGCTGTATTCGCAGAAAGACGTCGACAAGAAGGCCCTGCGCGGCGCGCGTATCGCCGTACTCGGTTACGGAAGCCAGGGGCGCGCACATGCGCTCAATCTGAAGGACAGCGGCTTCGATGTCGTGGTCGGCGTGCGTAAGGGCGGGACAGGCTGGAAGAAGGCGAAGAAGGACGGTCTGGAGGTCGCGGAGCCGGCAGCAGCCGCACGCGGCGCTGACCTCATCGCCATGCTGGTGCCGGACCTCGCCCAGAAGTCTCTGTACGAGAGCATCGAACCGGAGCTGAAGTCCGGCGCGACGCTGCTGTTCGCGCACGGATTCAACATTCATTTCAAGCAGATCAAGCCCCGCAGGAATCTGGACGTCGTGCTGATCGCCCCCAAGGGTCCCGGTGATCTGGTCCGCCGGCAGTATCAGCAGGGCCGCGGTGTCCCCTGCCTGATCGCTGTGGCGCGGGACGCTACAGGCAAGGCGCACGCCAAGGCGCTCGCCTACGCGCACGGAATCGGCGGCACCCGCGGCGGTGTGCTGGAGACGACCTTCGCCGAGGAAACGGAGACCGATCTCTTCGGTGAGCAGGCGGTGCTCTGCGGCGGGACGACGGAGCTGGTCGTCAAGGGCTTCGAGACCCTGGTCGAGGCCGGATACCAGCCCGAGGTCGCCTACTACGAGTGCCTGCACGAGCTGAAGCTCATCGTCGACCTGCTGCACGAGGGCGGCCTGCGCAAGATGCACCAGTTCATCAGCGAGACCGCCAAGTACGGCGACCTCACCCGCGGTCCGCGCATCGTCAACGATCGCGTGAAGAACGAGATGCGCAAGGTGCTGAAGGAAGTGCAGAACGGCAAATTCGCCCGCCAGTGGATCGAGGAGAACGCCAGCGGCCGCAAGGGCTACCAGAAGCTGCTGAAGAGCGACATCGATCACCAGATCGAGAAAGTCGGCGAGGGATTGCGCGCCCGCATGCCCTGGCTCAACGACAAGCGCGCCTGAGTCCAGGCGCTTCACTCAAAGGAGGCATCCCATGGCTCCCCAACCCGACCGAGTGCTGATCTTCGATACTACGCTGCGCGATGGGGAACAGTCCCCGGGCTGCAGCATGACGCGGCCGGAGAAGCTGCGCGTGGCACGCGCGCTGGGGGAGCTGGGAGTCGATGTCATCGAGGCGGGCTTCCCGGCCGCCTCCAAGGGAGACTGGGAGAGCGTGCAGGCGGTGGCGCGCGAGATCCACGGGCCCATCATCTGTGGTCTCGCCCGCTGCAACCGGGAGGACATCGAGCTCGCAGCGCGCGCGCTCGCGGACGCCCCGCGGCGGCGGATCCATGTGTTCCTCGCGACCAGCGCCATCCACCGCCAGTACAAGCTCAACATGGCGCAGGAGGAGATCCTGCGCACCGCGATCGATGGCGTGAAGCTGGCAAGAGGACTCTGCGAGGACGTGGAGTTCTCCCCCGAGGACGCCTCGCGCACCGAGCTCGAGTTCCTTGCGCAGGTGGTCGAGGCGGCCATCGAGGCCGGAGCGACTACCGTCAACATTCCCGACACGGTCGGATACACGGTGCCGGATGAGTTCGCCGAGCTCTTCCGTTATCTGCGCAAGAACGTGCGCGGTATCGAGGGCATACGCCTTTCCGTACACTGCCACGACGACCTCGGGATGGCGGTCGCCAACAGCCTGACCGCGGTGGTGGCGGGAGCCCGGCAGGTGGAGTGCACCATCAACGGCATCGGCGAGCGCGCCGGCAACTGCTCGCTCGAGGAAGTCGTCATGGCCTTGAAGACGCGCTCGGCGTTCTTCAACGTTACCACTGGCGTGCAGACGAATAGGCTCTATCCGACGTCGCGGCTGGTTTCCAGCATCACCGGCATGACGGTGCCACGCAACAAGGCCGTGGTCGGTGAGAATGCCTTCGCGCACGAAGCGGGGATTCATCAGCATGGCGTGCTGCGCCATCACTCGACTTACGAGATCCTGCGCCCGGAGGACGTCGGTCTCTCGCGCAGCCACCTGGTATTGGGCAAGCACAGCGGCCGCCACGCCTTCCGCGATCGGGTAAAGGCTCTCGGATTCGAGCTCGAGGAAGCCGAGCTCAATCGCGTGTTCGAGGAGTTCAAAGCGCTCGCCGACAAGAAGAAGGAGCTCTTCGATGGAGACATCGAGGCGCTGGTTCTGCGCGCGGAAGGCTCAGCCGCTGGGCCCTGGAGCCTCAACAGCCTCGACACCATGGCGGCGAGCAACGCCCCCGCGATGGCGATGGTGCAGCTGCACCATACGGATGGCCGGACGGTGGAGCGAAAGGCATCCGGTGACGGTCCGGTCGATGCGGCCTTCAAGGCGATCGAAGCCGCTACCGGCATTGGCGTGATGTTGCGCAAATTCGAGATCCGCGGCGTCACGGAGGGCGAGGATGCACAGGGCGAAGCGGTGGTCTACGTGGAATATAACCAACGCACCTACCGCGGCTCGAGCGTCAGCACGAATATCGTCGAGTCGAGCACGAGGGCATTCCTCGAGGTCATCAATCGCATCGAGCTGGCGCAGGCCGGCACGCGCTCGCGCGAGGAGCGCAGCGCCGCGGCGCGTACGGCTCAGGCGGCGATATGAGGCAAACGCTCTTCGAGAAGGTATGGCGGCGGCATGAGGTGGTCGCGGAAACGCCCGACACGCCTGCCATTCTCTACATCGACCTGCACCTCATTCACGAGGTGACTTCGCCGCAGGCCTTCACAGTGCTGCGGGAGCGGGGACTGAAGGTCCGGCGGCCGGAGCTGACCTTCGCCACCATGGACCACTCCACGCCCACCCGCACGGAGCAGGTGTTCGGCGGCGCACCGATTGCCATCGAGGCGGCGGCCCGCCAGGTCCGTGAGCTCGAGGTCAACTGCGCCGGGTTCGGCGTGGAGCTTCTCGGACTGCGCCACGCGCGCCGCGGCATCGTGCACATCATCGGACCGGAGCTCGGTCTCACTCAGCCGGGCAAAACGGTGGTCTGCGGCGACAGCCATACGAGCACGCATGGAGCGCTCGGCGCGCTGGCCTTTGGCATCGGCACGACGGAGGTCGGCCATGTGCTCGCCACGCAATGCCTGCTACAGAGGAAACCGCGTACGCTGGCCATCAACGTCAGCGGCGAGCTTGCGGCGGGCGTCACCGCGAAGGACCTGATTCTCGCCATCATCGGCCGGATCGGCGTCGGCGGCGGCACGGGACACGTCATCGAGTATCGCGGCGAGACCATCCGTGCCCTCGACATGGACGAACGCATGACGGTCTGCAACATGTCCATCGAAGCAGGCGCACGTGCCGGCATGATCGCGCCGGATGAGACGACCTTCGCCTATCTTTCAGGTCGGCCGCGTGCGCCGCAGGGCGAGGCCTGGGAGCGGGCGCTCGAGCAATGGCGCCAGCTTCCGACCGATGCGGGGGCGAGCTTCGACAAGGAAGTCGACATCGACGCTTCAGCCCTGGAGCCGATGGTCACGTATGGCACCAACCCGGGAATGGTGATTCCGATCTCGGGGTCGATTCCGCAGCGCCCGGGTGATGCGGTATTTGCGAAGTCTCTCGCCTACATGGGCTTCGAGCCGGGCCGTCCGGTCGCCGAGCAGCCGGTCAACGTGGTTTTCGTGGGCAGCTGCACCAACGGGCGGCTCTCCGATCTGCGCGCTGCGGCCTCGGTGCTGCGGGGGCGCAAGGTGGCTCGGGGGGTGCACATGCTGGTGGTTCCCGGCTCGCAGGAAGTGAAGCGCGAGGCGGAGGCGGAGGGGCTGCACAGGATATTCATCGACGCGGGCGCCGAGTGGCGCGAGTCCGGCTGCTCGATGTGCCTCGGGATGAACGGGGATCTGGTGCCGAAGGGACAGTACGCCGTCAGCACGAGCAACCGTAATTTCGAGGGGCGGCAGGGCGTGGGCGCGCGCACGCTGCTCGCAAGTCCGCTCACTGCCGCGGCCTCCGCCGTGCGCGGGCGGGTCACCGATCCGCGCGAGTTGATGTAAGGGGCCGGCAATGGATCCGATCAAGACGTTGCGCTCCCGGACGGTGGTGCTGCCGGTGAGCGATGTCGATACCGACCAGATCATCCCGGCGCGGTTCCTCACGACGACGACGCGCTTGGGTCTGGGCGCGAATCTCTTCGCGGACTGGCGCTACGGGAGCGATGGGGTGGCGAAGGCTGATTTCGTGTTGAATCGGCCGGAGGCGAAGGGGTGCGCGATTCTGGTCGCAGGCAACAACTTCGGTTGTGGGTCCTCGCGCGAGCATGCGCCCTGGGCGCTCACGGATTACGGCTTTCGCGCAGTGGTGAGCACGCAGATAGCGGATATCTTTCGCAGCAACTCGCTCAAGAATGGGCTGGTGCCGGTGGTCGTGGACCAGGGCACGCACGGGTGGCTGATGGACCATCCGGGGGCGGAGGTTGCGATCGATCTCGAGAGCACGAGCCTCACGCTGCCTACGGGGCAGGCGGTGCGATTCCCGCTGGAGCCGTTTGCGCGGTATTGCCTGATGAATGGAGTGGATGAGCTGGGGTTTCTCCTGGGGCGCGCGCAAGAGATCCAGGATTACGAGACGATCAGATGAAGGCCAGGATTGCTGTTTTGCCGGGGGATGGGATTGGGCCGGAGGTCATCGCGCAGGGGCTGCGGTGCCTGCGCGCCGTCGCGGATGCTCACGGACATCAGCTCGAGCTGACGGAGCTGCCGTTCGGCGGAGCCGCTATCGACCTATGCGGTGACCCGTTGCCCGACAGTACTCTGAAAGCCTGCCTCGAGGCAGATGCCGTTCTGCTCGGTGCGATTGGCGGCCCCAAGTGGTCGGCGCCGGAAGCGAAGGTACGGCCGGAGCAAGGGCTCCTCGGCCTGCGTAAGGCGCTCGGCGTGTATGCCAATCTGCGGCCGGTGAAGGTGCACCCTGCCCTGCTCTCCTCGTCTACCTTGAAGCCGGAGATCCTTGAGGGCGTGGACCTCGTCTTCGTGCGCGAGCTCACCGGTGGAATTTACTTCGGAGAGAAGCGTCGGGAGGCGCGTGCAGCAACGGATGTCTGCACTTACGCGGTGGAGGAAATCGAGCGCATCGTCAGGGTTGCCGCGCGGCTGGCTCGGCAGCGGCGGCGTAAGCTGGTGTCGATCGATAAGTCCAACGTGCTGGAGACTTCGCGGCTGTGGCGGGAGGTGACCACGCGGGTGATGAAGGCGGAGTTCCAGGATGTGTCGTTAGAGCACATGCTGGTGGACTCGGCGGCGATGCACCTCATCCGCAAGCCGCGCGACTTCGATGTGCTGGTGACGGAGAACATGTTCGGCGACATCCTGACGGATGAGGCCTCGATGCTGGCGGGATCGCTGGGACTTCTGCCCTCGGCCTCGCTGGGTGAAGGTTCCCGCGGACTCTACGAGCCCATCCATGGCTCGGCGCCTGATATCGCCGGTCAGGGAATCGCCAATCCTTGCGGCACCATCCTAAGCGTCGCCCTTCTGCTGAGGCATTCCCTCAGCCTCGAGGCGGAAGCATGCGCCCTCGAGCGGGCCGTGTCGGAAGCCATCGAGCAGGGGGCCCGGACGCCGGATGTCGCCGCCAGCCGCGA
The DNA here is from genome assembly GCA_036393055.1 of Steroidobacteraceae bacterium. Classification (GTDB taxonomy): domain Bacteria; phylum Pseudomonadota; class Gammaproteobacteria; order Steroidobacterales; family Steroidobacteraceae; genus 13-2-20CM-66-19. The sequence goes on from DASVWT010000409.1 coordinate 7,583, forward strand.
CCTCGCGCTCTCGACCGATCGCGTCGGCGACGCGGTGTTGGACCGGATCCGCGCCGGCTGATCCGCCGCGGCCGCGGGCTTTGAGCGCCCCGCCGGCATGGATCAGCCGCCTGAACCGAGCTCAGCAGGCGGCGGCGAGCACCTCCGTCTGCACCGGGCAGGCGCGTGCGGCGCGCTCGAGGCCGGCGGCGAGGTCGGCGCGGAGGTCTTCGAAGGCTTCGATGCCGACGGAGAGGCGGATCAGGCCATCCACCAGGCCCGCCTTCAGACGCGCGGCCGGATCCATCGCGGCATGAGTCATCGTGGCGGGGTGAGCCACCAGGCTTTCGACGCCGCCGAGGGATTCCGCCAGGGAGAAGCAGGTGAGATCGGAGCAGAACGCCCTCACTGCCTCGTGCCCTCCCTCGAGCTCCAGGGTGACGATGGCGCCGTAGCCGCGCTGCTGGCGGCGGGCGAGCTCGTGGCCGGGATGACCCGACAGGCCGGGATAATAAACGCGCCTGACACCGGGTTGCTTGACCAGCCATTCCGCCAGGCCGGCGGCATTGCGCCCGTGATGCTCGAGCCGCGCATGCAGGGTGCGCAGGCCTCGCAGTGTCAGGTAGCTATCGAAGGGGGCGCCGGTGATCCCCAGACAGTTGGCCCACCAGACGAGCTGCTCATGCTGCTCCTTGGTTCGCGCCACCACGGCGCCGCCGACCACGTCGCTGTGGCCGTTGAGGTACTTCGTCGTCGAGTGGACGACGAGGTCCGCACCCAGCGTGAGCGGCTGCTGCCAGGCGGGCGAAAGGAAGGTGTTGTCCACGGCCACGATCGCACCGGCCGCGTGCCCCAGCGCCGCGAAATGCTCGACGTCGGTGATGCGCAGCAGCGGGTTGCTCGGGGTCTCGATCCAGAGGAGCGCCGCCGGCCGGGAAAGGGCCGCCTTGACGGCCGCAAGGTCGCCGAAGTCGACGAACTCGACGTCCCTTTCGCCGCGCCGCCGCCAGGCATCGAACAGCCGGTACGTGCCGCCGTAGCAATCGTGGGGCGCCACGATGCGCGCGCCGGCGGGGATGAGATAGCCGGCCAGGGTGACGGCAGCCATGCCCGTCGCGGTCACCACCGCGCCGACACCCAGCTCGAGCTGGGCGATGGCCTCGCCGAGCAGGTCGCGTGTGGGATTGCCGGAGCGCGTGTAGTCGTAGCGGCGCTTCTCCCCGAAGCCGCGGAAGGCGAAAGTCGACGTCAGGTGGATCGGCGGCACCACGGCTCCCGTGGCATCGTCGCATTCCAGGCCTGCGCGGACGGTCTGGGTGACCTGATCGGCGGGGTGGCGGTGTGTCAGCTTGCTCATGACTCAGTTGTGCTCCAACGCCGCGGCGAAAACGCCGCGTAGCTGCTGTGATTCCTTCAGGAAGGCGTCGTGTCCATAGATGGAGGAGATCTCGTGGAAGCGGCCGGCGCCGAGGCGCGCCACCATGCCGCGGATGTCGGCGACCGGCACGAGCTGATCCTCACGCACGGCTATCGCGACCGTCGGGACGCAGATGCGGGCAGCATCGACGCGGTGCAGGTCGATCGATTCCGACAGGCAAAGAAACGACTCCGGCCGATGGCGCGCCGCATAGTCGCGGCCGCGGGCGAGAAGATAACGCTCGATGGGGAACACGAATCGATCCGATTCCAGCGCGGGCGGACCGCCGAAGCGCGCGCCGAGCTCCTCGCTGCTGCGGTAGGTCGACATGGCGAGGGCGCGCGCCAGCTTGAGGCCATCGGCGGCGCGCCCGCTCTCGCTCGTGAGGCGCACGATCTCACGCTGGACACTGCGCCAGGCGGTGGCAAGCGGATGGGGACGGTCGGCGGCGCAGAGCACGATCAGGCGCCCCGCCCGCTCCGGATAGCGTTCACCGAAGGCGAGCGCCACCATGCCCCCGTAGGAGCCGCCGACGATCGCGCGCAATGCCTTGATACCCAGATGATCGAGCAGGCGCAGCAGCAGCTCTGCCTGGTCATAACTGGAAACGCTGGGAAAAGACTCCAAAGGCCGCGGCCCGGTGGTCTCCCCGCTGCCGCCCAGGTAATCGAAGCTCAAAACGCGGTAGCGATGACTGTCGAGCGGGCGGCCCGGGCCGGCGACTTCCGCCCACCAACCGGGACGGCGCGGGTCCTCGCTCGAGCATACGTACCGGCTGGCAGAGATCCCGCCCAGGGCACAGACGATGGGAGCGTTGGCGGGTCCGACCATCCGCCAGGCGAGGCGCACGCCGGTCGACCGGCCACCGTGATAGAGGGCCATCTCGCCAGGGATCTCCAGTATTCCCTCGCGCGGCGCCGGATCGGCGGCCGGCAGCACGGGCGCATGGATTCCCGGAGGAATCATGACCGGCTCTGCAATGGCGTTCATCGGAAGCTCCGCATTGGTCTTGGCCCGGCTCACCGGCCCCCCCTGCGGAGCGCCCACCAGGAAACTGGCGGGTTCGTCGCGTCCATCCCGTCGCGCCAAGTTCATGGCGCGGCAAGGCTACGCAGACCGCTCATCTGTCGACCCGGGCCATCGCCACGCTAGCGGTGCGGCTCGGTATCGCAGGAGTTGGCACCTTTCCAGGATGGTTGGTCCTGGCGGTTGCCCCGGCGTCTAAGGGCCTATCCCTCAGCCGGTCTCGATGAGTGCCGGGCAGTGTAGGTGCGGCCGTGGGGAGCCGTCAAGAGAGAGGCTCGAGACACGGCTCACGCGGGACGATGGCGGCCGTCGGCGCGAGTGGCGGCGGCGATCGGTGTGGCGGCGCAGCGGTTCTCGTGCTAATGTGATAGCACGCTATTACATTATGCCAGCATGAAGACCCACCGCAGCCTCACGCCCCGCCAGGAAGCGCTCGCCGAGCGCAACCTCTGCACCGCCATCGCCAGCCTGCGCGGCGCGGAGGAAGTCCGCGCATTCTTCCGCGACCTCTGCACGCCGGCGGAACTGCAGGCAATGGCGGATCGATGGGCCGTGGTGGATTACCTCGGACGGGGACTGCCCTACCGGGAGATCCACCGGCTGACGGGCGTCAGCGTCACCACCATCGGCCGCGTGGCGCGCTTCCTTGCGGCGGGCAACGGCGGCTACGCGCTCGCTGCCTCCCGGTTGGAGAAGCCGCGGCCGCAACCCGAGGCCCTGCGCCATGGATGAGCTGCGCCTGAAGCTCGCGATCCAGAAGTCGGGCCGGTTGACGGAGCCCTCGCTCGACCTGCTGGTGCGCTGCGGCCTGAAGGTCTCGCGCGGCAAGGACCAGCTGATGGCCTACGGGGAGAACATGCCGCTCGATGTGCTCTTCGTGCGCGATGACGATATTCCCGATCTGGTGCAGGAGGATGTCTGCGACCTCGGACTGGTGGGCCTCAACGTGCTGGAGGAGAAACGCCTGGAGCTCGCCGCGCGCGGGCATTCCGCGCGCTTCCAGCAGGTCCGTACACTGGATTTCGGCCGCTGCCGGCTCTGCCTGGCGGTACCGGATGGCACCTCGTTCGAAGGTGCGAGCACGCTGCGCGGCAAGCGCATCGCGACGACCTATCCTTACCTCCTCGAGAGGTATCTGCGCGAGCGCGACATCCGCGCGGAGATCGTCACGCTTTCCGGCGCCGTGGAGATCGCACCGCGGCTCGGACGGGCCGATCTGATCTGCGATCTCGTCTCGACGGGATCGACCCTGCAGGCCAACCACCTGCGTGAGGTGGAGACGGTGCTGGAGAGTCACGCCGTGCTCATCCGCACGCCGCTCGATCTGCCACCGTTGAAAGACGAGTGGGTGCAACGGCTGCTCATGCGTATCGACGGCGTGCAGCAGGTGCGCGAGAGCAAGTACATCATGCTCCACGCGCCGCGCGCCGCGCTCGCGGAGATCCGCAAGCTCCTGCCCGGCAGCGAGTCGCCCACCATCATTCCGCTCGAGGGCCATCCCGACCGGGTGGCGATCCATGCGGTCTGCCGCGAGAATGTGTTCTGGGAGACGCTGGAGAGCCTGAAGAAGGCCGGCGCCAGCGCGCTCCTGGTGCTGCCGGTCGAGAAGATGCTGGCCTGAGCGATGCGCATCCTCGACTGGGAAACGCTGTCCGCCGCCGAACGCCGCGCGGCCCTCGCCCGCCCCGCTCAGGCGGCCCGCGACGACATCGAGAAGCTCGTGCGCGAAGTCATCGCCAACGTGCGCGCCGGCGGGGATGAAGCCCTGCGCGCCTACAGCCGGCGCTTCGACGGCACGGAGCCGGAATGTCTCGCGGCGAGCGCGGAAGAATTCGTCCAGGCGGAGCGGGCACTGACATCGGAGCAGCGTTCGGCCCTGGAGCGCGCGATCGACAACATCGAGCGATTCCATCGCGCACAGCAGCCCCAGGCCCTGAGCCTGGAGACCACCCCGGGAGTGCGTTGCGAGCGGGTCGTACGGCCAATCACGGCCGTCGGTCTCTACGTACCGGCCGGCTCGGCCCC
>DASVWT010000410.1:0-6437 GCA_036393055.1 Steroidobacteraceae bacterium
GCCTCCCTGGCACAGAGGAACTGGCCGGTCAGGTTCACGCCGATCACCGCATTCCAGTCCGCAAGGGTCATGTCGACGAAGCGCGCATCCTTCTGGCGCCCGGCGTTGTTGACCAGGATGTCGATGGTGCCGAGCTCCGCCACCATTCGCCGGAACATCTCCTTCACCTGATCCTCGTTCGACACGTCGGCGCAATGGGCATAGGCGCGCACGCCGCTGCGACGGATCTCCTCGACGACCTCCGCGGCGCGGTCCTCGCCGACCACATAGTTGACGACGACATCCGCGCCCGCCCGACCCAAGGCGATCGCGGTGGCCTTCCCGATGCCGGAATTGGCACCCGTCACCAGGGCCTTCTGGCCGCGCAACAGCGGCCGGGTCTCGACAGGCGGCGCACCGGAACGGGGGCCGGGGGTAGTGCCGGAAGAAGTGCTGGTGGCGCCGCGGGTGTCGCTGCCGCTAGGTGGACTCATGGTGATTGCGCTCCAGTGTGCTGCGCCCGTGTGAGGCAGGCTCGGCGGTCGCAAAACTCGCGCCGCTTGACGCGCCGCCTCACCGCGGGCAGGATTCGTGCCCGTACGAGGTGCCCTGCGGCTCACGCCGCAAGGTAAAACGGGAAGTCGGTGCAAGACCGACGCTGCCCCCGCAACGGTAATCGAGTCCCGGCTGGTCCAACGAAGCCACTGCGCCGCAAGGCGCGGGAAGGCGATCAGCCCGAAGCGCCCACGCGCCTCACTCGAGAGCCCGGAGACCGGCCTCGTGCGAAAACCGATGGTGCCGCGGCGGGCGGCGCTGGTGACCGCTCCTCGAGGCTCCGCGCCTCCTCGTACGGCTCCAGCCCTGCTGCCGCGCCCCTCGGAAGGTGGCCCGGAATGCGTGCCGTGCGGCGAGCCAGACTCCCCCGCCGCGCACTCCGGTGCTCTCGGGCACGGGTGGTGCAGTTCTGGAGCGGCGAATCATATGACAGGCCTCACGCGCGCGCGCTTGCGCGTCGCACATTCCATTGTATTTTCGGCGATCGTTTTTCCGTGCATCTCGCCGCCGACCGCGGCGGCGCAGGACCAGCCCGACATCATCGTCACGGCTGCGCGCGAGCCACAGGGCCTGGACCAGGTGCTGTGGTCTACCGATGTCCTGACACGTCCCGAGATCGAGTCGAGTCAGACACTCTCGTTCCAGGACCTGCTCGCGCAGCTGCCGGGCGTCGATGTCGACAATACCGGCGGTCTCGGGAAGCAGACCTCGCTGTTCGTGCGCGGCATGAACTCCGAGCAGACATTGCTGCTCATCGACGGGGTGCAGGTCGGGTCGGCAACCAACGGGCTGCCGCCGATCGAGCTCATTCCGGTCGATCAGATCGAGCGGGTCGAAGTGGTCCGCGGCCCGCTCTCCACGCTTTACGGCTCGGATGCGATGGGCGGGGTCATCCAGATCTTCACCCGCGATGGGGAAAAGCCCGGCTTCGGCGTCGATGCCAGCACCACCGGCGGTACGTACTCGACTTTCAACGAGGCATTGAGCGCTCACGCCGGCTTCGGCCCGGTGTGGCTCGATGTCAGCGGCCAGGTGCAGCATACCGCGGGCTTCGAGGCCTGCTCCGCGCCGGCGGGCGCCCCAGCGGGCGACTGTTTCGGCGGACCTCCCGACCGCGACGGCTATCTCAACCGCTCCGGATCCTTCACGGCCGGAGTGCGCCTGGCTCCGGGCTGGACCGCGAGCGCGAATTCCTTGCTGACGAGCGGCCATACCGACTATGACGGCAGCTACTCGGACTCGACGCAGTTCCTGGAGCGGGTGACCTCGGCGCATCTGGACGGACACATCGCGGGCGGCTGGAGCCTGCACGCATCGGGCGGACGCGACGTGGATGATGCCAACGACTTCCTCGCTGCCGCGCCGGTGGATCGCTACGAGACCCGCCGCGACACCGCGAGCCTGCAGATCGACGGGCAGCTCGCGCGGCCGCTCAGCCTCATCGCCGGGTCCGATTGGAAAGGCGAGCGGATCGATGCCGTGGATGTATTCGGCAGCGTCGTTTCTCCTGTCGGATTCGCGCGCACCACACGCGACAGCACCGGAACGTTTCTCGAGCTTCATGGCTCGACCGGTGCCGTCACGGAACTGGCCGGCCTGCGCTACGAGCACAATACGCAGTTCGGCGATCATGTCACCTACGACACCGGCGCAGGCTGGCGTTTCGCCCGCCACTGGCGTCTGACGGCTACCTGGGGCACGGCGTTTCATGCGCCGACCTTCAATGATCTTTACTTCCCGAGCTTTCCGGGATTCCCGCCGTCGAGCAATCCGGACCTCGCGCCTGAGACCTCTCGGTCCGCCGAGCTCGGTATCGCGGCGGACTGGGCAACATTCCACGGGTCGCTGCGCGCCTATCAGACCGATGTCAGCCATCTGATCACCTATGCGCCGCCCGATTACACTCCCTACAATCTTGCCCAGGCCCGCATCCGCGGTGTCGAGCTGAGCGGCGAGTGGCGGTACGACGCCTGGGTGCTCTCGGGGCAGGTCACCGCGCTCGACCCCAGGGATCACAGTCCGCCGGCGGTGGCAGTTGCCGGCACTGCCGGCAACCTCCTGCCGCGGCGCGCGCAGAGCAGCGCCTTCCTGGACGTGCGCCGCACTCTCTTCGGCCGGGTCGGCATCTCGGCACGCGGGCGGTGGCAGGGCCGCCGCTTCGATGATCTCGCCAACACGGTGCCGCTCGGCGGCTATTTCCTGCTCGACCTCCTGGCCGACGCCCGGCTCGGTCACGGCTGGTCGGTCCAGGGCCGGATCAGCAATGCGCTCGGGCGCACGTATTACACCGCGGCCGCCAGCGATTTTCCGCCCCCCGTGTACTACAACCAGCCCGGGCGCGAGCTCGACCTCACGGTGCGGTACCGTTTCGAGTCTTCGCCGCACTGACGACCGGCCGGCAACACGGCTTGCGCATTTGTCCGAGAATTGCGACGATCCTCGTGTGGGCGCGAACATCACCCGGCGTCGGATGCTCCTCTCGGCGGCGGCGGGCGCAGCGGCGCTCGCGGCCCGGCGCTCGGGCGCCACCGTGCCGCAGGAGGGGCGGCGCGGCATGCGCCTGGATGCGACGGCGCCACTCGCTTGTCGGGAATTCGACCTTGCGGATGTGACCCTGCTGCCGGGTCCGTTCCGCGACAACATGGCGCGGGACCTCGAGTATCTCGCGAGCTTCGACTGCGACCGCCTGCTCGCGCCCTTCGAGAAGCTCGCCGGGCTGCCGGCACGGGCGCCGAGCCTCGGCGGCTGGGAAGCCCAAGGGCTCGCGAGCCATTACTGCGGCCACTTCCTTTCCGCCGCCGCGATGATGCACGCCCATACGCACGATCCGAGGCTGGCGCACAAGATCGACTACCTGCTGCCGCGGCTTGCCGCCTGCCAGGAAGCCAACGGCCGCAATGATGAGGATTTCCGCGGATATTGCACCGGCATTCCGCAGAGCAAGCCGGCCTTCGGGCAAGTCCTCGCGGGGCATATCGATGTCAAGAATCCGCAAGCGCTCTACAGCTTCAGCCTGAATGGCCTCTGGTCGCCGTGGTACACGGTGCACAAGATCATGGCGGGACTGCGGGACGTGTGGCTCTACATGGGCCGCGTCCAGGCGAGGGACGTCCTGCTCGGAATGACGGACTGGGCAGCGCAGTTCCCGCGCAGGCTGAGCCTCGCGCAGATGCAGACGATGCTCATCAGCGAGCAGGGCGGCATGAACGAGGTGCTGGCCGACGTGCACGCCATCACCGGCGATCCGGCGCACCTCACTCTCGCGCAGCAGTTCAACCAGGCCGCGCAGCTCGCCCCGCTGATGCGCAACCAGGACATCCTCGACGGGGTGCACTCGAATCAGTACATCCCCCGGGTGATCGGCATGGCCCGGCAGTACGAGCTCACCGGCAGCGCCGATTACCGCGAGGGGGCGCAGTTCTTCTGGCGCAACGTCGTGCGCCAGCGCACTTTCGTGTTCGGCGGCAACAGCGACCGCGAGGACTTCTTCCCCATCGGGCAGGCATGGCGGCACCTCTCCGTCGGCTCGGCGGAGACTTGCTGCACCTACAACATGCTCAAGCTCACGAACCACTACTTCTGCTGGAACGCCTCCATGGAGGCTGCCGACTTCTACGAGCGCGCGCTGGTCAACCACATACTCGGCTCGCAGGATCCGGCCACCGGCGGGATGACCTACTACCTGTCGATGCGGCCGGGGCACTTCAAGACGTTCTCCAGCCGTTGGGATTCGTGCTGGTGCTGCGATGGCACCGGGATGGAGAGCCACGCGAAGTACTCGCGCGGCATCTACTATCACGACGCCGACACGCTCTGGGTGAATCTCTACCTCGCATCGCAGCTGCACTGGCGGCAGAAGGGACTGACGATCCGCCAGCACACGCGTTTCCCGGAGTCCAACCACGTGCGCCTGGAGGTCGCCTGCGCGGGCCCCGTGCGAGCCACCTTCAAGCTGCGCCATCCCTACTGGTCGACACCGGCGATGGCGGTGAGACTCAACGGCAGACGGCTCGATGCGGGCAGGCCCGGCAGCTACCTCGAGCTCACCCGGCGGTGGCGGGACGGGGATGTCCTCGAGATCGAGCTGCGCACGCCGCTGCGGCTGGAGCGCATGGCCCACCACCCTTCCAAGCTGGCGATCCTGGCAGGACCGACGGTGCTGGCGGCTGACCTGGGCGACTCCCTGATGCCGCCGCCCATCCCCATTGCCGGCGCCGATCAATACCAGTGGGAAAAGGTGCCGGACCCGGTCACGATCCCGGCGCTCGCCTTCCGCGGTCGCCCGGTGGAAGACTGGGTACGGCCCGACCCCGAGGAGCCGCTCGTCTGGCACACCAAGGGCGTGGGACGGCCGGAGGATGCGCGGCTGGTGCCCTTCTACCGGGTGGCGCGCCAGCGCTATCAGGTCTACTTCGATGAAGAAATTGCAGAGGGCCGCGGGTCAGTCGGGTAATCCCAGGGATTGAGGATCATCGGCTGGGCAGCATCGGCCAGAGCGGAGATGGCCGCCGCACTCACGATACGCAGGCTCTGCCAGGTGATCGGCCGGATCAGGCCGTGCCAGATATCCTGCTTCTCGTCGTACTCGGCGATCGCCACTCCGTTGGCACGGAAGGTGGCGCCGGTGAGTGAGAAAAGGGACATTGGCTCGGAGATGAGCGCCTCGCGCGCGATGCCGAAGGCGAGACAGCATGCTCCCGCGATGGAAACACCGGGATAGTACCTGCCGCGGTGCTTCCAGGCGCCGCACGCATAGCAGGCGATCAGGCCGTGCTCCACCTGGTTCCAGAGGCCGCCCCCGGTCATTCTGAAATCGGTCGCCTCGAGCACCGCAGCCGGGTTGTCCGAGGCGTCATGGAAGCTGAGCTGGATCATGATTAAATCCCCCCGCTCAGCAAGCCGCGTGCCAACATGGTCGCAGCAGCTCAGGATCATCCCGTGGCATCTGCAGGAGCCGCGGATCGAGGAGGGACTCGAGCGGGAGGAGACGGAGGCCGTGACGGTCAGAATGACGGACCGGCAGTACAATCAGTGCAGCAGCATCTCGCGCAGCACGACCGCCTGGTTGTGAGCCTCATCGTGCGCCGAATAGACCAGCGTCAACCGGCCCTTGCGCGCAAGCTCCCGCAGATCATCGAGCAGCTCCTTCTTGGCGGCGAGCTCCGCCTTGTAACGGCGGCGGAAATCCTCCCAGCGCGCGGGGTCGTGGCCGAACCATTTGCGCAGCTCGGTGCTCGGCGCGACCTCCTTCATCCATTCGGAAATACGCGCATCCGCCTTCTTCACTCCGCGGGGCCACAGGCGATCGACCAGTACACGCGTGCCGTCGTGCGGTGAGGACGCTTCGTAGGCACGCTTGATCTGGACCTGGAAAGCGGCGCTCGAGTGACTCATACCCGTCTCCTGCGGCATCAGGGCTCGCATCGCGAAGGTTACACCCTCGAGTCCGCGCCTCCAAGCCGGCGCCTCGATCCAAGCCAGGCGGTCTCTAGTCGGCCACCCCGAAATGAGCCCTGGCAACAGAGCTCATTTGTTTGGGTGACCATCGCGGCTCCCACACCAGATCGATCTCGACATGGGTCACGCCGGGAACGCTCCGGCTGCGCTCGCAAACACCCGACATCACGTAGTCCTGCGCAGGACAGCCCGGCGTGGTCATGGTCATGGTGATCTTGATCACGCCTTCGTTGACATCGAGCGAGTAGATCAGGCCCAGATCCACGATGTTGTATCCGAGCTCCGGATCGATGACTTCGTGGAGCGCGTCGAGCACGTACCCGCGATCGGGCGAGGGAGCATCGCTCATTGCGCCGCTGCCGCGCGTCTGATCAGAAGCCGCACGCCCTCGCCCGTCTTCTCGGTATGAATGGCCGCGCCGCGGGCCTGCAGCTCCGGGTAGAGGA
>DASVWT010000411.1:0-4307 GCA_036393055.1 Steroidobacteraceae bacterium
GCCCTCGGGCGCTCTGCATGTGGATAGGCGCCCCGCCCGCGCGGGGCGTAACCCACGATACACCGGAGGCAGACCTCTTCCCTTTCACCCTCAATATCCAGCCTGACCGTCGGTGTGCCGCGTCAGGCCATATGGTCTAGAGTGGGCGCGCGACCGGACCACGCCGCAGGATCTCCAGAAGCAACTCGTTGGTGGATCCGGCCCTGCGCGGCGTCCCGTTCGCCCCGCTTCCCTACGGCTCGAAGGTCTCCGGACTGCTGGAGGATCTGCAGATGGACACTCCGCCGCTCGGTGCCTTCAGCACCGGCCAGCTCATCGGCCGCATCGATCGCAAGTGGGACACGCGCGCCGAGATCCGCGGGAAGATCCAACGACTCGTCCCTGATCTCAAGCGCAGGGCCGGATCCACCAACGAGTTGCTTCTGGAAATCCTGCGGCGCGATCCGGCCACTTGCCCACGCTAGCCGGCTTTGGATTTCGAGCCGCGACGCCTGGCGCGCCGGTGTGCCGCGGCCTGATTGAGCGCCTCGACTCCTATCGAGAATGCGATTACCGCATAAACGTAGCCCTTCGGCACGTGGAACCCGGCGCCGTCCGCGATCAGGGTCATGCCGACGAGAAGCAGGAAGCTGAGTGCCAGCATCTTCACGGTAGGATGTCTCTCGATGAACGCCGAGAGCGGGCCCGCGGCGATGAGCATGATCGCGACCGCGAGTACGACGGCAGCAGCCATCACCCACAGCTCGTTCGCCATCCCGACGGCGGTGATGACGCTGTCGAGGGAGAAGACGATATCGAGCACCACGATCTGTGAAACCACGCCGACGAAGCTCGGCGCCCGCTGGCCCGCCTCGGAGGGCTGCTGACGCCCTTCGATCGAATAGTGAATCTCGCGCGTGCCCTTGAAGAGCAGGAAGAAGCCGCCCATGAGCAGGATGAGGTCCCGCCAGGAGACGGCGCGACCGAACACCTCGAACAGGGGCCGGGTCAGGCGTGTGATCCACACGATCGAGACCAGGAGCGCCAGACGTGTGATCAGCGCGAGCGCCAGGCCAACCCTGCGGGCCCCGGCCTGGTGCCCCAGCGGCAGCCGGGCCGCGAGGATTGCGATGAAGACGAGGTTGTCTATCCCGAGAACGATCTCGAGCGCGGTGAGCGTCAAGAGGCTCGCCCAGATCTCAGGCGAAGTCAGCCAGTTCATGCGCTCATCCGGTGTACCGGCTCACCGCACGTCCAACGCAGCATGATCACCCGCGGGAGGCCGAATGGGAAACCGTTCTCGAGGTGACCCAATCCATGCCTGCCAGCAACAGGCCCGAGACTACGAAAGTAAGGTGAATGGTCACCATCCAGCGCAGACGCGCGGGATCGACCGGCTCCGCGGGGTCGGCCAGCGGGAGAAAGGCGCGAAGAAGCGCAATCGCGCTGATCGCGACGATGGATGCAATCAACTTGATCTTCAGATTCGAGAAATCGACCGTTCCCATCCAGCTCGGGCGATCCTCGTGCTCGGTGATGTGAATCCTGGAGACGAAATTCTCGTACCCGGCGAGCATCACGATGAGCAGCAGATTGCCGGTAAGCGACAGGTCGATCAGCGAGAGCGCGAGCAGGATGACCTGCTCGGCATCCATCACGGCAAGATGGCCCAGCTCCTGGATCAGCTCATGCGCGAAAACAACGAGAATGGCGACGAGCGCCAACCCCATTCCCAGATAGAACGGCGCAAGGATCCAGCGGGCCGCAAACAGGATCCGTTCGACAGCGAGTTCCAGCTTCATCGTCGGGCCGCCTTCTCGGACTTTGCTTTATTCTACACCCGCGCGGACACGAGGCCGCTGGTTGGAAGTCCGGCCCTCTCGAGAAGCCTTTTGACGCCGGGTCCAGGCGTTCCCTATAATGTACTATCTAGTTCGTGCCATAGCGACGACAATGATCACCTCCATAGCGACGGTATCGTTGAGCGGGACGCTCGAGGCGAAGCTGCGGGCCATTGCGCAGGCGAAATTCGACGGCGCCGAGATTTTCGAGAACGACCTGCTGACGGCACGCAGCAGCGCCCGGGAAGTGGCGGCCCAGATGCGCGATCTCGGCCTCACCTGCACGCTCTTCCAGCCCTTTCGGGATTTCGAGGGAATGCCGGATGACCTGCGGGGACGGACCTTCGACCGACTGGAGAGAAAGTTCGATCTGATGCAGGAGCTCGGGGCGAGGCAGCTGCTGCTCTGCTCCAACGTCTCTCCGGCATCCAGCGGAGATAGAAGCCGGATCGTGGCCGACTTCCGCGAGCTCGCCGAGCGCGCCGCCAGGCGGGACCTGCGGGTCGGCTACGAGGCACTCGCCTGGGGCCGGCACGTGTTCGACCATCGCGATGCGTGGTCGGTGGTCAGGGAGGTGGATCATCCGGCGCTCGGCTTGATCCTCGACAGCTTTCACTCTCTGGCGCGTGCCATACCCCTGGAGAGCCTGCGCGAGATCGATCCGGCCCGCATATTCGTCGTCCAGCTGGCCGACGCCCCGGTTCTGCAGATGGACTACCTCTCCTGGAGCCGGCACTTCCGCAACATGCCGGGCCAGGGCGAGCTGCCGCTCACGGAGTTCGTCGCCACCCTGCTGGAGATCGGATACGACGGACCTCTCTCGCTCGAGATCTTCAACGATCAATTCCGCACGACGTCGGCATCGACGGTCGCCCTCGACGGCCATCGATCACTCACCTTCCTCTTCGATCAGGCCGCGCGCCGCCTGGCAACTGGCTTCTCGCCCGGGATGCCGGCCCGCGCCGAGCCGCAAGGCGTCGAGTTTGTGGAGTTCGCCGCAAATGAAGAGGAGTCCGGTCAGCTCGAATCCCTGTTCGCCGCGCTCGGCTTCAGCCGGGCGGGTCGCCACAAGTCCAAAAACGTCGTCCGGTGGCGCCAGAACCGCATCAATTTCGTGATCAACAGCGAGCCAGAAAGCTTCGCGCGGGCCTACGACGCGGTGCATGGAGCGTCCGTATGCGCTATCGGGGTGAGTCTGCCCGATATCTCGGCCACGCTGCGTCGCGCCGAGGGGCTGCAGATTCCGCGCTTTTCGCAGCCCATCGGTCCGGGGGAGCTGGAGATGCCTTCGATCCAGGGCCTCGGCGGCAGCCTCCTCTATTTCATGGATGCGGGCAGGGAGCGGCAGATCTGGGACTCCGAGTTCCTGGCAACCGATCCCAGCGGCCCCGGTGCCGGCCTCGAGTCAGTCGATCACATCGCCCAGACGATGCCGTATGAGGAAGTGTCCTCCTGGGTCCTCTACTACGTCTCCCTCTTCGAGCTCTCCAAGACACCCATGCTGGAAGTGGCAGACCCGCTCGGCCTCGTGCAAACGCGCGCGCTCGAGTCGGCCGGTGGAGGCCTGCGGCTCGTGCTGAATGCATCGCCAGGATCACGCACGCTCTCCGCCCGGTTCGTGCAGGGGTATCACGGGGCGGGATTGCAGCACATCGCTCTCGCGACCCGCGACATCATCGCCTCGGCGAGACGGCTGCGCTCGCTCGGGCTGCCGGTCCTTCCGATCCCGCCCAATTACTACGAGGACCTGGCTGCCCGATTCGAGCTCGATCCGCTACTGCTCCGCGATCTCGAAGAGCTGAACATCCTCTACGATCGCGACGGCAGCGGTGAGTACTTCCAACTCATCTCCCGCGCCTTCGCCAAGCGGTTCTTCTTCGAGATCGTCGAGCGCAGGGGATATCGCGGCTACGGTGCCGCCAACACTCCGATCCGCCTGGCGGCTCAATCCCGATACCGGGACGACCTCGAGCGCTGACTATCCTCCGTTTTGCCACGGAATCCGAGCGGCAGCCCCGCCTCTGGGACGAAGCCGTACATCTCTTCCTGCGGCAGGGTGTCTTTCAGGATCTTCCGGACGGACAACAGCCCCTCGATATCGATCCCCGTCCGCAGCCCCATCGCTTCCAGCATGAAGACGAGGTCCTCGGTGACGATATTGCCGGATGCTCCCGGCGCCCAGGGGCAGCCGCCAAGGCCGCCCAGGGAGCTGTCGAAGGTCCGCACGCCGACCTCCAGGCCGGCAAGCACGTTGGCAAGCCCGAGGCCCCGGGTGTTGTGCAGGTGCAGCCCGGCGAAGGCCTGCTCGCCGACGGCTCGTCGCACCCGAACCACCAGATCCTTCACCTGCGCGGGATTCGCATAACCGGTCGTGTCCGAGAGGCCGACTTCATCGCAGCCCGCCGCTATGAGGGTTTCCGCGAGGCGAAGCACCTTGTCGGCCGGGATGACACCTTCGTAGCTGCAGCCGAATGCGGTCGATATGCC
>DASVWT010000412.1:0-6867 GCA_036393055.1 Steroidobacteraceae bacterium
GTCCTGCTCGGCTCTGTCCTTGGCGTCCTCCGACGAGGCCATGCCCCGCAGAGTCACGACGCCGTTCACCGTGGCGACGTGGATGTTGACTGCCTTGGTGCCGGGATCGGCCGCAAGCGAGGCTTTCACCTTCGCGGTGATGTACGAGTCCTTGACGGGATGGTGGCTGCCGTTATCGGCAAAGGCAACGGCGCTGGTCAGCGACAGGGCTGCGAGCGCCACGAGATACTTGCGCATAAACACTCCTCGAGGGGAAGGCTCAGCTCATAACGGGCGCGGGTGCTCTCCGGTTCCGCGGTCCAAGGCTTGGCGGGCGGCCGCGTCCCAGCTGACCTTCAGCTGGCGTTCATCTGGCGAAGAGTCTCGTGATGTCGGAGAAGGCTTTGACCTCGAGCGCGTTGCCCGAGGGGTCGAGGAAGAACATCGTCGCCTGCTCGCCAGGCTGGCCCTGGAAGCGGATGTAAGGCTCTACGATGAATCGCACGCCTTTTGCCCGCAGGCGGGCGGACAAGGCTTCCCATTCCGCCATCGGCAACACGATGCCGAAATGACGCACCGGCACACCATGGCTGTCGACAGTGTTGCGTTGCACCTGGCGCGTTTCATCCGGAGCCAGGTGGGCGACGATCTGGTGGCCATAGAAGTTGAAATCGACCCATTCCTCCGAGCTTCGCCCCTCGGGGCAGCCCAGTGTCTCGCCGTAAAAGTCGCGTGCGGCCCGCAGATCGTGCACGGGGAATGCAACATGGAAGGGGGAGAGGGGTCCCGGATTGGTCGTCAAGGCCTGCATGGGGAGACTCCTAGCGCCCGAAAGCGACGAGCACCTCGATGAGCCGGTGCACCGAGGCATAGAGCGGTACGGCGAGCAGCGGCACGAGCAGCGCGCACGTGAGCACGCGCCGCGCGGGGAAGCTGCGGTGCGTGGCCGTGGCCGGAGAGGGCGCGAGCAGTCTCCGGACACGATGCTCGAGTCCGCTGAGCGGGGCGCCCGCCTTGGAGACCCGGCGTGGCCGGCCGCTCGCGAGCGAGAGGCGGGCCACCTTGATCAGCGCCGAGGCAAGGGCCACGCGCTTGCGAGCATCGCCGCCGCTTGCGCGCTCGTCCGCTTCGAGCTCGGTCGCTGCGCGCCACTGCTCCGTCAACGCGCTGCCGGTGGACGACCACGCCAGCGCGTCGGGCAGCGTCAGCAACAGGAGCAGCTTCAGATTGTCACGGGAGTCCATGTGTGCCGCCTCGTGGGCGAGCACCTGGCGGAACTCCTCGTCATCGCAGGCGGTGGTGATGCATCGAGCGGCGACGATCCGTTGCCTCAAGGCACCTACGACCCCCACCAGCGGTTCCCTGACGTTGATGACTGCGACGTCGGTGTCACTGGCCGCGGGAAGGGTAAGGTCCGGCTGTGCGCTGCGAATGAGCGCCTGGGTCGAGCGCCAGGCCTTCAGGCCACGCCGAACACCGTCTCCGCAGACGAGCAGCGCGAACAGCGCGAACAGGACGAGCAGAGGCCCTGGCTGATCGTGTGCGTGGCGTGGCTCACAAACAATGAACGCCGGCAGGACGACGGTCAGGACGAGGGCTGCAGACCCCATGGCTGGAAGCAGGCGAACGCCGAGCACCGCATCCGCGTCGGTCAGGTGTTTGCGCAGCCCGGCGCGCCACGCCAGCACCACTGCCGCGGAAAGCAGCAGATTGAAGAGGCCGTAGGCCGAAAGCAGCACCAGCGGGAACGTCACATCGAAGGTCATTTGTCATCCCACTCGAGGCGTGCGCGCTCGGCGCGGACCAGCGCCTCGAGCTCATCGAGCAGCTCCGCATCCGCCTCGCGGACGGCTTCCACCAGGGTCGAGAGCAGCACGGTGCTGTCTCCGCAGGTCGCCAGCAGGTCGGCGACGTGCCCGGATACCATCTGTCCGAAAAGCTCATCCCGCGAGCAGCGCGGCTCGTAGCCGAAGGCGCGCCCGAGCCGGAAACGCCGCAGCACACCCTTGCGGTAGAGGCGGTCCAGGGTGGTCATCAGGGTGGTATAGGCGAGCCTCGGGAACGAGGGCTGCACGCTGCGCACGGTCGCGGCGCCGTTGCGCTGCCACAAGACCTCGAGCACTTTGAGCTCGAGCGGTCCGAGCTCCAGGCGTTCGCCCACGCCGATCTCCGGGAAACCTCGGCGCCATGTGCGCCGTACGCTAGCGTCTCAAGTCGTGGGCGAATCCGCAACGGGCCAGAGTGGCCAATGGTGGGGTAGCGGGAAGCTTGCCCGGACGCGCGTCCGGCCGAGTGGATGGCGCGGCGGCGCGACTTACGATCCCTGGTAGTAGCTTCGGGCCCCCTCCTATATTGCCGCCCGCCCGAATCCTCCGGATCGCATCGAATGGCCGGCCGTTGAAGAGTCTCTCCCGTGCTCTCGTCTGCGTACTCGCGCTAGCCGCCGCCGCCAGCGCACAGGGCGCCCGCGAGGGTTCCGCCCCGCAGGCTCAGGCCCACCCGAACCGGCTTGGCAAGGTCGTGGTTCAGGCGCCATACCTCTTCAACCGGGCCACGCGCTACGCGCATTCCATGCCGGAGGTGGCGGGGCCGCAGATCACGGTGACGAAGAAGACGACCGTGGTGCAGCTCGCCAATCAGCCGCCCATCATCGACAACCACGAGCGCGAGCTCTTCGATCGCATGCCCGGCATCGTGCTCGCCGAGCAGCAGAACCCCACCGAGCTCAACATCAATTATCGCGGCCTCGGCAATCCGCAGGAGAGCGAGTACATCTTGGCTCTGCAGGACGGCATTCCGATGGAGATGGACTGGATCGGCTATCCGACGCTCTACTACATCCCCGTGCCCGAGACCATTTCCGAGGTGCAGATGATCCGGGGCGGCTCGGGACTTCTCTACGGACCGGAGCCCGAGCCGGTGATCAACTTCATCTCCAAAGGGCCCTCGCCCGCCACCACCGCGACGATCCAGCAGGTGGGCGGCGACGACGGGCTCTACTCCACGTATGACTCCATCTCGGGGCCCGCCGGGCCGCTCGGCTATCGGGCCGACTTCTCCCACCGCCGGTCGAACGGGCAGCGCGCCAACGGCGACTATGAGCTCAACTCCGGCGATCTGCAGCTCGAGTATCACATCGATGGGCAGCAGAAGCTCAATCTCGCGGTGCACGCCTACTCCCTGGAGAGCGGCATCGCGGGCTTCATGAGCTATGCGCAGTTTCAGGCCAACCCCAACCAGACCACCTCGCCCGAGGATCGCGACTGGGAGCATCGCTATACGGGCGTTCTCACCTATACCAACCAGTTCGACAGCGACAATCTTTTCGTGCAGAAGCTGTGGTCGGGCTACCAGGACCTGATCACGCGGTCGGACACTTATTCGAGCGGCGCCCCTCCTGTCGGGACCGGCGCGACGATAGCCGGGCAGCGCTTCCACTACACCGGCCTCGACGGCAGGTTCGTGCACCACTATGGCCGTGGCGCGGCGGTTACCGTGGGGTATACCGCCTATACCTCCACCAGCCCATACCACGAATTCAGCAGCACCGATCCCCTGGCCGAGCCCTACGCTCCCGCCGGATCGCTCATCTACAACGACGAGCGCCGCTCGCGCTATGCGGCGGTGTTCGCCGAGAACGTGTATCGCTTCGGCCGCTGGCACGTGCTCACCTCCGCCCGCTTCAATCATGAGCAGATCGACACTCACGAGACGGTGGCCGCGCATCCGTATCTCGTGAATGGGAGCTTCCGCAAGAACATTCCGCTCTTCGGCTTCGGTATCGGCAACGACTTCGGCCGCGGCAACGAGACCTACCTCAACATCTCCCAGGGCTTCCGGCCTGTGCGGTATCTCGATGTGGCGAGTCCCTTCGGCAAATTCTCGCCCACCAACGATCCCGAGGTGACCAGATACCTCACCTACGAGGCCGGCGTGCGCGGCTGGCCGGTGATCGGCCTCTACTATGATGCCAGCGTCTTCCAGGTCGATGTGAAGAACAGCATCGAGACGCTGCACCTCACACAGACTGAGTCCGTCAACGTCAATACCGGCGATCAGCGCAGCCGGGGCGTCGAGGCGGAGGGGTCGTACGATCTGATGCAGCTCCGGCAGGGGGCGCCCGATGGCGAGCACCTGACGCTCTTCGCCAACGGGAGCTACCTGGACGCGGTGTACACGAGCAGTCTCACGCCAGGGCAGACGGGCAATACACCGCCCTACGCGCCGCATTACGTGCTCAAGGGCGGCCTGACGCTGAGCAATGCGGCAGGCCTGAAGCTGAGCCTGATCGTGGATGCCGTCGGCGCGCAGTATTTCCAGTCGAGCAATGCGGGCATCGGGTCGATGCCGGCGCAGATCCCCGCTTACACCGTGGCGGACTTCTCGGGTGAATACAAATTTGCCGGCCATTGGAAGGTGCTGGGCGGCATTTCCAACCTGACCGACCTGAAGTACTACTCGCGGGTCTTCATCTTCGGCGGCAGGATCGAGCCCGCGCTCGGGCGGCAGTTCTATCTCGGGATCGCTTGCGACCTCTGAGAGCCCGGGAAATGACACCTTAGTCGGGCATCGGCGCAGGTATCTTGTGTCCGCCGGCTGCTGTCACGCCCGCTGAGGCGAGGATGATCAGCGCTATGGCGATCCACTGCGATGCGGACGGCCTCTCATCTAGGAAAAGCAGACCCGATAACGCTCCGATCGCAGGCTCCATGCTCATCAGTACGCCGAACGCCCGCGTCCGCATTCGAGTGAGCGCCAGCATGTCCAAGGAGTAGGGCAGGGCGGTGGAGAGGATGGCGACAGCGAGACCCGGTAATACTGCTGACGCAGAGAAAAAGGTCCGCGGAGCGTTGAGTATACCGATGGGAACGACCAGGGCGGCCGAAACCAGGCTGCCGAGCGCGACGCTTTGCGTCCCGTGAGCGATGCCGATCTTCTGCCCCGAAATGATGTATAGCGCCCAGCAGGCGCCGGCGCCCAGCGCATAGAGCATCCCGGCTGGATCGATGCTCGAGCCGATATGAAAGACCGGCAGCAGCAGGGAGAGACCCGCGACGGCGAGCAGCACCCAAAGGAAATCGATCGCTCTGCGGGAGGAGGAAAGCGCAACGGCCAGCGGTCCGGTGAATTCGAGCGCGACGGCTACCCCGAGGGGTAATCTGCTCAACGCCTCGTAAAAGAGCAGGTTCATGCTGCCGATGGCAATTCCATAGATCGCGATCGGGAGCCATGAGCGAGCCGATAGCCGCAGCCGCCACGGTCGAAGGATGCCGCAGAGGATCAGGGTACCGAAGCCCACCCGCAGCGCTACGGTTCCCGAAGGACCGGCGAGTGGAAACATCGTCTTTGCGATCGATGCGCCCGATTGGACGGAGATCATGCCCAAGAGAAGCGCGAGAACGGGCATCAAACGGTCTCCGGGGCTGCGCAGTTGCCGCGTAGTCGATATCTTACCGGTACGCCGGACTGACTGGAGAGGCGGGCGATTGACGCTTGCTCGCCTTCGCCTCTAGAGTGCGACGTGGCGCAGAAGCGGGGATCAGCATGTCGCTCGATGTGATCGGCGCCGGGTTCGGACGTACCGGCACGACATCTTTGAAGCTTGCCCTGGAGCAGCTCGGGTTCACGCGCTGCCACCACATGACCGAAGTCCGCCGCCACCCTGAGACGGCCGTGCTGTGGGAGGCTGCCGCCGAGGGCAAGGCCGTCGACTGGGAGGCTCTGCTTGCGGGCTATCGGGCCGTCGTGGACTGGCCGGCGTGCTACTTCTACCGGGAGCTCGCACGATGCTACCCGGACGCGAAGGTCATTCTGACCCTGCGCGACCCCGATGAGTGGTTCCGGTCCACGCAGGCGACGATCTTCAGGCCCGAGCATGCGAGACGGATCGAGAACGAGCCGATCGCCGGAGTCGTAAGGAATACGATCTGGCGGACATTTGATGGGCGGCAGAACGATCGGGAGCATGCGCTCGCCGTGTACGAGCGGCACATCGCCGAGGTCCAGCGGGCGATCGCGCCGGAACGGCTGCTGGTCTATGACGTCGCCGAGGGCTGGGAGCCGCTGTGCGGATTTTTCGGCGTCCCGATCCCCGGTGAGCCGTTTCCGCACGCCAACACCAGCTCGGATTTCCGCCGCGGCCAGCCGTTAGCCGGCTTCGCGCCACCGGCACCGACTTCCAGCGCATCGAAGTGATCAGGCTGCCCACTCGTCCGGAACCGATCGAGCTGGCACTCGAGCAGTCCGCCGTCGTCATCGTCGATATGCAGAACGCGTTCGCCAGTCCGGGAGGCTTGCTGGATCTGGCGGGGATCGACATTTCCGGCGCAGATGGTGTCGTGCGGGTCATCCGCTCCATACTCGAGGCCGCTCGCGCCCGGGGCGTGATGATCGTATACCTGCAAACGGGTTATAAGCCGGACCTGAGTAACGCCGGTGGCGAGAGCTCGCCGAATCCGCGCAAAGAGACGGCGCTTTGTCTCATGCGCGCCCGCCCGGAGCTCAAGGGCCAACTGCTGGTCGAGGGCTCGTGGGACTTCGAGATCATCGAGGCGCTGCAGCCGCAACCGGGGGACACGGTCGTGCTCAAGACGCGCTACAGCGGCTTTGCCGGCACGACGCTCGACGCGCAGCTTCGGGTAAGGGGGATACGCAATCTGTTTTTCGTAGGGATAGCGACCAACGTCTGCGTCGAATCGACACTGCGCGATGCATACTTCCATGAATACTGGCCCGTGGTGGTGCCCGACGGCACACTGCAGGCCGGCCCGCCCGCGCTGCAGCAGGCGACGATCGCGAACGTCGAGTCGTTCTTCGGCTGGACGCTCTCATCGGACCAATTGATCGACGGTCTCAACCGCATCAAGGGGTGACCTGCTGCCGCAGGCT
>DASVWT010000413.1:0-2398 GCA_036393055.1 Steroidobacteraceae bacterium
GTCCGCGCGCACGCCCGCGTCGGCATAACTCTGCCGGCCGGCATCGATCCAGCGCTCGCCCGCCTGGTGCCGGACGTCGAAGCGGATCTTGCCGGCGAGCCGCGCCAGCGCATAGGGCACGACGGTGTTGAGTCGGACCGCACCCTGGCTGCCGCCGATCACGAGGATGCGCGCGGCCCCCTCCCGCCCGGCGAAGCGCTCGGCCGGCGGCCTCAACGCACCGATGTCCCGGCGGACGGGATTGCCGACGGTGCGCGCCTTCACGCTGGCCGCAAAGGCGTCCGGAAACGCCTCCAGAACCTCGCATGCCAAGTGAGCCAGGCAGCGGTTGGTGAAGCCCGCGATCGCATTCTGCTCGTGGATGACCAGCGGTCGCCGCGTGAGCCACGCGGCCACGCCGCCCGGCCCGGTGACAAAGCCGCCGAGGCCGACGATGACCGCGGGCTGCCGCCGCCGCATCACGCGCAGCGCCTGTACCAGCGCAACGGCGAGCCGCCACGGTGCTGCGAGGAACGTGCGCCATCCCTTGCCGCGCAGGCCGCCAACCGACAGCCATTCGATCGGGATGCCCTCGGCCGGAACGACGCGAGCCTCGAGCCCGCGGCGGGTGCCGAGCCAGATGACGTCGATCGATTCCTCGCGCAGGCGGCGTGCGAGGGCCAGCGCCGGAAAGACGTGTCCGCCGGTACCGCCCGCCATGATGAGGATTGAGCGGCCATCGCGAGGACGCATCCCTGCACCCTCTGAGACCCGCGTTCGCGAAGGGCTATTCACCGGGAAACCCCCCCGTCATGACGGTCGCCGACCCGCGCCGCTCCATCATCGTCTCGTGATAGACGCGCAGCAGCATTCCCACCCACCCCAGCGTGACGATGAGGCTCGAGCGTCCATAGCTCATGAGCGGGAGCGTCAGGCCCTTGGTCGGCAGCACTCCCATGTTGACGCCGATGTTGATGAAGGCCTGGATCCCGATCCAGAGGCCGAAGCCGGCGGCCAGATAGCTCTGGAAGTCGAGCCCCGCCTGTGAGGCGAGCCGCGCGATGTAGAACGAGCGCCAGACGAGCGCGACGAAGAGCCCGAGCGTGAGCAGCACGCCGAGCAGCCCGAGCTCCTCCGCGAGCACCGCGAAGAGAAAATCGGTGTGCGCCTCGGGCAGATAGAAGAGCTTCTGCACGCTGTTGCCGAGGCCGACGCCGAGCCATTTGCCGCGGCCGATCGCGATCAGCGACTGCGTGAGCTGAAAGCCGCTGCTGTAGGGATTGGCCCAGGGGTCGAGGAAGCCCGTCAGACGCCGCAGCCGGTAGGCAGAGGTGACCGCGAGCACCGCGAAGAGCGCAGCGGCCACCGCGGTCAACAGCACGACATAGCGCAACCGCGCGCCGGCGATGAAGAGCATGCCGAAGCCGGTGGCGAAGAGTACCGTTGCGGCGCCGAAATCCGGCTCGCCGAGCAGCAGCAGCGCCACGAGGCCAAGGAGCAGCAGCGGCTTCACCAGCCCGGTGAAGGTCTCGCGCAACTCCTCCTGCCGCCGCGCGGCGTAGCTGGCGACGTAAATCAACACGAGCACCCGGGCCAGCTCCGAGACCTGGAAGCTGAACCCCGCGAGGCGCAGCCAGCGCCGCCCGCCGTTCACCATTTCCCCGAGCCCGGGCACGAGCACCGCGAGCAGCATGATGACCGCGGCGGCGAGCAGCACACGGGAGAGGCGCTCCCAGCGCTTCATCCTGAAGCAGAAGACGAATACCGCCCCGGCCGTGCCCACGAGCGCGGTCAGCAGTTGCCGCTCGAGGTAGTAGAAGGGATTGCCCGTGTCCTGGCTCGCGATGGAGATGGAGGCGGAGGTCACCATCACCAGCCCGAGGAGCAGCAGCGCCAGCACCAGCGCGAGACTCACGCTGTCGATGTGGACCGCGGTGGCGCGACCGCGGGTCGTCTGGCCGGGCGGAGCGCGCAGGCTTTCCTCCATCATGCCGCCAGCTCCTTGACCGCTTGCGCGAACACCGTCCCCCGGTGGGCGTAGTCGCGGAACATATCCAGGCTGGCGCACGCCGGCGAGAGCAACACGGTATCGCCGGCCCGGGCCGCGGCGGCCGCGGCGTGCACCGCTTCCTCGAGCGTAGCGCAGTACTCCAACGTACAAACTCCGCGCAGCGCCTCGCCCACCATGGGGGCATCGCGCCCGATGAGCACCGTGTGGCGCACCTTGCCGCGGAAAGCCGCGGCGAGCGGCCTGAAATCCTGGTTCTTGCCATCGCCGCCGGCGATGATCAGCAATGGTCCCTCCATGCCGGCGACGGCCGCGATCGTCGCGCCGACGTTGGTGCCCTTGGAGTCATCGATGTACGTGACGCCCGCCACCTCCGCGACCCACTGGGTGCGGTGTGACAGGCCCGTGAAC
>DASVWT010000414.1:0-10770 GCA_036393055.1 Steroidobacteraceae bacterium
GATGTTGGCGGGGAAGAGCAGGATGAATGCGGCGCACACCAGCGCCGCGGTGATGGAGACCGCATCGAGCTTGCGCAGGCGAAGGCGGGCGCCGCAACGGGCGCAGGGTGCCCCTTCCCGCGCAGCGGACTGGATGAGACCGCAAGTGGCGCAGCCTATCATCCGTTGATCCGGCGCGGCGACGGCATCACGGCCGATCGCCCGCCACACGGTGCGCTCATCCAGGGTGGCGCGGCACAACGTCGTCAGCAGGCCGGCGGTGAGCAGGAAGCCGCCGCCGCTCTCGATCGTCACGTTGAGGCGCTCTACCGTCGTCAGATAGTAGTAGCCGACGGCGACCGCCAAAAGGAACACGTCGAGCATCGCCCAGCGGTCGAGCCACACGGCCCAGCGAAACGCGGCGCCCAGCCATGGAGGGCGAAGCCTGAAGCGCAGCGCGCCGAGCACCAGGGTCAGAAGGGCCATCCGCAAAACGGGAAGGAGGATCACGACGATGACGCTGAGCCCCGCGAGGGCGACCCAGTCGTGCTCCCACAGCTGCACGATGCCGCCGATGAGGGAGCTCTGGGAGTGCTGGCCGAGCAGCTCCGCCTGCAGCAGCGGCAGGACGTAAACCGCCGGCAGCAGCGTCAGGGTGATGAGCGCGCAGGCGAGCGCCGCATCGATGCTGCGCCCGATGGTGGTCTCGAGGTGTGTGCCGCAGCGCAGACAGACTGCCGTGCTGCGCCGGGGCAGCGGCGGGAACGTCAGCAGAGTGCCGCAATCCTGGCAGGCAATGGCCACGTGGCAGATTCCGCTCGAATCGAATGCGGACTTGCCGATCCAACGCCGCGCTAGCGCGCAAGTTCCGGCGCGCGGCTCCGGGCCTGCGCTGCCGACGTCAAGCCAGGGTGGGCCGCTGCGCGCCCGCGGAGCGCTCCTCCCCGCCGATCGGCTGATCGGCGTCGATGCCGAGCCAGAGCAGGGCCGCCGCCACCGCGCAGGCGCTGCCGATCGCGAATGCCGCGCCCCACGCGTGATGGCCGGAGAGATAGGCGACCACCGGGATGCCGATGATTCCGCCCAGGATGCCGCCGGTGTTGAGGACGCCTCCCATGGCCATCGAGTCGCTGCGCCCGATCGCCATGGATGCTGCCCAGTAGGCGGCCTCGTTGATCTCGATGAAACCGAAGCACGCCGTCAGGGCGGCGACGGCAACGTACGCGTTGGAGGTCCATCCCGCGATCAGGAGTAGCGCCGCCACGATCGGCAGGGCAACGAGAGGAACGCCGCGAAAGCCCCACGCGGCACCGAGGCGCGCGCATAGCCTGCCGGTGGCGATGCCGCCTATTCCCGAGCCCACCCCCGCCACGATGGGCGGCGCCATGGAGAGCCAGCCGCTCTGCAGAACCGAGAAATGACGCTGCTGGATCAGGTAGAGGAAGCACCAGTTGGATAACAGGTAGAACGAGTAATTCATCGCCAGATAGGACAGGGCGAGCAGCGCGCTGTTGCGGTGAGCCAGCAGCCGCAGCAGCCGTCGCAGTGTAATCTTGTCGTCCGCTGTCGCCTGGGCCGCCTCGCCGAGCTCCGCCAGCTCGGCGGCCGAGACTGACGGGTGCTCGCGCGGCGTATTGCGCGCATACCACACCCAGAGGGCGATCACGAGCACGGGCGGGATGGTGGACCAGGCGAGCGCCTGCTGCCATCCCACGCTTGTCATCAGCACTGCGATTAGCGGCGGGGTCAGTGCGGCGCCCAGATTGAGCCCCATGTTCTGCGCGCCGAGCGCCAGTGCCCATTGGCGGGCCGGGAACCAGGCTTCGAAGACTCCGTTGGAGACCGGGAAGATGCAGCCTTGCGCGATCCCGAGCATGAACTGCGCTCCCACCAACAGGAAGAAGAGCGCACTGCCGCTCAGCAGCGCAGGTGCCGCGGGAGTCGCGATGACGGCAGCGAAGGCCATCAGGCCGAACACCGTGAAAGCTGCGCGCGCTCCGACCCGCTGTCCGATCAGGCCGCCCGGCAGCTGGAAGAGGGCGTAGCCGATGACGAATGCCTGCTCGATCCAACCGATCTGCAGCTGGGTGAGGTGCAGATCGGGCATCATGCGCTCTGCCGCGACGGTCACCCCGGTGCGCTGGACGTAGGCGATCAGGCCGAAGGCGAAGAGAAACGCGAAGATCCGCCACCGGATCCGCGGTCCGCGCCAACGCCTGCCCGCTGCGATCATCGGAGCCTCGTCACGTCACTGGCGCATCCCGCGCCCCGCGCGGCGGCGCCCCAATGACCGGGGCGCAACCAGAAGGCTCGGAAAGGCCCCCTCGCAGAGCGCGCTCGTCCAGTCTTCGCAGAGCGCAACCGCCTCGGCGGCCCTGAAGGTGCGGGGATTGATGCTGGCCTCGATCCACAGTCCATCGAGCAATGCCGCGAGCGCGATGGCCGCGGGGCGCAGCCGGAACCGGGGAACCCCTTCACTCCGATGCAGTTGGCCGAGGAGGGATTCGAGCGCAGCCCGGTAGGCGGCATAGGTGCGGTCGTGCACCGCCCGCACCCCCGCATCGTGCGAGGTCATGCTCCAGAAGACGAGCCAGGTGTTGAAAAGCCCGGGCTCGATGAGCGCGGGCGCGAACCACGCCTCATAGAAGCGCTGCAGCCGCTCGCGCGGGCTGACATCGGCCTCGCGCGCGTGCCGGCCGATCGAGTGCAGCAGGGACATCGAGAGGGTCTCGTAGGATGCGGCGATCAGGGCGGAGACGCTTGGAAAGTGATGCGTGATCAGGCCCGGCGAAACGCCCGCCTCGGCGCCGATGCGCCGTACCGAGAGGCCCTCGTGGCCATACTTGCGCAGACAGGCGAGCGTCGCCTCGATGAGCGCCTCGCGGCGCACGGTCGGGGGTGCGCGGCGGAACTTCGGCGGCTGCTGCTCTTTCACCATCCGCGCCGATCATAGCGCAGCTTCCCCTTGACCGTCTGCCCGCACGCTGCTATACGGTTGTACAATAACAGCGGGGCGGGAGCCGGCGATGAGTGCTCGTGCGATCGACATCGTGCCCACGGCGGATGAGGACGCCGTCAGCTTGCCGGCCTGGATCTATCGCGATCCCGAATTCCTCGAGATCGAGAAAGATCTCATCTTCCGGCCGAGCTGGCAGATCGTCTGTCACGTCAATGACGTGCCGCGCGCAGGCGATTACCACTCGTTCGAGTTCCTCGGCCAGGGCATCATCGTGCTGCGCGGCGAGGATGGGAAGATCCGCAGCTTCCACAACGCCTGCCGACACCGGGCCGCCAGGCTTCTCGATGATACGAAGGGACACTGCGGGCGCCGCATCACCTGTCCCTATCATGCGTGGACGTATGGCCTCGACGGGCGGCTGCTCACCGTGCCGCAGCGCAACGACTTCACGGGGCTCGACCGCGAGCGGCACGGGCTCGTGCCGCTCGAGCAGGAAATCCTCATGGGGTTCGTGTTCGTGCGCCTCGTGCCGGGCGGGCCGAGCGTCCGCGAGATGGCCGCGCCCTATCTGCAGGAGCTCGAGGCCTACCGGCTCGAGGAGTTGGTGCCGCAGGGCAGGGTGACGTTGCGGCCGCGCAGCGTCAACTGGAAGAACGTCGGCGACAACTACTCCGACGGGCTGCACATCCCGGTCGCCCATCCGGGACTCACGCGCCTCTTCGGCGCGAGCTACGGCATCGAGGCGCAGCCGTGGATCGACAAGATGTGGGGCCGGCTGCGCGACATACCGTCCGCCAACTGGTCGGAGCAACGCTATCAGGCGCTGTTGCCGCGGGTGCCGCACCTGCCGGCGGAACGGCAGCGCCTGTGGACCTATTTCAAGCTCTGGCCGAATCTCGCATTCGACATCTACCCGGACCAGATCGACTTCATGCAGTGGCTGCCGGTCTCGCCCACGCAGACCCTGATCCGCGAGATCGCCTACGTCCATCCCGATGCGCGCCGGGAGATGCGTGCGGCGCGGTACCTCAACTGGCGCATCAACCGCCGGGTCAGCGTCGAGGACAAGGGGCTCATCGAGCGCGTGCAGGCCGGAATGGCCTCGGAGGCCTATACCGTCGGGCCCTTGGGCGAGAGCGAGGTGTGCCTGCGCAGCTTCGCCCGCCGCATGCGAGAGCTGATCCCCGAGAGCCGCGCGCCGCGCGCGCCGGGCAGAGGCTGGAGTCTCACGCGCCATGAGCACTAAGCGCGACGTCCTCATCGTCGGCGGCGGACACAATGGGCTCGTTTGCGCCGCCTATCTCGCGGCCGCGGGCCTGAAGGTCACGGTGCTGGAGCGGCGCGGCGTCGTGGGCGGCGCGGCGGTGACCGAGGAGTTTCATCCCGGCTTCCGCAATTCCGTCGCTGCCTACACCGTGTCGCTTCTCAACCCGAAGGTCATCCGCGATCTCGATCTGGCGAGTCACGGGTTGCGTGTCGTCGAGCGCAAGCTCTCCAACTTCCTGCCGACGGCGGATGGGGGCTACCTCTGTACTGGCGGCGGCAGAACGCACGGGGAGGTGGCGAAGTTTTCCTCAAAGGACGCCGAGCGCCTCGACGGTTACGGAGAGCGGCTGGAGGCGATCGCGGACGTCTTGCGCGGCCTCGTGCTCGAGACGCCCCCCAACGTAGTGCAAGGCAGCTGGGCGAGCGCTCTGCCGGAGCTCCTGCGCACCACGCGCCTCGGGGCGCGGCTCGGCCGGCTGGACATGAGCCTGCGGCGGGAGCTGCTCAAGCTCTTCGCCGCCTCCGCAGGCGATTATCTCGATGGCTGGTTCGAGAGCGATCCGATCAAGGCGGTGTACGGCTTCGACGGCATCGTCGGCCATTACGCAAGCCCCTATGCCGCGGGTACTGCCTACGTTCTCCTCCATCATTGCTTCGGGGAGGTGAACGGAAAGAAGGGAGCGTGGGGTCACGCCATCGGCGGCATGGGAGCGATCACTCAGGCCATGGCGAAGTCGGCCGCAGCGCGGGGCGTCGACATCCGCGTGGGCTCCGCGGTGCGCGAGATCATCATCGAGCGCGACCGCGCGGTCGGCGTGATCACCGAGGGCGGAGAGACGCTGCGCGCCTCGGCGGTGGTGTCGAACCTCAATCCCAAGCTGCTTTACATGCAGCTCATCGATCCCGCGGCGCTGCCGCGGGACTTCGCGGAGCGCATCTCCCAGTGGCGTTGCGGCTCGGGCACCTTCCGGATGAATGTGGCGCTCGCGGAGCTGCCGGACTTCACCTGTCTGCCCGGCCGGGCACCCGCCGAGCACCACACCGCCGGAATCATCCTCGCGCCGACTCTGGGCTATATGGAGCAGGCCTACTTCGATGCGCGCACGTACGGATGGTCGCGGCAACCGATCGTGGAGATGGTGATTCCGTCGACCCTCGATGACAGTCTGTCGCCTGCAGGCAAGCACGTGGCGAGTTTATTCTGCCAGCACGTCGCGCCGCAGCTTCCGAATGGGGAGTCCTGGGACGCTCACCGCGAGACCGTTGCCGATCTGATGATCGAGACAGTCAACCGCTTCGCGCCCAATTTCAAGGCGTCCGTGCTCGGGCGCCAGATCATGAGCCCCCTCGACCTGGAGCGCACCTTCGGGCTCATCGGCGGGGATATCTTCCACGGCAGGCTGCAGCTCGATCAGATGTTGTCCGCGCGGCCGATGCTCGGGTACGGCAATTACCGCGGCCCGCTGCGTGGCCTTTATATGTGCGGCGCGGGGACGGATCCCGGCGGCGGCGTCACGGGCGCGCCGGGGCACAATGCCGCGCGCGAGGTCATCGCGGATTTTCGCCGCAGGCGCCTGCATCGCGCCGCGTGAGTGGCGTGCGCGCAACAACAGCTTGGAAAAAAAAGCTGGTTGAGGCAGATTAGGCGGATCTTGACCACCCCCGCAGAGCCTGTCGGGACACTCGACGTCGCATTGGCGCACGCATCGCGACTGCTCGCGACCCGACCGGCGGTCGCGGCGCAGCAGGCGCACGAGATCCTCAAGGTCGTTCCGCGGCAACCTCAGGCGATGCTGATCCTGGGATTGGCGCGCGCCGCGGGCGGGGATGTCGATGGGTCGATCGATGCGCTCACTCACGCCGTCTCGCTGCGGCCGGACCTGCCCGATGCGTGGCTCGCGCTCGCCGATCAACTGCGGGCGCGCGGTGATGCAGAGGCGGCCGATCGCGCCTACGCCCACTACATCAAGGCGGCGACACGCGATCCGCGGCTGCTGGGGGCCGCCGCCGCCCTGTGCGACAACCGTATTCCCGAGGCGGAAGCCCTTCTGCGGGCGCATCTCGCCCAGCAGCCGAACGACGTCGCGGCACTGCGGATGCTCGCGGAGGTGGCGGCGCGGCTGCTGCGCTACTCGGACGCGCAGCGCCTGCTCGAGCGCTGTCTCGAGCTCGCACCGTCCTTCGATGCGGCCCGGCACAATTACGCGACCGTGCTCAACCGCCAGGGCAGGAGCGCCGAGGCGCTCGAGCAGTGCGTGCGACTGCTGGCAAGAGAGCCGCACAGTCCGGCTTACCGCAGCCTGCTCGCGGCCACCTCGGCCAACCTGGGCGACTACGGGGACTCGATCGCCGGCTACGAATCGGTGCTGAGGGACTACCCGCAGCAACCGAAGCTCTGGATGAGCTACGGTCATGCACTGCGCACCACCGGCAAGCTGACCGAGAGCATTGCCGCCTACCGGCGCGCGTTATCGATCGAGCCGAGGCTCGGCGAGGCCTGGTGGAGCCTGGCGAACCTCAAGACGTTTCGCTTCAGTGATGCCGACGTGCTCGCCATGCGGCAGGCGCTCTTGCGCAGTGATCTTTCCGACGAGGACAAGCTGCACTTCGAGTTCGCCCTCGGCAAAGCGCTCGAGGACGCCGCATCGTACGAGGAGTCGTTTGCTCACTATGCGGCGGGCAATGCCCTGTGCCGGATAAAGCACGGTTACGACGCGGAGGAGAATTCGCGGTTCGTACGCCGCTCGAAGCAGCTGCTCACGAGAGAGTTCTTCGCCGAGCGCGCCGGCGCGGGCGCCGCGGCGCGGGATCCGATCTTCATCGTGGGCTTGCCGCGCGCGGGCTCGACTCTCATCGAGCAGATTCTCGCGAGCCATCCGCTCGTCGAGGGGACGATGGAGCTGCCGCAATTGCCGAAGATCGCGCGCGAGCTTGCGGGCCCGAAGCAGGAGGAAGAGGGGGCCTTCTTCAGGAGGCTCGCTTCGCTCGGCCGCGATGAGCTGACGGCCCTGGGCGAGCGCTACCTCGCCGAGACCCGCGTCATGCGCAAGACCGACGCGCCGTTCTTCATCGACAAGATGCCGAACAACTGCATGTACGTCGGCCTGATCCACCTGATCCTGCCGAATGCCGTGATCATCGATGCGCGGCGGCACCCGCTCGGGTGCTGCTTCTCGTGCTTCAAGCAGCACTTCGCGCGCGGCCAGTGGTTCAGCTACGGGCTCGAGGACCTCGGGCGCTATTATCGCGACTACGTCGAGCTCATGGCACATTTCGACGACGTGCTGCCGGGTAGGGTGACGCGGGTCTTCTACGAGAAGTTGATCGACGACACCGAGAGCGAAGTCCGGCGGCTGCTCGGGCACTGCGGGCTGCCTTTCGATTCGGCGTGCCTGCGGTTCCACGAGAACGAGCGGGCGGTGCGCACCGCCAGCTCCGAGCAGGTGCGCCAGCCGATCTTTCGCGAGGCGGTGGATCACTGGCGCCGATACGAGCCGTGGCTCGGCCCGCTCGCGCAGGCGCTGGGAGATGTTCTGACAGAGTATTTGAGGGCCCGGCCTTCCACTGAACGGTGGGCGGACCAGCTTGATACAGTAACCACAACAGTTCCGGGCAAGGGGAGTTAAAGATGACTCGCAGTCGACGTCGCAAATTGTCACGTGAGCGGAAAAAGACGCTCCGCACCATCATAGGGTCGGGCGTGCCCCTGGCCTCCGCGATCATCGCATCCATGCCGGCTGCCCAGGCGCAACAGGCTTCGGGCGCGGATATGCTGCAGACGGTCGTCGTCACGGCGCAGAAGGTCCAGCAGAACCTACAGAATGTGCCGATCAGCGTGGAGGCGTTCGACAATCGCACGCTCACCCGGCTGAATATCGCCAACATCGACGACTACGTCCAGTTCGCCCCTGCCATCTCGTACATGCGTAGCCAGGGCGAAGGCGACAATGGCGGTCCGGGCTCAGCGGTCATTTATATCCGCGGAGTGGTGAGCGGTGGCGATGGCAACCATTCGGGGTCGGAGCCGAGCGTCGGCATCTATCTCGATGAGCAACCGGTCACCACCATCACCGGCGCCTTGCCCCTTCACATCTATGACATGAACCGCGTCGAGGTGCTGGAAGGTCCCCAGGGGACGCTGTTTGGCGCGAGCTCCGAGGCCGGCACGGTGCGGCTCATCACCAACAAGCCGGATCCGCGCAAGTTTTCCGCGGGCTACAACATTCAGGGCAACAAGATCGAGGCCGGCGGCATGGGTGACGTGGTCGAAGGCTACGTCAACCTGCCGCTGACGGACAAGGCGGCCATCCGCCTAGTGGGCTGGCAGGAGCACGACGGCGGGTACATCAGCAATGTCGCAGGCACCGATGCGAATGCGTGCATCACCAATGGCGTGCGGACATTCCCCAGCTGGGCGCTTTCGGCGAGCGGCGTGGGGCCCGGCGGGGGCACCGGACAGTGTCTGCCGTCCGCCCCGATCGGTGCGGGGGCCATCACCAACGCGCCCTGGCGCAAGAACGATTACAACACGGTGGATACGACCGGCGGCCGGGTGGCGCTCAGGTTCGACCTGGGGGACAACTGGACGGTATCTCCCACGTTTCAGGGCCAATCGGACAGCACCCGGGGATTCTTCGGCTACGATCCCGCGATGGGTTATCTCCAGGTCGCGCATTTCGGGCCGGAAAACTCCCATGACACCTGGACCCAGACCGCCCTCACCATCGAAGGCAAGGTCAGCAACTTCGATATCGTCTACTCCGGCGGCTACGTGAAGCGCAATCAGCATTCCATCGCCGACTACAGCGACTACTCGGAGTTCTACGACAAGATGAGCGGCTCCGGCGTGTACTACACCGGCAATGACGGCAATCCGATCATGCCGCAGCAGTTCGTGATCGGCGCCGGAGACTTCGAGATGTGGAGCCAGGAGCTTCGCATGACGACGCCCCTCGACAAGCCGGTTCACGCTACGGTCGGCGTATTCCTGCAGCGGCAGATGCACAATATCTGGCAGAACTACACGATGCCGGGGTACGGCTGGACCAGCGTGTACGGCGGTAATCCCAACGGATTCGGTTATCTTCCCGGCACCGGCCCGACGGGCAATCCCACCGACGTGTCGGTTCCCGGATATCCGAACACCATCTGGCTCACTGACGAGCAGCGGGTCGACCGGGATCGCGCGGTGTTCGGACAGCTCACCTACGACATCACCCATCAGCTGTCGGTCACTGCAGGCGTGCGCTTCTACAAGTACGACAATTCGCTCATTGGCTTTTACGGCTTCAACGCCAACTTCTACGGCGGTGAAGGCACGGCGACCTGCTTCGAGCCGTCGATCGTGAAGAACTCGCCCTGCACCGATCTCGATGCGCGGACCAGCGACACCGGGCACGTTCCCAGGGTCAATGTCACCTACAAGATCACGCCCAACGCGATGGTGTACGCGACCTATTCCAAGGGCTTCCGGCCGGGAGGGGTGAACCGGATAGGCGGAAATGTTCCCTACGCCGCCGATTTCCTGACGAACTATGAAGTGGGCTGGAAGACGCAGTGGTTCGGCAACACGCTGCGCTGGAATGGCGCGTTCTTCTGGGAGGACTGGAAGAACTTCCAGTTCTCGTTCCTCGGGGCGAACAGCGTCACGGAGATCGCCAACGGTGGCGCCGCGCGCATCAAGGGTGTCGAGAACAGCCTGGACTGGCTGGCCACCCCGAATCTGCTGCTCACCGCGGATTTCACCTTCATCGATCCGGTGCTGACGGAGAATTACTGCGGTACGATCGGGGTGACCGACTGTCCCGGGCCCAATTCCGCCGCCAATGGCGATTACCTGCCTGCGGGTGGCTGGATCGGCCCGATTGCCCCCGCAGGCACAAATCTGCCGGTGGCGCCCAAATTCAAAGGCAACATAGTCGCGCGCTATTCCCTGCCGACGATGGGCAACTGGAAGCCCTATGCTCAGGTCACGGCGATGTACCAAAACCAGACGGCGCAGGTGCTGCGGGGCGATCAAGCCATCGTTGTCGGCAATCTGCCGGCTTACGCGCTGGTCAATCTGAAGCTGGGAGTCGACGGTACAAACGGTATGCACGCGGACTTCTTCGTCAGCAATCTGATGAATCGGCTGGCAGAGCTCTCGCGGTATACGGCAAGTAACCCGAGTGTCGACAACCAGGTGTACATCCTGCCGGCGCAGCCGCGCACTTTCGGCATCGAGTTCGGCCAGGACTTCTAGCGATGTGACGGGGCGCCGGCTGACCTGCCGGCGCCCGGCCACGAAAGGTCGGTTGACGCCCCGACTACTGCACTGGGTAGAACATGAACGATCCGTAGATGTTATCGCGCCAAACCTGAAACGATATCGGACCGGTATAGTTGTCCGTCGACGCAGGTCCGGTAATCGAATAGGACGCGGTCTTGCCGGTCTGGCTGTTGATCGTGGAGCTCCAAGAGTCCGTCCACTGATAGGTGTTCGTCAGCTTGATGTCGGAGGCAACTTCGGCGACCCAGTCCACCTTGGACGACCAGTCCAGCGTGAATCCGGCCGAGTACGACTGCGA
>DASVWT010000415.1:0-8361 GCA_036393055.1 Steroidobacteraceae bacterium
GCCCAGAGCACCAGGGTCTGCTCGGTGCCCTCCGAGCGAAGTCCGGCCAGCACCCGCAGGGCACGATCCGCCTCGCCTTCCAGAACCGCCTCCGACAGCCGGAATACATCGAAGCGCGCGCTGTCGCCGACACTCGCCAGGATCGTGTCGGTTGTTATGGCTCCCGCGGGCGTCAGCAGGCGCAGTTTTTCCAACTCCTGATGGGCGGCGAGCAGGTTGCCCTCGGTGCGCTCGGCGAGCAGGGCGAGCGCCTCCTCGCCGATTTCCAGCCGCAGCCGCCGGCAGCGTCCCCGCAGCCACCCCGCGAGCTTGTCCGCCTCCACCGGCCAGACCGGGACCCAGCCGCCGCGGGACTCCAGGGCCTTGAACCATGCGGCGCCCTGCGCGTCACGATCGAGCCGAGGCGTGAGGATGAGGATCAGAGTGTCCGGGTCCGCGCGCTCGAGCAGGGCGAGGAGCGCATTGTTGCCCGCCACTCCAGGGCGGGCCGTGGGCAGGCGCAGCTCCAGCAGGCGGCGCGATCCAAAAAGAGACAGGTTTCCCGCGGAGGCGCGCACGTCATCCCAGTCGGAGCCGCGCTCGAGGAAGTGTACCTCGCGCTCGGTGAAGCCCGCGGCGCGCGCGCGCGCGCGGACCGCATCGGCCGCCTCCCCGGCAAGCAACGGCTCATCGCCGGATACCAGGTAGGCCGGTAGAAGCTGGCGCTCGAGGTGCGCGCCGAGGGAATCTGGGGTGAGCTTCAAGGGAGTCCGCCGTGAGGCAATGTCACATTATCGGCTATTCCCGAAGCGCTTGCCGGACCGGCCACCTGCGGCTAGGCTTGTGCCATATTCATGAGCTCCACATTGCGCCGTAACCGCCTGGTCGCGCTCATTGCGGCTATCGCAATGGTCGTGGTCATCTGCGGCTATTCCGCGCAGACGCAAGCAGACGGCGCCAGCCACTCCTGCCATTGCGACTGGACCATGCACTTCACGGGTGTGGCGGGTTCCGCGCCGCATCCCGTCCCGATCGTCAAGCCGGTGCTCGCCGCATGGCGGATGCAGGCACCGGCGGCAGCGGTCCCACGCAGCGTCCGCAGGCTGCGCGCACACCTCGCGCGCGGACCCCCGTCCGCGCTCTCAATCGGCTGACAAGGGCTCACTGCGCTCACCTCAGGGCGTGGTGAACAGTCCGGCCCCGGCGGCGCCGGCGCGTGGCATTGATCCGACGCGTCGCCGGCCTTTGCCGGGCAGGAAGCCGATGCCGTCTGAGTCCTGCTGCGGCTGATGTTGGGCCGCGCCGCTCTCTCGCGGCGCAGCGCCACTTCCGCCGCAGCTCGCCGGCGGCCGGCCACGAGAGCCATTCCCTGATCCGTATGAGCTCAACTCCGATCGAGTGGCGCAGGCTGCATTGCATCACTGTAGCCTGTGCCGCCTTGCTCGCCGCCGGCTGTGCGGCCGGGCCGAATTTCACGCCGCCGCCGGCACCTCGGGTCGCCGGCTACACCGCGAAGCCGATCGCAGCCACGGCCGCAACTGCTGGCGACTCCGCCGGCGCTGCGCAGCATCTCCAGGCGAGCGCTGACATCCCCGCCGACTGGTGGCGGCTGTTTCATTCCCGATCTCTCGATGCGCTGGTTGCGGCCGCCTTGAGGAGTAATCCCAGCCTGCAGGCGGCGCAGGCGGCGTTGCGGGTGGCCCGGGAGGATGTCCTGGCACAGCGCGGCGCCTACGTTCCGGCCGTCTCCGCCGGCATGTCCGCGAGCCGGCAGAAGCAGTCGCAGATGCTGGCGCCGACACCCAACTACCCGGCGGTCCCCGACGAGTTCCAATACGACCTCTTCACCCCGGAGCTCACCATCTCGTACGTGCCGGATGTCTTCGGGCTGAGTCGGCGCACGGTCGAGTCGCTGCGAGCGCAGGAGCAGAGCGCGCGCTTCCAGATGATCGCGGCATGGACGACCCTGAGCGCCAATGTGGTTGCCACCGCCGTGCAGGCCGCATCTCTGCGCGAGCAGGTGCAGGCGACCCGCGAGGTGATCGGGCTCGAAAAGCGCAGTCTCGGCATCCTGCAACTGCGCTTGCAGCGGGGTGATGCCAGCGGACTCGATGTGGCCGCGCAGCGCTCGCAGCTCGCACAGGCGCAAGCCTCGCTCCCCGCCCTGGTGAAGCAGCTGCGGCAGACGGAGGATGCGCTGTCGGCGCTGACCGGCCGATTCCCGAACCAGCCTGTGGCGGCAGCCGTGTCGCTGAGGGATCTGCATCTGCCGGAGGATCTGCCGCTCAGCCTGCCCTCGGCCCTGGTGGCGCAACGCCCCGACGTACGCCAGGCGCGGGCCAACCTCCATGCCGCCAGCGCGCAGATCGGCATCGCGGCCGCCGAGCGCCTGCCGAGCATTCAACTGACGGCGGACGCCGGCAGCAGCGCGCTCGCGATCTCGCAGGTATTCACCTCGGGCACGGGTTTCTGGGGCATCGCCGCATCCCTGACCGCTCCGATCTTCCAGGGCGGCCAGCTGCTGCACCAGGAGCGCGCCGCCAAAGCCGCCTACGTGGAAGCGGCGCAACAGTATCGCGGTACCGTCCTCACGGCCTTCCAGAACGTCGCTGACACCCTGGCCGCCTTGCAGGAGGATGCCCAGGCGCTGCAGGCGGCGGCCGCGGCGGCGCGCGCCGCGAAACGGACGCTCGAGCTCACCCAACTTCAATTGCATCACGGCTACATCGGCGTATTCGAGCTGCTTGCCGCCGAGCAGGCTTATCAGCAAGCGCGCATGACCCTCACCCAGGACGAGGCCAATCGCTTCGCCGACACCGCGGCGCTCTACCAGGCGCTCGGGGGTGGTTGGTGGCACAACGCGGAAATGAGCAAACCATGATCACGAAGTCACTGGCTTTCGCCCCGGCCCTCGCCCTGGCATTGCTCGCGGGCTGCTCATCGGCCACGCCCGCTGCGAGCCCGCAGGCGAGCAAGCCGCAGAACGTGACGCTGACGGCCGCGCAGCGCACGAGCATTCATCTGCTCACGGTCGCACCCACGGCTTACCGCACGAGCGTGACGACCACCGCGATCGTGGACTTCGATCACGACCATTCGACGCCGGTACTGGCGCCGTTCTCCGGGCCGGTCACGCGCGTGCTGGTGACTCTCGGCGACCGTGTCACCGTGGGACAGGCACTGGCGACGGTGAGCTCGCCCGACTTCACGACTGCTGTCGGTGCCTATCGCAAGGCGCTGATCACCGCCTCGGCGGCCGATGCGGTCGCATCCAACGACCGCTTCCTGTTTGCGCATCAGGCGATCTCTCAGCGCGAGAACGCGGAAGCTCAGGCCACGGCGGTAGGCGCAGACGCGGACCGCAGCGCCGCGCTGCAGGGACTCGTCGCACTGCACGCGGATCCGAAGACCATTGCCGCGATCCGCGCCGGCAAGCCCCTCGCGCCCGGACAGGGAGTCATCCGGGCGCCCATCGCCGGCACGGTGGTCCAGAAGTCGATCGGGCCGGGACAAACGCTCTCTGCCGGTACCTCGCCGTGCTTCACGATCGCCGACACCTCGAAAATGTGGGTGATGGCGCAAATCTTCGGCAGCGATCTGGTGCAGGTGCACATTGGGGATACCGCAACCGTCGACACCGGTGATGGCACAGCGCCGCTGACCGGCACGGTCACTAACGTGGGTCCGGTGGTCGACCCGGATACGCGCTCGGTCAGTGCGCGCGTGCAGGTGGACAACCCGGATGGGATCCTCAAGCAAGGGATGTATGTCCAGGCACGAATCCAGTCGCACCGGCAATACCGCGGATTGCTGATTCCAGTATCCGCCGTGCTCCGCAATGACGAGAACCTGCCGTACGTGTATGTAGTTGACCCCGACGGCAGTTACGCCAGGCGGTCGGTGACGCTGGGCGAGCGCGTAGGCAATCGCGTGGTGATCTCGCAGGGATTGCAGACCGGCGACAAGGTCGTGGTGGACGGCAGCATCTTCCTCAACTTCATCGAGTCGCAATGAGCACGCTGCCTGGCCAGGGGGAAGCCCGCCGGGCTTCCGTGATCAACCGTATCGTCGCGTTCGCGCTCGAGCAGCGTCTGCTGATCGTGTTGCTGTCGACCGCGCTGGCGGCCGCCGGCGTGTGGGCCTACGAAGTCCTGCCGATGGATGCCTACCCCGACCTCTCCCCGCCGTATGTCGAGATCATCTCGCAGTGGCCGGGGCATTCGGCCGAGGAAGTGGAACGGCTGATCACGATACCCGTCGAGCGCGCCATG
This sequence comes from Steroidobacteraceae bacterium, assembly GCA_036393055.1. Lineage (GTDB taxonomy): Bacteria > Pseudomonadota > Gammaproteobacteria > Steroidobacterales > Steroidobacteraceae > 13-2-20CM-66-19. The sequence goes on from DASVWT010000415.1 coordinate 4,251, forward strand.
AACGCGATCCCGGGGCTCCAGATCAAGCGCTCGATTTCCCTTTACGGCCTCTCGGATGTCACGCTGACGTTTGCCAATGGCACCACGCCCTATTTCGCGCGCCAGCGCGTGTACAACCGCCTGCCCGGCATTACCCTGCCGAGCGGCGTGACGCCGTCGCTCTCACCGATGTCGCCGCCGTCGGGGCTCGTCTATCGCTACGTGCTGCAGAGCTCCGATCGCTCGCCGATGGAGCTGAAGACCCTCGAGGACTGGGTGATCGCGCCGCAATACCGGTCGGTGCCCGGCGTCGCCGACGACTCCGCCTTCGGCGGCGGCGACATGCAGTACCAGGTCCTGCTCGACCCGGTGAAGATCGCCGCGCTCGGCCTCACCGTGACACAGGTACAGGCGGCGATTGCCGCCAACAACAGCAACGGCGGCGGCGGCTTCTACTCCCAGGGCAGCCAGTTCTTTTACGTGCGCGGCCTCGGCCGCATCCGCACGCTTGAGGACATCGGCAACATCGTGCTCGCGGTGCACAACGGCACTCCGACCCTGGTGAAGGATGTCGCCCAGGTGAGGATCGGCATCGCTCCGCGCCTCGGTGAGTTCGGTTACATGGGACGGAATGATGCCGTCGAAGGCGTGATTCTGGCGCTGACCGGCAGCAAGACTCAGGACGTATTGCAGCGGGTCGAGGCGAAGACGCAGGAGCTCAACCGACACATCCTGCCCAAGGATGTGAAGATCCATCCGTTCTACGATCTCACCACGCTGATCCAGCAGACCAAGCACGTGGTCATGCACAACCTGACGGTCGGACTGGTGCTGGTGATCGTGGTGCTCATCTTCTTCCTGTATGACGTGCGCGCGGGCCTGATCGTCGCGGTCACCATTCCGCTCGCGCTGCTCTGCGCCTTCCTGCTGCTCGACCTCAAGAGCGCCTCGGCGAATCTGTTGTCGATCGGGGCGGTGGACTTCGGCATCCTCGTGGACGGCGCGATCTTCATGGTCGAGAACATCTTCCGCGAGCTAGCCGCCCGTCGCGGCACCGAGTATCGGATCCGGGATGTGATCCTGATCGCGGCGGCGGAGATCGACCGCCCGCTCGTGTATGCCGTCGCCGTGATCGTCGCGAGCTTCCTGCCGATCTACTTCCTCGCGGGACCCTCCGGCACGCTCTTCAGGCCGATGGCCGACACGATGATCTTCGCGCTCATCGGCTCGCTGGTCGTGACGCTGACTCTGTTACCGGTGCTTTGCTCGTTCTTCATGCACGGAGGCGTGCGCGAGCGCCTCAACCCGCTCTACGAGAAGCTCAAGGCGTGGTACGCCCGTGCGTTGCACAGCGCACTGGGCACGCTGGCGTGGACCCTCGGGATCTCGGTGGCGCTGCTGCTGCTGGCATTGCTGATGACCCGTGGGATCGGCGCGGAGTTCATGCCGACCCTGGACGAGGGCGCCCTGTGGGTGCGCGCGACGATGCCGTATACCATCTCCTATCAGAAGGCTGCGCAGATCTCGCCGCAAATCCGCCGCGTGCTGCGCTCGTTCCCGGTGGTGACCACGGTCACCTCGGAGCTCGGCCGCCCCGATGACGGCACGGACTCCACCGGCTTCTTCAACGACGAGTTCTTCGTCGGCCTGAAGCCGTATTCGCAATGGCACGGCCGGTACCGCGACAAGCAGGCGCTCATCGCCGCGATCGACGCCAGGCTGCAGAGATTCCCCGGTATCCAGTTCAATTACACCCAGCCCGCCGAGGATGCGGTGGACGAGGCCGAGACCGGCCTGAAGAGCGCGCTCGCGCTGAAGATCTACGGGCCCGACCTGCAGCAGCTGCAGAGGCTGGCGCGGGCGGCCAAGGAGGCGATGTCGCAGGTGCGCGGCATCACCGATCTGACGCTCGTACACGAGCTGGGCCAGCCCAACCTGGCGATCGACATCAACCGTGCCGAGATTGCGCGCTACGGACTCAATGTCGATGACATCAACAATCTGATCGATGCCGCGATCGGCGGCGGTGTGGCGACACAAGTCGTGCAGGGCGAGAAGGCGTTCGACCTGGTCGTGCGGCTGCAGCCGCAGTTTCGCGATAATCCGCTCGCGATCGGCGACATTCCGGTGGCGACCCCGGGCGGACAGGAGGTGCCGCTCAAGGAGCTCGCGACCATTCGCGTCGAGAACGGCGCATCCTTCATCTACCGGGAGAACGACTCCCGCTACATCGGCGTGCAGTTCTCGGTCGCTGGGCGGGACCTCGCCGGCGCGGTCGGCGATGCAATTCACCAGGTCGCCCGGCAGGTGAAGCTGCCGCAGGGCTACCACCTCGAATGGGGCGGGGAATACCGGCAATACACCGCCTCGCGCGCACAGATGCGGGTCATCCTGCCGTTGACGGTGCTGGTGATCTTCGGGCTTCTCTTCGTGCTCTACGGCAACTTCAAGTTCCCGTTGATCGTCGTAGTCGGCGTGTTGCTGTCGGCGCCCGTCGGCGCAGTGCTCGCCATGTGGCTCACCGGCACCCCGTTCTCGGTGTCCTCAGGCATCGGCTTCATCGTGCTGTTCGGCGTCTCGGTGCTGACCGGGGTCATCTACACCTCCTGCGTCAACGAGCTGCGGCTCGGCGGCATGGGCATCGTGCAGGCCGCCCACGAGGCCGCGGTGCTGCGCCTGCGCCCGATCGTGATGACCGCGTTGGTCGCGGCGCTGGGCCTGCTGCCGGCCGCGGTCGCAACCGGCGTCGGCACAGACTCGCAGCGCCCATTCGCGCTGGTGATCGTGGCTGGCATGATCTCGCGGCTCGTGATCGGCATCTTCGTGGCGCCCGCGCTCTACCGACTGGTCGCGCGGCCGGGCGATCGCCTGCAGGTGTAATCTCTCAAACAGACAGGCGCGGCCATCGGCACGTTGGAGACGTAGACCTTCGGCGAGGAGAGCGAGGCTCGGCCCGCAGCAGGTGGATCCGGTCCAGGTCCAGGCGCGTATCGACGATGCTCAGGCCCTTGCCCAGCGCCGCCAGCGCGGCGAACAACGTGCGCACCGACACGTTGCGGCCGGCCTCCAGATCCGCGATGGTCTGCCGGCGTGCGCCTGCGGACGCAGCCACGGCCTGTTGGCTCAGGCCCAAGGCCACGCGCTCGGCCTTGAAGGCCTTGCCGAGCATGCGGGGGTTGGGGGCGGGGGTGGCAGCCATGCATTGCAAGCCGGCCGAATGATGAGAGCAAGCTGTAATATCCCCAAATGAGTGCCTCCCCCTCCTGTTCCGCCTCCCCGAGACGCAGGCTCTACCCGCCGATCAAGCCATACCGCAGCGGGTTCCTGCGCGTGTCGGAGCTGCACGAGATCTACTTCGAGGAGTGCGGCAATCCCACCGGCAAGCCCGCGGTCTTCCTGCATGGCGGGCCGGGCGGCGGCCTGGACCCCAAGATGCGCCGCTTCTTCGATCCGGCGCGCTACCGCATCGTGCTGCTCGATCAGCGCGGCTGCGGCAAGAGCCGGCCGCATGCCAGCCTGGTGGACAACACGACCTGGCACCTGGTCGATGACGTCGAGCGGTTGCGGGAGCATCTGGGCATCGAGCGCTGGCTGGTGTTCGGCGGCTCCTGGGGCTCGACGCTCGCGCTGGCGTACGCGGAGACACACCCTGACCGCGTGACCGAGATCGTACTGCGCGGCATCTTCATGCTGCGGCGCTGGGAGCTCGAATGGTTCTACCAGAGCCCCGGCGGCGCGGCAGCGCTCTACCCGGACCTCTGGGAGCACTACGTCGCTCCGATCCCGGAAGCGGAGCGCGGCGACATGATCAGCGCCTATTACGCGCGGCTGACGAGCGAGGACGTCGAGGTGCGCCACAGCGCCGCGAAGGCGTGGTCCATCTGGGAGGCTGCCACCAGCTACCTGCGGTCAGCACCCGATTACATCGCGCAGTTCCAGGAAGACAGTTACGCGGACCAGTTCGCGCGCATCGAATGCCACTACTTCATCAACAAGGGCTTCTTCCGCGCCGACAGCCAGCTACTGGACGACGTCCACCGCATCCGCCACATCCCCGCCGTCATCGTACAGGGCCGCTACGACATAGTCTGTCCCATGCGAAGCGCCTGGGACCTGCACCGCGCCTGGCCCG
>DASVWT010000416.1:0-6233 GCA_036393055.1 Steroidobacteraceae bacterium
CTACTGGTACGCCGTGCGCACGTGGGATGAGCACGGCCGCACGAGAGGCTTCTCGCGCCCTGCCCGCTTCATCACCGGATTCATCAGTCCCGGCGAGTGGCGAGCCCAGTGGATTTCGGACGGCCCGGACTGGCCCAACCGCCCCCTGCCGCCGCCCGCTATCAATCGCAGCCCGCCGGCCGTGCCGCGACGGATGCCGCTCTTTCGGCGGCAGTTGCGGCTCGAGAGAGCGCTGGCCCGCGCGATCGTGTCGGTCTGTGGGCTCGGTCAGTATGAGCTGCGCATCAACGGCCGGCGCGCCGGCACGGGCGCTCTCAACCCCGGCTGGAGCAACTATCGCCGGACGGTGCTGTACGACACGTTCGAAGTGACGCCGCTCCTTTCGCAAGGCGTAAACGTCCTCGGCGTGATGCTCGGCAATGGCTTCTTCAACGTCGAGAAGTACGCCGGCCGCTATACGAAACTCATCGGCAGCTTCGGGCGCCCGAAGCTGATCCTGCAGCTGAGTCTCCTTTTCGAGGATGGCAGCGAGGAAATCGTGCTCAGCGATGGCTCGTGGCACACCCACCCGGGGCCGATTACGCTCTCGTCCGTCTATGGCGGTGAGGATTTCGATGCGCGCCTCGAGCCACACGGTTGGGATCGCTCGGGCTTCGACGGGCGCGCCGGGAACGACTGGGCGCCCGCCATCGAAGTGGAGAGTCCCGGAGGCGTTCTGCGCGCGCAGAGCATTCCGCCGGTCACCGTTGCGCGCAGGTATGAGGCGGTCAGGATGACGATTCCGCGGCCCGGAGTATTCGTCTATGACCTGGGGGCGAATTTCTCCGGCTGGCCAGTCATCGCGGTGCGCGGGACAGCAGGCAGGCACGTAAGGCTCCTCCCCGGCGAGCTGCTCGATGAGCAGGGATTCGTCACGCAACGCAGCGCCAATGCCCGGCCGGATGATGCCGTCTTCTTCGACTACACGCTCGCCGGCAATGGCATCGAGCGCTGGCATCCCCGCTTCAGCTACTACGGTTTTCGCTACGTGCAGGTCGAGGGAGCCGCGCCGCCGGGGCTCGGCAAGCCCCGCGAGCCCGAGCTGCTGGGATTGCGGGGCGAATTTCTGCACACGGACCTGCCGCCCGCGGGCAACTTGGCAACCGGCAATCCGCTGCTCGATCGCATTCACGGACTGATTCTCCAGGCGCTGCTCAGCAACACCTTCAGCGTGCTCACCGACTGTCCGCATCGCGAGAAGCTGGGATGGCTGGAGCAAACCTATCTCGATGCGGACACCGTCTACTACAACGAGGACGCCGTGACGCTCTACGAGAAGATGATGCGCGACATGATGGACAGCCAGCGTCCGGACGGCATGGTGCCGGCCATCGCGCCTGAATACGTTGCATTTCTCGAGGCCGACGGCACCAACTCCGCGTTCCGCGACTCGCCGGAATGGGGGGCCGCGGTCGTGCTGAGCCCCTGGGCAACCTATTGCCATACCGGCGATCATCGGATTCTCGCGACCGGCTATCCCGCCATGTGTCGCTACGCGGATTATCTTGCGAGGCGGGCCCGCAACGGGATCATCGACCATGGGCTCGGCGACTGGTACGACATCGGCCCCAAGCCGCCCGGGGAGTCGCAGCTCACCAGCAAAGCGCTGACGGGGACGGCGACCTACTGCGAATTGCTGCGCACACTGTCGACCGTCGCGCGGCTACTCGGGCATCCCGCGCACGCACGCCACTACGCCCGCCGCGCAGTGGAATCGAGGCGCGCGCTCAACACGCATCTTTTCCATCCTGCGAGCAACCAATATGACCGCGGCAGCCAGACCGCCAATGCAATGCCCCTTGCCTTGGGACTCGTACCGAGAGCGCACCGAGCGGCAGTGCTGGAAAACCTCGTTGCCGACATCTGCGCTCACGGGAATCACGTGACGGCAGGCGACATCGGCTTTCATTACGTTGTGCTCGCTCTGATGCGCAACGGGCGAGGCGACGTCCTGTACGACGTCCTCACGCGCGCCGATCCGCCGAGTTACGGTTACCAGCTCGCCCGCGGTGCGACCTCCCTCACGGAGTCGTGGGATGCCGATCCCGACAAGTCGCAGAACCACTTCATGCTGGGCCACGTCGAGACCTGGCTCCATGGCGGGCTCGCCGGCATTCGAATCGATATGAGCCAGCGGCAGCCCGCGAAGCGCATCCGCATCGCGCCGCAACCCGTGGACGGCATCGACGAGGCCTCTGCGCGCTACCGGTCCGCGCTGGGGAACGTGGCCGCATCCTGGCGCAAGGCAGGGGGATGTCTGCAACTTCAGGTCGAGATCCCGGCTGGCGCGCAAGCCACGGTGGAAATGCCGGCGCGGTCAGCCACCGAAGTGCTCGAGAGCGGCGAACCTCTGCGGCTGGCGCGTGGCGTCACTGGCGTGCGCCAGGCGGGTCACGCTGTGATAGTGACTCTCGCATCTGGCTGCTATGCGCTCAGCGCACCGGAGACCTGAGCGATGATGCTTTTTTCTTTTTAGTCTCGTATGCTGGACAGTCTCATATACTAGACTGTCTGAAATACTGGACGACTCAAAAAAAGCTCCCCATGGACCTCCTCTCCCTCGGCCGCCTCATCTGCCAGCAGCGCATCGCGCAGGGTCTCAGGCTCATCGAGCTCGCCGAGGCCGCCGGGGTGGGCCGCTCCACCCTCGCCGCCCTCGAGGCCGGCAAGCTGCCCGAGCTCGGTTTCAACAAGGTGGCACGCATCTGCGCCGCGGCCGGAATAGTCCTCGAGACCCATCCACCTTTGCCATACTACCCGCCGCGCAGCCTGACCGATGCGAGCGGCCGCGAGCTCACACAAAAGATCATCGAGGACACCATCCTGGGTGGCAATGGCGACGCCTGGCATACGCTGATACGAGCCCTCAAAAAGGATGATCGCGGGTTGCTGGCCTTTCGCATTCGCAAGGTCGTGGGCGCATTGGATCGGAGCGACCCGAAGGTCGCAGCCTTTACCGCGTTGCTGCCGGGAGTCATGCAACGCGCGATCGCCCGAGCCGCCGAGCGGCGTTAGTCATGTCTGAATCAAGGTCAGCCCAGCTCGACGGGCGGCTGCCGATCGTCATTGGCGTGACCGGACACCGGCACCTGCGCGCCAGTGATCTGCCGAGCCTTCGGGAGCAGGTGCGCGGGCTGTTTGCCGAGCTGCGCCGGCTTTATCCGGCCACACCCTTGAGGATCGTCACGGCGCTTGCCGAGGGCGCCGACCGCCTGGTGGCCGAAGTGGCGCTGGAGCAGGGTCACGAGTTGCTCGTGCCGCTGCCCCTCGAGCCTGCGGATTACGAGCGCGACTTCCCCGAGAGTATTGAAGAATTCGACTCCATCCTGCGGCGCGTGCCGCCGGAGCAGGTGTTCGTGTTGCCGGCGGATGCCGCCGGCGACGATGCGCAGCTCACGGCTCACGAGAAACGCGAGAAGCGCTACCGGGCGGTGGGCGTGTTCCTGGCCCAACAGTCTCACCTGCTGCTCGCTCTCTGGGACGGTCACTCCAACCCCTCGGGCGCGGGAACCGCGGCGGTGGTGCGGATGAAGCTCGAGGGACCATCCGGAATGCCGGAGGCGGGTTTGCGGCCGCTGGACGTGGATGACGGTGGCCCGGTCTACCACATCCACACCCTTCGCGCGGGAGAGCCGGCCGCGCACGCTGCGAAGAAGCCCGAATGGCTGTTCCCGCAGGAAGGCGACCAGGCTCTGTTTCACACGCTCTGCAGCCGCATCGAGCGATTCAACGGCGAGCCGCTGCGCCGCTCAATGGGATCGAGCCTCCCGCAGGCCGCGCAGGCCCTGCTGCCGGACGGCGAATCCCGCTCCGGAGGGCCGGCGCAGAGCAGCCTCGCGAGCGCCTTTGCGGCCGCCGACCTGCTGGCGCGCCACTACCAGCGGATCACGCGCGTCGTGCTGCGGCTCTCGCTGCTCTTCGCCGCGCTGCTCGCGCTGATTTTCGAGATCTACGCGGAGGTGCTGCCCTGGCGCGCGCTGCCCGCCGGTTATCTCGCGGCCTTCGCATCCCTGACCGCCATCCTGCTCTGGCAGGGTCGGCGTGACGTACAGGGCCGTTATCTCGATTACCGTGCGCTCGCCGAAGGGCTGCGCGTGCAGTTCTACTGGCGGCTTGCCGGCCTTCCCGACAGCGCCTCTTCCTCCTATCTGCGCAAACAGCTCGATGAGCTGCGCTGGATCCGTGAGGCGCTGCGCGCGGCCGCGGCGCTGCCGCCCCCGCCGACCGCGCACCACGAGCTCGCGGTAGAGCATTGGGTAGGCGGTCAGGCGGCCTACTACGCCGACCGCGCCCATACTCAGCGCGAGCGGCTGCACCTGCTGGAGCGCCGCTCGCGACTCTTCATGGGCGCGGGCCTGCTCGCCACCGCGGGACTGGTCCTCTTCTGGAATCGCCTCGAGAGCCTGCCCGCCTGGCATCACTGGATCGTGGTCCTCATGGGCTTCGCGCCCATCGGCGCGGCGCTCTGGGAGACCTACGCCGAGCGGCTGGGCCTGCGGACTCAGGTCAATCAGTACGCACGCTTCGCGGGGATATTCAGCCGCGCCAAGCGTTTCGCGGAGCGCCTCGAGCGCCATCCGCCCCGAAATGACCGGCAGCACGCACTCATCGCCCTGCTGCGAGAGCTCGGGCGCGAGGCGCTGATGGAAAACGGCGACTGGGTGCTGCTGCTGCGCGAGCGGCCCATCGTTCTGCCCAAGGGCTGAGCGTCGGAATGGTGGAGCCAGGCGGGATCGAACCGCCGACCTCTTGCATGCCATGCAAGCGCTCTCCCAGCTGAGCTATGGCCCCACGGCGGGAGGCCGGCGAAGGTACGTAAGCCCCGCCAGGCTGTCAAGGAGAAGCGGTTTTCAGGGCGCTATCGATGCGAGCCAGCGCACGCTCCCGGCCCAAAAGCGCGAGCGTAACGTCGATGGGGGGTGAGACCGCCGTGCCGGTGACCGCCACCCGCACCGGCTGAGCAATCTTGCCGAGGCCTGCCCCGAGGGCGGTCGCCAGCTCATTGAGCGCGCCGTGGATAGCCGCGGCGCTCCACTCGGGCAGCGCTCCCAGCCGCTCCCGCACTTTGGCCAGCATCTCGAGCCCGCCGCCGGCCAGGTGCTTGGCGGCGGCCTTCGGGTCAACCTCCACCGCATCCGTGAAGAAGAACCGGCTGTTCTGCGCCATCTCCTTCAGAGTCTTCGCCCGCTCGCGCTGGGCGAGGATCACACCTTCGAGCAGGCGCTGGTCGTCGCTGTCCAGCCCGAGACGGCGCAGCTGCGAGCGCAGGTAAGGCACGATGGCCTCGGGCTGCGCCCGCATCATGTGCTGTTGGTTGAGCCACAGGAGCTTCTCGGGGTTGAAGGCCGAGGCCGCCTTATTGACATCGTGGATGTCGAAGGCCGCGATCATCTCCTCGCGCGTGAACACCTCCTGATCGCCGTGCGACCAGCCGAGGCGCACCAGGTAATTGAGGAGAGCATCCGGGAGGTAGCCCTCCTCCTCGTATTGCAGCACGCTCACCGCGCCGTGGCGCTTGGAGAGCTTCGCCCCGTCGGGTCCGAGGATCATCGGCACATGCGCGTAAACCGGCGGCTTCGCGCCCAGCGCCAGCAGCATGTTCATCTGCCGTGGCGTATTGTTGAGATGATCGTCGCCGCGGATCACATGGGTGATCCCCATGTCCCTGTCGTCCACCACCACGCAGAAGTTGTAGGTTGGCGTCCCGTCGGAGCGCGCAATGATGAGGTCGTCGAGCTCCGCGTTCTGGAAGGTGACCGGCCCATGGATCAGGTCATCGACCACCACCGCGCCGTCGAGCGGGTTGCGGAAGCGTACGACGGGCGCCACACCGGCGCGCGGCTCCTTGCGATCGCGGCAGCGGCCCGTGTACCGCGGCTTCTCCTTGCGCGCGATCTGCTCCTCGCGCATCGCATCGAGCTCCTCCCTGGTGCAGTAGCAGTGATAGGCATTGCCACCCGCCAGCATGTCCGCGATGACGGCGCGGTAGCGGTCGAAGCGGTGCGACTGGTAGTACGGCCCCTCGTCGGCGTTGAGCCCGAGCCACTTCATCCCCTCGAGGATCACCCGCACGGCCTCGTCCGTGGAGCGCTCGCGGTCAGTGTCCTCCACGCGCAGGACGAACTTGCCGCCGGTGCGGCGGGCGTAGAGCCAGCTGTAAAGGGCGGTTCGCACGCCCCCAACGTGGAGCATGC
>DASVWT010000417.1:0-6034 GCA_036393055.1 Steroidobacteraceae bacterium
CTCTCCACGATCTGCGCGCGCGCCTCGCGCCCGATGACCGACTGCAGCTCGCGCACGAGGTAGGGATAGGGATGGGGCCCCAGGGCCGAGCCCAGCAGGTAGTAGGTCTCGAGCGGATCCGACACCCAGTCGCGCAGCGCCTCATCGATGGCCGCTCGCAACGTGCGGTCGCCGCTCGTCACCGGCACGACGCTGGCACCGAGGAGCCGCATTCGATCGACGTTCGGGGCCTGGCGCTCCATGTCGATGGCGCCCATGTATACCGTGCACGGCAGCCCCAGGCGGGCGCAGGCCGCGGCGCTCGCGACACCGTGCTGACCGGCGCCGGTCTCGGCGACGATACGGCGCGCACCGAGCTTCTTGGCGAGCAGGGCCTGGCCGATGGCGTTGTTGATCTTGTGCGCGCCGGTATGCGCGAGGTCCTCGCGCTTCAGCCAGATCCGCGCGCCCCATTGTGCGGACAGCCGGCCGGCGAAGGTGAGCGCGGTAGGCCGCCCCACCCAGCTCGAGAGCTCCTGCGCCAGCTCCTGCTGGAAGGCTGCAGAGAGCAGGTGCTCGCGCACCCCTTGGCTCAGCCGCTCGAGTGCCGGGATCAGGGTCTCCGGGACATAACGGCCGCCGAACGGCCCGAAGCGGCCGCGCGCATCGGGGAAGCGGCCCGAGATCAGATCCGCGACCGGATCGTTGGACTCACCTGGGGTCACGCCGACTGTTGCTCCTGTTGGATCATCTCGAATGCATTGCGCGCCGCGGCGGCGAAACGCACCACCTCGGACGGGCTCTTGACGCCCGGCCGCTCCTCCACCCCGCTGGAGACATCGACGCCGAACGGGCGCACCGTGGCGATGGCCGTCCCGACGTTGTCAGGATCGAGGCCCCCGGCCAGGACGAGCTGCGTCCGGTGGGCCACCCGCTGCGCAGCTGTCCAGTCGCAGGGGGTGCCGCTGCCGCTGGTCAGACCCTCGAACAGCAGCCTCGCCGGTAATGGGCCGGGCGGCAGCCGGGACACGCCCTGGGCCGGGTCCGACCCGCGAAAGACCGGAAGCAGCTCGAGCTGCTTCGGCAGCCGCAAGAGCCGCAGGTCCTCGTGGTCGCTCTGGAGCACGTCCGGCCGGAACTCCGCCACCACATCGTCGAGATGCCGCTGGCTGGGCTGGCGGGTCACCGCGACGCAGCGTACCCGGCCGCGGGCCGGCGCAGCCAGCGTTATCGCATCCTCGAGCGTCAGTTGCCGCGGGGAGTCCGCAAATACGAAGCCGATCGCATCGACGCGCGCCGCCAGCGCGGCCGCAACGGCCTCTGGAGTCGTAATGCCACAGATCTTGATCCACATGTTTTCCGCTCACCTGATGGCAGCGCGGCGGGCCGCTCGCGCGGCGCTCAGCATGGCACTGGCCAACGCCGCGGGGTCGCCACCGCTCATGAGCGCGCTGCCTACGAGGGCTAGATCATAGCCGGCTTCGGCCACCTGGCGCGCATCCTCGGGGGAGCCGACGCCGCTCTCGGCCACCCGCGGCAGGCCCGCCGGCAGATGCCGCGCGAGCTGTCCGAGCCGGCTCGGGACCACCTGGAGGGTCGCAAGGTCACGCGAGTTCACGCCGGCCAGCAGGCCTTCGGTGCCGAGCCGCCCAAGTACCCCATCCAGTCGATCCAGATCCTGCTCATCGAAAGCCTCGAGCAGCACGAAAAGCTCCAGCGCCCGCGCCTGTCGAACCAGGGCCTCGAGCTCGGGCTCAGTGAGCATCCTGACGATCGCGAGCACGCCGCCGGCCCCGGCGGCACGGGCCTCAATGACCTGGTAGGGGTCCACCAGGAAATCCTTGCGCATGGCTGGGACGCCCAGCGGCGCCAGCGCCTGGGCTGCCGCGCGCAGGTGGTCGAGACTGCCATCGAACCGCGTCGGCTCGGTGAGGACCGACACGGCGGCGGCGCCGGCGCGTGCGTAGGCCGTCACGCGGGCGGCCACATCCTCGTCCGGGCCCTTGAGCCGTCCCACGGCCGGCGAGCGCAGCTTCAGCTCCGCGATGAGGTCGAATCCGCCGGGCTGCAGGCGCAGGCCAGGCGGCCGGGGAGCGGCCTCGGCCTGGGCGAGCAGCTCGGCCTGCGGGCAGGCGGCGCGGGCGGTGCGGACCCGCTCGCGGCTGGCGGCGGCCATCTGCTGCAGGAAGCCGCTCATTCGAGGGCCGCCTCGCCGGCCATTCGTCCCCCGGCGCCTCTTGGATCCTCGGCTCCGCGGGCCTTGGGCAGTCCGCCCGTTGTCACCGGCTTGGGCCGGCAGGCCGCGCCCTGCGCAGCCAGCGCCTGGAGCAGGCGTGCCGCGGCGCCGCCATCGATGGCTGCAGCCGCCCGCTCGAGGGCCTCGCGCGGCTTGCAGGCCAAACCGGCCACCTCCAGCGCCAGCGCGGCACCGAGCAGCAGACAGTCGCGATGCGGCCCTCTGTCCTCGCCCTGCAGTACGGCACGCAGGGCGCGCGCGTTGTGTCGGGCGTCGCCGCCTGCAAGCGCCGACGGATCGCAGCGCCGCAGCCCGTAGTCCTCCGGCGTGCGTGTGTGTCGCTCCAGACTTCCTGGCCGCACGTCGAACACGGTGAAGGGTCCTACCGGCGTCGGCTCGTCCCAGTCCTGGGCGCCGTGCACGACGAAGGCCCGCTCCATCGGCATGCCGGCCAGGGTGCGGGCAATGAGGTCGGCAACCTCCAGGCTGAAGGCGCCGATCACGTGAAAGGGCGGCTCCGCCGGGTTCGTGAGGGGGCCCAGGATGTTGAATATGGTGCGCACCCCGAGGGCAGCCCGCACCGCCGCCACCGCCTTGGTCGCCGGGTGGTAGTGAGGCGCGAACAGAAAGGTGAAGTTGCAGGCCGCCAGGCACTTGCCGGCGAGCTCCTCGTCGAGCGGCAGCGCAAGACCCAACGCTTCCAGCACGTCAGCGCTTCCCGCGCGACTGGAAATGGATCGATTGCCATGCTTGACCACTGGCACGCCGCAGGCGGCAGTGAGAAGCGCGGTACCCGTGGAGATGTTGAGACTGCCCGAGCAGTCGCCTCCCGTACCGACGATGTCAACGGCCCTGAGTCCTGCGGGAATTGCGGGCCGGCGCGCGAGGCGGCGCATGGCTTGGGCGAACCCGCGCACTTCATCCGCGACGACGCCCTTGGATCGCATCGCCGCGAGGACGGCGCCGGCAAAAGCCGGCGAAGTCGCCGCGTCGGCCAGGACCGCCAGCAGCTCCTCGGCCTCGGGTTGGGTCAGGTCTCGCCGCTCGAGCAGGCGGTCGAGAAGGTCACGCGCCGCGGGCATGGTCGAGTCCTGCAGCGAGGAAGTTGCCGAGCAGCCGCGGGCCGTGGGGGGTCAGGATGCTCTCCGGGTGGAACTGCACTCCCTCCACCGAGAGCTTCCGGTGGCGCACGCCCATGATCTCGCCTTCCGGCGTGCGGGCGGTGACGGTCAACTCCGGCGGCAATGTCTCCGGCGCGGCGATGAGGGAGTGATAACGCCCAACCTCGCATGCCTGCGGCAGATCCGCGAACAAGCCGACACCATCGTGGTGGACCAGCGAAGTCTTGCCGTGCATCAGCCGTCCGGCCCGCACCACCTTGCCGCCAAACACCTCCACGATCGACTGGTGGCCGAGGCAGACGCCGAGCACCGGAATCCGCCCGGCGAAGGCGCGGATCATCTCCATCGAGATGCCCGCGTCGTACGGGGTGCCGGGACCGGGGGAGATGCAGAGGTGAGTCGGAGCAAGCGCGCGCGCTTCGTCCACCGAGATGACATCGTTGCGGTACACCAGGACCTCGGCGCCCAGCACCAGGAATGCCTGCACCAGGTTGTAGGTGAACGAATCGTAGTTGTCGATCAGGAGCAACCGCGGGGCGCGGGGCTTCGTCGATGGGGTCAAAGTCCCTCCTCCGCCAGCTCGAGCGCGCGCGCCATGGCGCCGCTCTTGGCGAGAACCTCGTCGTGCTCGGTGGCCGGAACGCTGTCGGCCACGATCCCGGCACCGGCCTGGTAGCTGTACTCGTCACCCTTGAAGACCAGCGTGCGGATGGTGATGGCGTGATCCATGTCGCCGCGCGCGCCAAAGTAGCCTACGGTGCCGCCGTAAAGGCCGCGGCTGACGGGCTCCAGCTCATCGATGATCTGCATGGCGCGCACCTTGGGAGCGCCGACCAGCGTGCCGGCCGGAAAAGTCGCCGCGAACAGGTCGAACGCATCGCGCCCCGGCGCCAGCTGGCCATTGACGCCGCTCACCATGTGCATGACGTGGCTGTAGCGCTCGATCGCTCGATAGGGCTCAACGCCGACACTGCCCGCCTGCGCCACGCGTCCGAGATCGTTGCGCGCCAGGTCGACCAACATGACGTGCTCGGCATTCTCCTTGGGGTCGGCGCGCAGCTCCGCCTCGCGTGCCAGGTCGACCGCGGCATCGTCCGCGCGCGGCCGCGTGCCGGCGATGGGCCGAAGCTGCGCCTGTCCGCCTTTGAGGCGCACCAATGCCTCTGGCGAGGAGCCGACGACGGTAACATCCCCCAGTGCACAGTAGTACATGTAGGGCGACGGGTTGATCAGACGCAGCGCGCGGTAAGCCTGGAACGGGTCCAGCTCATGGCGTCCCTGGAACCGTGTTGAGAGCACCAGCTGATAGACATCGCCCGCGGCGATATATTCCTGCGTGCGCCTCACCCCTGCGAGATAGTCATTCCGGCTGAACGCCGGCTCGGGGCGTGCGTAACGGCCGGGACGGGCTCCATTCGGCAGACCGCCTCGCAGGGCGCGGATCACTTCCTTGCGCAGGCTGCGGCGGTCCTCCTCCGACCCGTCATGCAGCAGCGCAATGCCGCGGGTCAGGTGGTCGAAGACCAGGAGCGAGCGGGGAGCGATGTAGTGCAAGGCGGGCACGCCACTCTCGCGTCCCGGCGGCAGCGGCATTCGCTCGAAGAATCGCACGATGTCATAGGCGGCATAACCCACCAGGCCGCCCGCCAGCGGAACCCCGGCGATCTGCGGCCCCGGCTTCGGCGCCTGGCGCAGCGCATCCCTCAAGCCCGCCAGCAACTCCGCCGTAGTGCCCGGCACCGGCCGGCTCTCCCCGGCGGTGTGCAAACCCTGCCCGTCGAGCCGCACCTCGAGCCCTTCCCCGAAGCCGATGAAGGAGTAGCGCGCCAGCCGCTCGCCGCCCTCCACGCTCTCCAGCAGGAAGCGCGGCGCGAACGCCGCAAGCTTCATGAACGCCGAGACCGGCGTGTCGAGATCTCCAGGGATGTCGAAAATTTTGTTCATGACGAAAAGACCCGCTCCGGTTTGCTCCGGAGCGGGTCCTGGTGGCGTTGCGTGTTTAGTAGGGTGTCGAGAGACTAGCAGCCGCGTCCAAGTCCAGGGGCCCACTCCTGAAAGCGAGTGCGCCACCACCACTGGGGACGGATGTGCTGCTGCGACATGCCCGGAGGGTATCACCGCGGGGCACTGGGCTACAATACCTGCCTCCGGACCCACGCTCAGGACCCATGCCGTGCCGTCTTTCGACGTCGTTTCCGAGCTCAACGCCCACGAAGTGGTCAACGCCGTCGACCAGGCGAACCGCGAGCTCTCCCAGCGCTTCGACTTCAAGGACACGGGGGCCCGCTTCGAGCTCGAGGAATCCACCGTGACGATGCACGCGCAGGTGGACTTCCAGCTGAAGCAGATGCTCGAGATCCTGAAGTTGCGCCTCGGCAAGCGGGGCATCGACCTCGCCTGCCTCGACGTCAAGGAGCCGGAGACTACTCTCTCCGCGGCCCGCCAGCAGGTGCTCCTCAAGCAGGGCATCGATGCGGACACGGGCAGAAGGATCTCGCGCCTCATCAAGGACTCGAAGCTCAAGGTACAGGCCGCCATCCAGGGCGAGAAAGTCCGCATCACCGGCAAGCAGCGCGATGACCTGCAGGCGGCCATCAAGCTGCTGCGCGGCTCGAAGCTCGACCTGCCGCTGCAGTTCGACAACTTCAGGGACTGAGCGCCGGCACATGCGGGAGGCAGCTGCCGTCGTCGGCTCTCT
>DASVWT010000418.1:0-4983 GCA_036393055.1 Steroidobacteraceae bacterium
CGGGTTGCGGAAGCGTACGACGGGCGCCACACCGGCGCGCGGCTCCTTGCGATCGCGGCAGCGGCCCGTGTACCGCGGCTTCTCCTTGCGCGCGATCTGCTCCTCGCGCATCGCATCGAGCTCCTCCTTGGTGCAATAGCAATGATAGGCGTTGCCGACGGCCAGCATCTCCCCGATCACGGCTCGGTAACGGTCGAAGCGGTGTGACTGGTAATAAGGCCCCTCGTCGGCGTTGAGGCCGAGCCACGCCATGCCCTCGAGGATCACCCGCACCGCCTCGTCCGTCGAGCGCTCGCGGTCCGTGTCCTCGACACGCAGCACGAACTTTCCGCCGGTGCGGCGGGCGTAAAGCCAGCTGTAGAGCGCGGTCCGCACGCCTCCCACGTGGAGCATGCCGGTGGGGCTCGGGGCAAATCGGGTGACTACGGTCATGGGGCGGGCACAGCCATCAGGGTCGCTCTCGCAGGGTCGGGCATGGTACCAAGCGCGCGCGGCTCACGCCCGGGTGAGCATCCCGGACGAGGAGGTCGTACAGGGCGCGTGCCGCCGGCGAGAGCTCGGCATTCCTGAGTGAGATCAGCACCAGGGTCCGGGCCACCACCGGATCTACGAGGGGAACCACCCGAATCCGGGGATGGGCCTCCTTCTGCACGGCCAGATGGGGAACGACCGCCGCGCCGACGCCTTCGGCGACGAACCCGAGCGCGGTGGAGCTGTGTTGTACCTCGTAATACCGGCGCAGCCGCAGCCGATCGCCGGTGAGCGCAAGCTCGAGCACCGGCCGGTTCGCGCTCAAGCCCCCCGGAAAGATCAGCAGATGGGACTCGAGCTGGCTCCAGGACACCCGCTTGCGGGCGGCCAACGGGTGATCCTGGCGGCAGATGAGCACGAAGCGATCGCGCGCAAGCGGCACGCTCTCGAGGCCCGCATCGTGGGTGCCGGTCACGTTGATGCCAAATTCCGCTTCCCGCCGCAACACCGCCTCGGCGACTCCGAAAGAGGAGTGATCGTGGATGGTGATCCTGTTGTCCGGATACGCTGCGCAGTATTGCCGGATCACGCGCGGCAGATAGCGCGCGCCCATGGAGGGCACGCACGCGATCGTGACGGAGCCCCGCATAGCCTGGCCGGTCTCGCGAATGTCGGTCAGCGCGCCCTCGAGCTCGGTGAGCAGGCGCTGCGCCCGCGGCAGGAAATCGGCGCCAGTGCGGGTGAGCTCGACGGAGCGGGTCGTGCGCTCGATGAGCCGCACACCGAGGTATTCCTCGAGCGTCTGTAGCCGGCGTGACAGGGCCGTCTGCGTGATGTGCAGCTCCGCGGCGGCGCGGCGGAAGTTGCGGCGCACCGCGATGGCGATGAACGCCTGGACGCCGGGTGTGTCGATCTTCATTGATGCATGCAGCACATCAATCGCATTGATAAATGCATTATGAGTGGACCCGTTCCGGCGCGCAAACTTCCGCCGCTACTCATCCACGCGGGTATCCCTCCATGACGAGCATCGAATCGACCGCGGAAATGGCAGCCGGCATCTACCGCGCCATGGAGCGCAGGCTCGAGACCGTGCGCCGCCGCCTGCGCCGGCCGCTCACCCTCGCGGAGAAGGTCCTGCTCGGACACCTCGAGGACCCCGAGCGGCAGGATCTCACTCCGGGCAAGAGCTATCTGCTGCTGCGGCCGGATCGGGTCGTGTTCCAAGACCTGCTCGGTCAGACGGGCATCCTGCAGTTCATGCAGAGCCGCCGCGAGCGAGTGGCCATCCCGACGAGCATCCATTGCGATCACCTGATCCAGGCGCGCCGCGCCGCGCCGCAGGATCTTCGGGAGTCGCTCGAGGAGAACGCGGAGGTTTACGAGTTCCTGCGCCGCGCCGCAGCCAAGTACCACATGGGCTTCTGGGGACCGGGCGCCGGCATCATGCATCAGGTGGTGCTGGAGAATTATGCATTCCCCGGCGAGCTGATCATCGGTACCGACTCCCATACGCCCAATGCGGGCGGACTCGGCGCCTGCGCGGTCGGCGTCGGCGGCGCGGATGCGGTGGAGGCGATCGCCGGCTTGCCCTGGGAGCTGCTCTATCCCAGGCGCATCGCCGTCCACCTCACGGGCCGGCTCGAAGGCTGGGCCGCCCCCAAAGATGTCATCGTGGCCGTAGCCGGCATGTTGACCGTATCCGGTGCGACGAATGCGATCGTGGAATACATCGGACCCGGCGCGCGGACTCTCAGCGCCACCGGCAAGGCCACCATCGCCAACATGGGAGCCGAGGTCGGCGCGACCACTTCCATGTTCCCCGCCGACGGTCACATGGCAACATACCTCGAAGCCACCCATCGCGGCGAGCTGGCCGCCTTCATCGCCCGATACGCGCACCTCCTGCAGCCCGACAGCGAGACCGAGCAGGCGCCCGAGTCATACTACGATCGGGTACTGCGGCTGGACCTCTCCACGCTGGAGCCGCACATCTCCGGCCCCTACTCGCCCGATCGCGTACGCCCGCTCTCCAGGCTCGCCGCCGAGGTGGCCGACCCGGCATCGGGATTTCCGCGCAGCCTCTCCGCCGCGCTGATCGGCAGCTGCACGAATTCCTCCTACGAGGACATGAGCCGCGCCGCCGATGTCGCCGAGCAGGCTCGAGCGCGGGGCTCGAGGGCCGCGGTCCCTTACTTCGTGACCCCCGGCTCGGAGCAGGTCCGCTCGACGATCGAGCGGGACGGCCAGCTCAAATCCCTGCAGGATGTCGGCGCCGCAGTACTCGCCAACGCCTGCGGACCTTGCGTGGGTCAGTGGCGCAGGACGGACCTCAACGAGGATCGGCCCAACGCCATCGTCACCTCCTACAACCGTAACTTCGCCGGCCGCAACGACGGGCGCCGCGCCACCATGAACTTCCTTGCGAGCCCGGAGGTCGTGACCGCCCTCGCGATCGCGGGCCGGCTGGATTTCGATCCCATGAAGGACACGCTCATCGGCGCCGATGGCGAGCCATTCATGCTGCGGCCGCCGAGGGTCGCCCCGGAGGTACCCGGCCGCGGCTTCGAGGAGCGGCGGGACCACTACACGGCGCCGCCGGCCGACGGCCCCGCCATCGAGCTCGAGGTCGATCCCAGGAGCGAGCGCCTCCAGCTGCTCGAGCCGTGGCCCGCTTGGGACGGACAGGATTTCCTCGACATGCCGGTGCTGATCAAGACGCGGGGAAAGACCACCACGGACCATATCTCCCCGACGGGCATATGGCTGCGCTACCGCGGGCACCTCGAGCGGTTCAGCGAGAATCTGCTGCTGGGCGCCACCAACGCGGCGAGCGGTGAGATCGGCAGGACCCTCAACGTACTCACCAGGGCATCCGGGCAGCCCATCGCCTCGGTGGCCCGCGACTACCGCGCACGCGGCCTACGCTGGGTAATCGTAGGCGACGCCAATTACGGCGAAGGCAGCAGCCGCGAGCACGCCGCCCTCTCTCCGCGGCTCCTCGGCGGCGCAGCGGTAATCGCGCGCAGCTTCGCCCGCATCCACGAGTCCAACCTCAAGAAGCAGGGGCTCCTCGCCCTGACCTTCTCCCGCGCGGAGGACTACGGGCGCATCCGCGCCGACGATCGCCTGAGCTTCCTCGGCCTACGGGATCTCGCGGCCGGCAAGCCGGTGAGCTGCCGCCTGGTACACTCGGACGGCAGGGAGGAGTTCCTCGAGTTGAATCATTCCTGCAGCGAGCGCCAGCTCACGTGGTTCCGTGCAGGATCCGCGCTCAACACCCTCGCGGCTTCATGACCGACTTTCATGCGCACCATACGAATCGAGCAGTACGGCGGTCCGGAGGTCCTCCAACACGTCAATATCGACGTCCCCTCACCGGCGCGCGGCGAAGTGCTCGTCCGCGTGGCTTGTGCCGGCGTCAACTTCATGGATATCCACACGCGCCAGGGGAAGTATCGGAACTCACGCACCTACCCTGTGCGCGCGCCATGCACTCTGGGAATGGAGGGAGCTGGAGAGGTGGTGGGGGTAGGACCGGAAGTGTCCTCGGACATGCTCGGCGAACGCGTCGCCTGGTGCATCTCCTGGGGCGCCTATGCCGAATATGCTGTCGTTCCAGTCGCGCGCGCCGCGCGCATCCCTTCGACGATCTCTTCCGAGCTTGCCGCGGCATCCATCTTCCAGGGCTCCACTGCGCATTACCTCATAGAGGACATCGCGCAGCTGCATCCGGGTAGCACCTGCCTGGTGCATGCGGCATCCGGCGGGATCGGGCAGATGCTGGTCCAGCTTGCCAAGCGTCGCGGCGCCACGGTCTTCGCAACCGTGAGCAACGATTCCAAAGCAGAGACGGCCCGCAAGCGCGGTGCCGATCACGTGATGCGCTACGAGCACGGCCGCTTCGCAGACCACATCCGCGCCGCAACGGCCGGGCGTGGCGTCGATGTGACATTCGATGCCGTCGGGCGGGACACCCTGCGCGACAGCTTTCGCGCGACCCGCACCCGCGGGCTGGTCGTCAATTACGGGTCTGTATCAGGCTCCCTGAACGATCTCGATCCCTACGAGCTAGGCGAGGCCGGCTCCCTCTTCCTCACGCGCCCTCGCTTCGCGGATTACCTGGCAGATGGCGCCACGGTGCAGCGTCGCGCGGACGAGATCTTCGCCGCCCTGCACGACGGCACCCTGCGCATCGAAATCAGCGGCCGCTACACGCTGGAGCAGGTCGAAATCGCCCACGAAGCCCTCGCAAGCCGCCGCCAGCTCGGCAAATCGATACTGCTCATGGCCTGACCTGATGCCGGACGGCCACGCCGGGCAGAAGCAGTGCCGCTGGACGGCGCCGGGCATTGCCTCCGGCCTGGCCGGTCTATAGACTTGCTCCCCCTTCAGGGCATGGGCGGTTAGCTCAGCGGTAGAGCACTGCTTTCACACGGTAGGGGCCACTGGTTCGATCCCAGTACCGCCCACCAATAAGAACAACGACTTATCCCTAAAAGACCCAAATTC
>DASVWT010000419.1:0-8028 GCA_036393055.1 Steroidobacteraceae bacterium
GGTCCGCGCGGACGAGGTGTTCGGTATCGTCGGCGGCTCCGGGACGGGCAAGTCGGTGCTGTTGAGGAGCGTCCTCGGCCTGCAGCGGCCGCAGGCCGGCACGATCCGTGTGGAGGGCCACGACATCACGCAGCTCTCCGGTGAGGCGCTGCGGGCGGTGAAGGCGCGCTACGGCGTGACCTTCCAGCAGGGGGCGTTGTATTCGTCCCTCAATGTGCTGCAGAACGTGCAGCTGCCCATGGTGGAGTACATGCAGGCCCTTTCCCCATCGGCGCGCGACGAGCTGGCGATGCTGAAAATCCGTCTCGTGGGTCTTCCCGCCGACGCCGCGCGGAAATATCCTGCGCAGCTCTCCGGGGGCATGGTGAAGCGGGCCGCCCTGGCGCGGGCGCTGGCGCTCGACCCCCGGCTGTTGTTCCTGGATGAGCCGACCTCCGGGCTCGATCCGATCGGCGCGGCGGAGTTCGACGAGCTGATGCTGTACCTGCAGAGGCAATTGCGCTTGACCGTGGTGATGATCACACACGACCTGGACTCCATCTTCCGCACCTGCAATCGCGTCGGCGTGATCGTCGACAGGCGGATGGAGACCGACACGCTGGAGCGCATCGTCGAGCATCCACACCCGTGGATCCAGGCGTATTTCCACGGCGAGCGCGCCAGCATTCATATGAAGGTGACCCATGGAGCGTGAAGCAAACTATGCCGCCGTCGGCGCGTTCGTACTGGTCCTCGTGCTGGCGGCGGCGCTCTTCGTCTACTGGTATTCCGGTACCCGCGTCCACCGGACCTTTGACCACTACGAGATCTATTTCAACGGCAGCGTCAGCGGCCTGGAGCAAGGCGCGGCAGTCCGTTATCTTGGCGTGCGGGTCGGCCGGGTCGTGGAGATGCGTATCGATCCTCGCGATGCCGGCCGCGTGGAAGTGATCGCCGCCATCGATTCCACCGCTCCGATCTCTCCCCGGACGGTCGCGGAGCTCAACCTCCAGGGCGTGACGGGTCTGCTCTACATCGATCTGCAGCAGTCCGCGCGGGCAGCGGCGCCCAAGGTAGCGAGCCTCCAGTACCCGGTCATCCGTGCCGCGCCCTCGCAGTTCGATGTGTTCATGGCGCAGCTTCCGCGCCTGTCGGCCGCGGCCGGGGGCGTGATCGAGCGCTTGAGCCGCCTGCTGAGCGATCAAAACATCGATGACGTATCGAAGAGCCTCGATAATCTCGCGCAGGCGAGCAGCTCGCTGCCGCAGACGGTGCGCAGCGTCAACTCGCTGCTGGTCCAGCTGCGCACCGCGACGGGTGAGCTGGCCGCGACCGCCGGCAGCGCCCGCAAGGTGATGGATACCGCCGGTCCGCAAGTCGTCACGACCATGCGGCGCCTGCAGACGGTGGCCGACAATCTCTCGCAGGCCACCGCCCAGCTCGACCAGATGATCGCGGAGAATCGCACCGACGTCCGCTCCTTCACCCGCTCGAGTCTGCCGGAGCTCGAGAGCTTCGTGCGTGAGGGACGGGCAGCTGCCAAGGATATCCGCGATCTCTCCGAGAGCCTGCGCCGCAATCCGTCGCAGCTCCTCTACCAACCGCCCCCGGCGGGCGTGGAGATTCCACGATGATGCCCACAATGGTGCCAAGGAGATTACTGCTGAGCGCCGCGCCCGTCCTGCTGCTGCTCGGACTCACGGGATGCTCGAGCCTGTTGCACAGCGACGGGCTGCCCGTTCAGGTCTACACGCTTCGTGCCGGATCCGCCGCATCCGGCAACGCCGAGCCCCCGGCGGCCGCCGATGCATCGCTGCGCGTCGCGCACCCGCTCGCCGGCCCCGGTCTCGGGACATCTCAGATCGTGCTGCTGCAGCCCGATCACCGCTTGAGCGTTTACGCCGCCAGCGCATGGGCGGCGGATGCGCCCGCGCTCGTGGAATCGCTCGCGGTCGAGACCCTGCGTCAGTCCGGTCACTGGCGCTCGGTCGAGGACGCGGAGAGCCCGTTCCCCTCCGACTACCTCCTGCAGATCTCCATCCGCCGCTTCGATGCCGACTACGCAGGCGGCAA
Source organism: Steroidobacteraceae bacterium (assembly GCA_036393055.1). Classification (GTDB taxonomy): domain Bacteria; phylum Pseudomonadota; class Gammaproteobacteria; order Steroidobacterales; family Steroidobacteraceae; genus 13-2-20CM-66-19. The sequence goes on from DASVWT010000419.1 coordinate 2,053, forward strand.
GGATTCGGCTCCCACCGTGCGGGTGACGCTCGACTGCACGCTTGGCAAGGAAGACGGCCGTGACATCCTCGCGACGTTCATCGCCAGCGGCTCCGTCGTCGCGGCCGCCAATCGCCTGGGCGATGTCGTCGCCGCTTTCCAACAGGCCACCGACGCCGCGATGGCCTCGCTCTCTCAACGGGCATCGGCGGCGGTCGGCCCCGGCAGATGACCGCTTGAAATACCGCCACGAGCACCACGCGGGCAACTTCGCGGACGTTCACAAGCATGTGACGCTGCTGGCGCTGCTCGCGGCGCTGAAGCGCAAGGACAAGGGCTTTCTTTACCTGGAGACGCACGCCGGCCGCGGTGCTTACGAGCTGCACGGAGCGGCGGGCGAGTCCGCCTCCGGCATCGGCCGGGTGGAAGCGCAGCGCCTTGTCCAGGGTGCGCAGCCGTCCACCGCCGAAGAGATCCGCCAGTACGCCACGGCCGTGGAGCGCCTGCGCCGCGAGCGCCGCCAGCCGCGGCTCTATCCCGGCTCACCACTGCTCGCCGCGGCCGAGCTGCGCCCGCAGGATCGCGCGGTGCTCATCGAGCAACAGCCCCCTGAGGCGCGCGCGCTCGAGAAGGCGCTGCTCCAATCTGGTGCGGCCGGCCCCCGGGTGCGCGTAGAGACTGGGGATGGCTTCGAGCGCCTGCGTGCCTGGTTGCCGCCGCAAGAGCGCCGCGGGCTCACCCTCATCGATCCGCCCTACGAGGAGAGCCGTCAGGACTTCGAGCGAGCGAGGCTCGCGGCCGCCGAGGCGCTTCGGCGCTTCCACACCGGCGTGGTGGCGATCTGGTATCCGATCAAGGACGAGCGCGATACCGCGGCCTGGCAAACGGCGGTCGCCCGCGAGCTCGATTGCGAGCTCCTCGCGGCGGAGCTGACCCTCTACCCGCCCGATTCCAGAGTTGCGCTGAATGGCTCCGGGATGCTCATCCTCAACCCCCCGTACCAGCTCGCCGCGCGCATGGAGATCTGGCTGCCGCAGCTCCACGCCTGCCTCGACTCGGGGCATGGCGGTGCGGCCAAGGTCCGGCCGCTGAGGGCGTGACTGCAGCCTGGCCGACCGTGACGGCGAGGCTGCGCGGGAGCAGAATTCCTCCATGAGCGGACCCGATCAGTACGGCGTCGTGGGCCACCCCGTGGCCCACAGCCTCTCGCCCTTCATCCACGCCATGTTCGCGCGGCAGACGGGGCAGTCGATGAGCTACCGCCTGTTCGACTTTCCACCCGAGGGGCTCCAGGAGCGCATCGCGGGGTTTTTCGCCCAGGGAGGGCGCGGGCTCAACATCACCGTGCCCCACAAGGTGGCCGCCGTGCAGCGTGCCAACGAGCTCACCAGTCGCGCCCAGCACGCAGGCGCCGTCAACACTCTGGCGATGCGCGATGACGGCACGTTGCTAGGCGACAACACCGACGGCCTCGGACTCACGCAGGACCTTTGCGTCAACCAGCGCGTCGTGGTCACGCGTCGGCGTGTTTTGATCATCGGCGCCGGCGGCGCCGTCCGTGGGGTGCTCGCGCCGCTCCTCGCGCTGGCCCCGGAAGCCGTCATCATCGCCAACCGCACGGCCGATCGGGCCAAGGCGCTTGCGGCGGCATTCGCTCAGATGGGTAACGTGGAGGGCGTGGGCTTTCGCTACATCGCTGGTGGCCCCTACGACCTCGTCATCAACGCCACATCCGCCAGCCTCACCGGCGAGATCCCGGACGTGCCGGTCGGCATCATCGGGGCCGAGACGTTCTGTTATGACATGGCGTACGGAAAGGGCGACACGCCATTCGTCCGATGGTGCGTGGAGCTCGGCTGCCGCGCCGCCGCATCCGGGTGGGGGATGCTGGTCGAGCAGGCGGCGGAGTCCTTCCGCCTCTGGCGCGGCGTCAGGCCGCTCACCGGGCCCGTGCTCGCGGCGCTCACCTCATCGTGACGAGCTCTTCCGCGCTCGTCGGATGGATGGCCACCGTGTCGTCGAAGTCGCTCTTGGTGGCGCCCATCCGCACGGCAACCGCGAAGCCCTGCATCATTTCGTCCGCGCCCGGACCGACTACGTGCACCCCTGCCACGCGGTGCGTCGGACCTACCGTCACCAGCTTCATGTCGCAGCGTGGCTTGGCCGTGGTGAGGGCGTGATACATCGGGATGAAGCTCGATCTGTAGACGGTGACGGCCTCATCGCCGTGCAGGTCCCGAGCCGACCGCTCGGAGAGGCCGACCGTGCCGACGGGCGGATGGCCGAATATGACCGTCGGGATGTTGTGGTAGTCGAGATGCCGGTCGCCCTGGCCGCCGAAGAGGCGATCGCTCAGGCGGCGGCCGGCGGCGATTGCAACGGGCGTAAGGGGCGCCTGGCCGGTGATATCGCCGATGGCGTACACGCCCGCGGCGCTGGTGCTCTGATACTTGTCCGTCATGATGAATCCGTAAGCGTCGAGCTGCACGCCCGCCCGCTCCAGTCCTAACTCCTCCACGGCGGGCGCGCGGCCGATGGCCCAGAGCACGCAATCGAAAGGCTCGAGCCTTCTGTCATCGCGCAGAGATATCGAGAGATGCCCCCGGCCGGCGCGCTCGAGCGCCGCAGGCCACGCCTGAGTGACGATGCTGACGCCGTCCTCGCGCATGATCTTCACCATTGCCTCGCCGATCATGGAATCGAAGTGCTTCAGCACCGTGTCGCCGCGTAGCAGGAGGGTCACGCTGGATCCGAGCGCCGCGAAGATGCCGGTCAGCTCGACGGCGACGTAGCCGCTGCCGACGATTGCGACCCGCTCGGGCCTGCGCGGCAGCTCGAAGAAGCCATCGGAGGTGATGCCGAGCTCGGCGCCCGGGATGGGCGGCAGCAACGGATGCCCGCCGGTGGCTATGATGATGTGCGGTGCGGAGAATACGGCGCCCGCCGCCGCGACGCTCCGCCGGTCCACGAAATGCCCCCGGCCCCGGATCAGGGTCACGCCGCGCTTGGCAAGATTGCCCTCGTAGATGCCGTTCAGGCGCAGCACATACGCATCACGCTTCTCCTTGAGCAAAGCCCAGTCGTGAGCCCCGGCGGAGAGCGCGAACCCATAGTCCGGCGCATCGCGCAGCCCCTCGGCGAGGCCGGCTGCGTTCCACATCACTTTCTTCGGCACGCAGCCGACGTTCACGCAGGTGCCGCCGAGGCGGTGCGATTCCACCAGGGCGACCCTCGCCCCGTACTCCGCCGCGCGCTGCGCCGCGGCCAGCCCCCCGCTGCCGCCGCCGATGACAATCAGGTCGAACTCACTCATGATGCGATTCTAGCCGACAAAGCCCAGGTGTCTGTGATGGACAATCCCCTGCTCGCCGAGGAGCCCCTGCCGCCCTTTCCCCGGATCCGCCCGGAGCACGTCGAGCCGGGCGTGCAGGAAGTACTGTCCCGCGCGCGGGCGAGAATAGGAGAGATTGCCGCGCGCGATACCCCGACCTTCGCCACCGTCGTGGAGCCGCTCGAAGAGCTGCATCATATGGTGGCGCGCACCTGGTCGCCCGTGAGCCATCTCAATGCCGTGCTCAACTCGGAGCCACTGCGCAGCGCCTACAACACCTGCCTGCCGCTTCTCTCGGCCTACCAGACGGATCTTGCGCAGAGCGAGCCGCTCTATCGCGCTTACGGGGCGATCGAGGAGCGCGAAGGCGCCGCGCTCGACCCAGTGCAGCGGCGCGTGCTGGAGCACACGCTGCGCGATTTCCGGCTCGCCGGCGTCGGACTCGGCGCCGCCGACAAGCAGCGCTTCAAGAACGTGATGCTCGAGCTCACCGGCCTGCAGGCGAAGTTCGAGGAGAACGTCCTGGATGCAACCAACGGCTGGAGCTACCGTGTCACCGACGGTGCGTTGCTGCGCGGTCTCAACGAGATGCTCGTCGATCAGGCCCGCCGGCGCGCGCACGATCAGCGGCTCGAAGGTTGGACGCTGACACTGGATCAGCCGACCTATGTCGCGGTGGTAACCGACGCAGAATCCGACGTCTTGCGCCGCGCCTTCTACGAGGCGTGGACCACCCGGGCGTCGGATCAGGGACCCAATGCCGGCAAATGGGACAACGCGCAGGTGATGGAGCAGATCCTGCGCAAGCGTCACGATGCCGCGCGCATCCTCGGATTCGGCAGCTATGCGCAGTACGCGCTCGCTACGCGCATGGCGCACAGCATTTCCGAGGTCATGCAGTTCCTGGAGGAGCTGTCGCGATCGGCCCGGCCCGCGGCCGTGAAGGAGTTCGAGGAGCTGGAGGCATTCGCCGGGCGGAAGCTGGACGCCTGGGACGTCGGTTTCTACGCGGAGCGCCTGCAGCGCGAGCGGTACACCGTGTCGCAGGAGGAGCTGCGCCCCTACTTTCCGCTGCCGCGGGTGCTCGCCGGCCTGTTCGAGGTTGCCGAGAGGCTCTTCGATGTGCGCATCCGCGAGCGCAACGGCGCCCCGGTCTGGCACCCCGACGTGCGCTTCTTCGAGATCGAGAGCGCAGCGGGGCGGCCGATCGGTTGCTTCTATCTCGACGCCTACGCCCGGCCCAACAAGCGCAGCGGCGCCTGGATGGACGAGTGCATCGGGCGCAAGCGCCTCAGATCCGGCTCCGCACTGCCGGCGGCTTACCTGGTCTGCAACGTGTTGCCGCCGGGCGAGGGCCGGCCGGCCCTCCTGACGCACGATGACGTACTGACACTTTTCCATGAGTTCGGGCACGGCCTGCATCATCTGCTCACCCGCGTCGACTACCCGACCATCGCGGGCATCAACGGTGTCGCCTGGGACGCGGTGGAGCTTCCGAGCCAGTTCATGGAGAACTATGCCTGGCATCCGGACGTGCTCAGCCGCATCTCCAGTCACTTCCAGACCGGTGAGCCGCTGCCGGCGCAGACCCAGGACCGGCTGCGCGCCACGCGCAGCTTCCACGCAGGTCTGCAGATGGTCCGGCAGCTCGAGTTCGCGCTGTTCGATTTCCGGCTCCATGCCGAGTATTCCCCCGAGCGCGGCGGGCGCGTGCGCGAGGTGCTGCAGGAGACGCGCCGGCAGGTCGCAGTCGTGCCCACCCCGGATTGGAACCGCTTCGCGAACAGCTTTGGACATATCTTCGCCGGCGGCTACGCGGCCGGGTATTACAGCTACAAATGGGCCGAGGTCCTGGCTGCGGATGCCTTCTCGGCCTTCGAGGAGCGGGGCGTCTTCGATCGCGCCACCGCTGCCCGGTTCCTGGATTCCATTCTTTCCCGCGGCGGCAGCCGGGACGCGCTCGAGGCCTTCATCGAGTTCCGCGGGCGCCGCCCCGACATCCGTCCCCTGCTGGCGCAGCACGGCATAGACGCCCCCGGGGAGATCGCATGAAGAAACTGAGCAACACGTCGCAGTGGCGAGGATGGGACGGCTCCTAGACTGACCCGAATCTCGCTCCCGGGGAGCGGCCGCGAGGCCGCCACAGACCACCAGAATGAGCAGCGCCCGGCGCAGTGACTTCGACGTAACCAATTCCGTCCAGGTGAGCTCCCCGGAGGCGGTGCTGCGCGCCGTGGAGGCGCTGTACCGGGCCACCTGGCCGGTTGTTCCCATGGAGCCCCTGCGGCACTCCTTCAGCCACTTCGAGCGGCTGTTCGCGGGCGAAGTCCCCGGCTTTCATGGCGTCGACACCGTCTATCACGACCGCCAGCACACCCTGGACATCACCCTGGCCCTGGCGCGCCTGCTCGTCGGATACGAGCGCCAGGCGCCGGAGGCCGAGCGCCTGGGCGCTGAGCGCGCGGTGGCGGGCCTCATCACCGGCCTCTTCCACGACGTCGGGTATCTGCGTCGCGCGGACGATCAGGACTCGCGCAACGGCGCGGAATTCACCCGCGTCCATGTCTCCCGCGGTGCGCGCTTTCTCGAGGAGTTCCTGCCCGAGGCCGGGCTCGCCGCCTGGGTGCCGGTCGCGCGCGAGATCATCCACTTCACCGGCTACGAGC
>DASVWT010000420.1:0-9657 GCA_036393055.1 Steroidobacteraceae bacterium
CTGCACGGCGAGCACGATGTCCTGCATCTCGCGGATGCGAAGCGCGGTCGCGCAGAGCAGGAACGCGCCAGCCCCGGCAACGATGACAGCGGCGAGCGAGCCCGCCTTCGGCAGGAACCGCTCGCTCGCCCAGCCGGCGAGCAGATAATGATCGCCCGCCCAGCAGATTCCGGCGAGCACCGCCGAGGCGACGGAGAGCCGCAGGAGGAGCGAGAGCATGGCGCGCGACTCGAGCCTCCCCAGGTGCCGGTGCATCAGCACGTAAAGGACGATGAAGTTGGTGGTGGCAATGCAGGCGGTCGAGAAGGCGAGCCCCTGATGCCCCCAGCCGAGCCGCACGGTGAAGAGCCAGTTGAGCAGCAGATTGAGCCCCACCGCCCCGAAACTCACGAACATCGGCGTCTTGCGCCGGTCGATCGCATAGAAGGCGTTGACCAGGACCTTGAGAGCGGCGTAGCCGCAAAGGCCGATGGCGTAGAAGCGCAGTGCATCCGCCGCCTCGCGGGCATCGTACGCCGTGAAGCGGCCATGTTGGAACAGCACCGACATGATGGGGCCGGCGAGCAGGATCAGGCCGATGCTCGCCGGTATGGTCAGGAGGAAGGCGAGCCGCATGCCGCGCGCGAGCTCGGTGCGAAATCCCACGGTGTTGCCGCCCGCGGCCATCCGCGCGAGCAACGGCAGCGATACCGTGCCGAGCGCGACGCCGAAGATCCCGAGCGGCAGCTGCATCAGCCGAAAGGAGTACTGCAGCCAGGTGACCGGACCATTGCCGAGGTTCGAGGCGAACACGGAGTTGACGAGCACGTTCACCTGCGTGGAGCTCGCCGCGATCACCGATGGGCCCATGAGGCGCAGGATGGCCCTGACTCCCTTGTCGCGCCAGCGGAAGTCCGGGCGGAAGTGATAGCCCAGGCGCCTGAGGCACGGCAGCTGCACCCCGAGCTGCATCGCCCCGCCGATCAGTGTCCCGATCGCGAGCCCCAGGGTGGCGCGCTGGCCGAAATGCGGATCGATCGCCCAGCCGATGCCTGCCCCGGCGATGATGGAGCCCAGGTTGAAGAAGCTCGAGGCCGCCGCCGGGATGCCGAAGACATTGCGCGCATTCAGCATCCCCATGACCAGAGCCGCCAGCGAGACCAGCAGGATGAAGGGGAACATGACGCGTGTCAGCGTCACCGTGAGGGCCGCCTTGGCCGGCGGGAAGCCGTGCGCGAGTACCGCAACGATCCAGGGCGCGCAGAGGATGCCGACCAGGGTGAGAAAGCTGACCAGTACCGCCGCCGCGGTCGCCACCTTGTTCGCCAGCTCCCAGGCGGCGCGCTCGCCCTCTACGGCGTTGGTCTTGGTGAACACCGTGATGAAGGCCGTCGACAGGGCCCCCTCGGCGAACAGGTCCCGCAGCAGGTTCGGGATGCGGAAGGCCATGATGAAGGCGTCCATGACCTCCCCGCCGCCGAAGAGCGTGCCGAACACCTGATCCCGCACCAGACCCAGGATGCGGCTGCCGAGCACCGCGAGGGCGACGACGCCTGCGGCCCGGGTATTCAGCTTCTCATGGCGTGGGGCCCCCGCGGCATCGCTCGGCGCCGCGGCGGGAATATCCGTGTGTGGCATAGGCGGCGCCACGGTACCATATCGACCCTAAATGGAACGCGAACACCATATCGCCGCAGACTGGGGCACGTCCCGGCTGCGGCTCTTTCTTTGCCTCGCAGATCGTGTGCTCGAGACCCGCCAGGGTCCCGGCATCGGCGCCCTGCGCGAGCCGGCCGGCGAGGTCCTGCGGGCACTGATCGCCGGCTGGCGGGACGATCACGGACCCTTGCCGCTCGTTCTGTGCGGCATGGCGGGCTCGCGCAACGGCTGGCGGGAGACCGCGTATCTGTCCTGCCCGGCCAACCTGCGTGCACTGGGCGAGGCGGCTCTGCGGTTCGAGGCGGACGGCGCGCCGGTGGCCATTGCGCCGGGACTCTCATGCAGGAGCCGCCTGGGGTCCCCGGATGTGATGCGTGGCGAGGAGACACAAATCGCCGGCGCCTTCGCGCTGCACCCCGCCCTCGCTTCCGGCCGTCACCTGCTCTGCTTGCCGGGCACGCACACCAAGTGGGCGTATGTAGAGGACGGATGCGTACGCGACTTCCTGACGGCACTCACCGGTGAGACTTTCGCACTGCTGCGCGACGGCAGCACCCTGACGCGCGCGGCGCGCGCTGCCACAAACAGCGAGCCTCACGGCGCGCTGAGCGCGTCCGGCCGGAGCACATCGGGCAACCCCGAGGACGGCTTCCAGAGGGGGCTCGAGGCTGCCGCGGCGCTCGGCACCGCAAGCCTGCTGCACGCCCTGTTTGCCGTGCGCAGCCGGCAGCTGATCGACGGCCGCTCGCCGGAATGGGCGCTCTCGTACCTCTCCGGCCTGCTGATCGGTGCGGACGTGCGCGGGGCCATTCCGCTCTTCGATGCCAGGACGGAGGTGGTACTCATCGGTGATGGCGCGCTCAATGAGCGATATGCGCAAGCCTTGCGCCGCTTCGATCTCGCGGCCTCGCGCCTTGATGGCGAGCAGTGCGCGCTCGCGGGGCTTCGCACACTGTGCCGTCCATGAGCGCCTCGCCCCAGACCTGGCCCGAGGGCATCCTGCCCCTGGTCGCCATCCTGCGCGGCATCCAGCCGCAGGAAGTGCTCGAGGTGGCCGCGGCCCTGCACGCGGCCGGCATCGGCGCGATCGAGGTGCCACTCAACTCGCCCTCGCCCCTCGACAGCATCGCGCGCCTCGCCGGCAGATTCGGCGACCGGTGCCTCTGCGGCGCCGGCACGGTGCTGCGCCCGGCCGATGTCGATGCGGTACGTGCCGCAGGCGGCCGGCTGATCGTAACACCCAACACCGCGCCCGCGGTCATCGAGCGGGCCGTGGCCATCGGGATGACGGTGATGCCCGGCTTTGCCACCGCGACCGAGGCTTTCGCGGCGCTCGGCGCAGGCGCCGGCATGCTCAAGCTGTTTCCGGCGGCGAGCTATGGGCCGGCGCACCTGAAAGCCTTGCGCGACGTGTTGCCTTCCACCGTCCCCGTGTTTGCCGTCGGCGGTGTGGGCGCCGCGAATCTCGCGCCGTGGCGCCTGGCCGGCTGCGCCGGGCTCGGCGTGGGAGGCGATCTCTATCGCCCCGGCCACTCCGCCGGCGAGGTGCACCGGCGCGCGCTGTCCCTCGTATCGGCGTGGCGCTCAGTGGCCGAGGGCCTGCGGGTGGAAGTCGGCGGCCCAGGACCATGATCGCCGCAACGGGACCACTTCCACCGCCACCGGCTCCGAGAGCCTCCAGGGGCGGGGCAGCGCATATTTGCGCGCAATTCTTACAAACGCCTGTGCCGCCGGATCGTCGGCGGGCACTTTCTCATCGGTATCGGTCCAGCGCCGAACCCAGCTCGCCTGCACGCCCAGCTGCTCTCGCAGCCGCTCGGCGTAGGTGCCTTCCGATCCGGCGGTGACGGCGCGGCGCGCAGCGTGATCTGCCTCGCGCGCCAGCTCTTCGATGCAGCCATCGGTGAGCCGGATGCGGATCTTCAGTAAGTTGAGCTCCTCCCGCAGCCAGCGCACGGCGGTGCCCTGCGCAAGGAGGAGAACACGAATCCCCGAGTCTAGCCATGTCATGCCGATCCCCTGTTGTAGCTGGGACGTAACGGCCCAACATGCACGCTCCATGCCAGGCAGGCTCTCAGGCTTCGCGGCGCCGCAGGAGTGAAAGAAAGAAGAGTCCGCCAGCAACCATGACGATGAAGGGGCCGCTCGGCCGGCCGGCGAGCGATGCGACATAAGTCCCTGCCACCGTGCAAGCGACGGCGACCGCGACGGAAAGCGTCAGCATCGTCCCTAGCCCGCGCGCAAAGCGCCTGGCGATGGCGGCGGGGATGATGATGAGCGAGCCCATCAGCAGCACCCCGAGGAATCGCAATCCCAACCCGATGGTGAGCGCGAACGCGAGGAGGAAATAAAGATCGAGCCGGGCCACATCGATCGCCGAAGTCAGCGCGATCTCCGGGGACACCAGCCGCACGACGAGCGCATTGCGCTCGCGCAGCACGAACACGATGACGATCAGCGCGCCGGCGATGCCGAAAGCCACCTCGTGCGGGGTCAGGGTGCCGGGCGCGCCGAGCAGCGCATCGATCAGTTCCTCACCCGAGGTGATGATGCTGCCGATGGCCAGCGCCACCGCGAAGGTCACCCCGATCACCGCCTCGGTGGCGATGCGGATGCGACGCTCGACCGCCCAGATGAGCACGGCCCCGAGCAACAGCAGCGCGAGAGCGCCCCAGACGGGGTTCACACGGAGGATCAGCGCGATGCCGATCCCGGGGAGCGCGATGTGCGACATGGGATCCGCGGCGAGCACCATCCGCCGCATGACGGCGAAGCTGCCGATGAGCCCCGCAGCCACCGCCATGAGGGCGGAGAGCGCGAGCGAGCCGAGCGCTGGCGCCAACTCATGAGTGATCGTGGGAGTGGACATGAAATCCCAGTGGCTGACCGTAAACTTCGTAGAGCGCCTCGGGCGTCAGCGCCGAGCGCGGCGGCCCGAAGCATGCCCCATGGCGTCCAAGGCAGAGGACGTAATCCGCATACTGATAGACAACACTCAGGTCGTGCGAGACGAGGAGTACCGTCATGGCCTGGGTATCCTGCAAGCCGTGAATCACCTCGTTGAGCTGCGCCTGCCCCGGAGCATCGATGCCTGCGGCCGGCTCATCGAGCAGCAGCACGTTGGGACGGCCGAGGAGCGCGAAAGCGATCAGGAGGCGTTGAAACTGGCCCCCCGACATGTTGCCGATGGGGGTCGCCAGCGCCTCCTCGGGAAGGCCGACGGAGCGCAGTGCCTGCGCCTGCATCGCCGGTGAGCTGCGGGCGAGCGCCGCCCTGGCGCGCAGGAAGTCGCGGCCATTGAGCGGCAGATCCCGTTCGATATCGAGTTTCTGCGGAACGTAGCCGAGCACCGTGTCGGCGGCCCAGGCGATCTTCCCGGTATGGGGCAGCGCGCCGATCAACGCCCGCAGCATCACCGTCTTGCCGGCGCCGTTCGGCCCGATGACGGCGAGACAGCTGCCGCGCGGCAGCTGGAAAGTCACGCCGCGAACGACTTCGGTGCTGCCCAGCCGCACCCCTAAATCCCGAACCTCGAGCGCATTCATTCGATGCGGACCACATACCGCCCGCGCGCCTCTCCGGCCATCAACTCCTCGCAGGCCCGGGGCACCGCCTCCAGGCCGATGACGGCGCGCACGATGAGGCGCTCGATGCGGTCGGGCTTCCATTCCCCTGCCAGCTTGTCCCAGACCGCGAGACGCCACGCGCGAGGCACGTCGACAGAATGTATGCCGAGGAGACTGACTCCGCGAAGAATGAGTGGCATGACGGTGGTCTCGAGCGCCGGGGATTGAGCGAGGCCGACGCAGGCGATGTTGCCCCAGGGCCGCACCGTGCGCGTCAGGTACGCCAGTGTCTCGCCGCCCAGGTTATCGACTGCGCCGCCCCAGACCGCCGTCTCGAGCGGCTTGCCCGAGGTCGTCAGCGAGCCTCGCGTCAGCACCTCGTCCGCACCGAGCTCGCGCAGGTAGGGCGCGGCGTCGGGCTTGCCGGTAATGGCCGCCGTGGTGAAGCCGGCGCGTTTGAGCAAACCGAGCGCAATGCCGCCGACACCACCGGTTGCGCCCGTGACCGCGATGGGGCCGCGATCAGGTGTCTGGTGATTCTCAAGCAGCCGCCGCAGCGCGAGCGCCGCGGTGAAGCCTGCAGTGCCGAGCGCCATCGCCTCGAAGAGGCTCAGGCCCTGGGGCAGCGGCACCAGGGCGGCAGCCGGCAGCCGTGCGCGCTGCGCCAGGCCTCCATCCAGCGTCTCGCCGAGGCCTGCCCCGGTCGCGAGCACCCGATCGCCAGGACGGTAGGCGGGATCGCTGCTGGACTCGACGATGCCCGAGAGATCGATTCCGGCCGTCCGGGGATAGCCGCGCGCGATCGAGCCCCTGCCCGTGACGGCGAGCGCATCCTTGTAGTTAAGCGACGAGTAGGCCACCCGGATAACAACATCCCCGGGCGTGAGCTCATCGACGGTGACCGACTCGAGGCGTGCGAAGCGCCCGGCGGGCGCCTGCTGCACGCGTAGAGCCTTGAAGCTGGACATGGGTTGCCTCTGGGGTACGCTTCATGCTGACACGGACGCTCCACGTCAGAGGAGCGCCGGAGGCCATGACGACGAGTGAGTCTATGGCATCTCGCTGCTGACTGCCATCCGGGCCCGGCTAGCCGCCGCGACCGGCTTCCTCGCGCATCTGGCCCCAGAGCTGCACGACGTGCTCGTGCTCGGTCGCCTCGACCCCGAAGGAGATCCGCACCATCCATCGGTCCCCGAGCATCGCGGGAGTGAGATAGGCGCGGCCAGACTCGTTGATGCGTCGCACCCAGGCGAGCGTGTGGGCATCGAGAGCCTCGCCGGCCAACCCCGGCGGAACGTGGCGCACGCACACCGTCTGGAACGGCACGGGCGCGAGGCGTTGCCAGCCTGGCGCGGCATCGACCTGGGCCGCGAGCCAGCGGGCGTGCTCGAGATCTCGTCGCAGCCGCTCCTGCAGGCCGCGCACGCCCTGCTCGCGAATGAGCAACCACAACTTCAGGGCGCGGAACCGCCGGCCGAGCGGTATGCCCCAGTCGCGGAAATTCTTGACCCTGGAATCCGCGGCGGTACGCAGGTAGCTCGGATTGGTCGACATCACGCGCACCAGGTGCTGCGGATCGCGGACGAAATAGCTGGAGCAGTCGAAGGAGGCGCCGAGCCACTTGTGCGGATTCGTCACCAGCGAATCGGCCTGCTCGATGCCCTGCCAGAGCGGGCGGCATTCCGGAAGGATCATGGCGGAGCCCGCCATGGCGGCATCGACGTGCAGCCAGAGGCCGTGTGCCCAGGCGACACTGGCGATCTGTTCCAGCGGGTCCACAGCTGTGGTCGACGTGGAGCCGACCGTCGCCACGACCGCGCACGGCGCACGTCCAGCAGCCTCGTCCGCCTCGACTGCGCGGCGCAGCGCTTCGGCGCTCATGCCATACCGATCGTCGACTGCGACGACACGGAGGTTGTCGCGACCGAAGCCGGCAAGCAGGGCCGCCTTTTCCACGGAGCTGTGGCTCTGGCTCGAGGAATAGACGATGAGCGGCTGCTCGCTCGCCTGCAGACCGCCGCGCGCGGCACCATGGGAGGTGGTGCGTTCCCGCGCGCAGATGAGAGCCACCAGGGTGGCGGTCGAAGCCGTATCCTGGATCACGCCGCTCCAGCCCTCGGAGAGTCCCAACATCTGCCGCAGCCAGTCCGTGGTCAGCTCCTCGAGCTCGGTGAGCGCGGGGCTCGCCTGCCAGTTGAGACCGAGCTGTGCGAGTCCCGTGCTCAGGAAATCCCCGAGGACGGCGGCGAGCGCGCTGTTGGAGGGAAAGTAGGCGAAGAAGCGCGGATCCTGCCAGTGGGTGCAGCCGGGCAGGATGAGGCTCGTCAGCTCATCGCGCAGGCCATCGAGCGCCTGCGGCTCGGCCGGCGGCGCCGCCGGCAATGCGGCGCGCAGCTCTCCGGGGGCGGAGCGCGACATCACGGGGAACTCGCCGCGGGCGCTGCGCGCCCGGTAGTCCGCGATCCAATCGACCACCTCGTGCCCGAGCCGGCGGAATTCCTCGATATCCATGCGCGGGAACGGTCAGGCGCGCATCACGCGCACGCGCAGCTCCGCCAGATCGGTGCCATTGGCCGTCATGAGGTCGGAAGGGCCAACGGATCCCACGCCCGCCGGAGTGCCCGTGAAGATGAGGTCCCCGGGCTTGATCTCCCACGCGGTGGAGAGGTGCGCGATGATCTCGGGAATCGTCCAGATGAGGTCGCTCACCCTGCCGTGTTGGCGGCGCACGCCGTTCACCTCCAGCGTGATCTCGATCTTCGAGATATCCTCCAGCCAGGCAGCCGGGGTGATGCTGCCCACGGGCGCAGAGCGGTCGAATCCCTTGGCGATGCACCACGGCCGGCCGAGCTTCTTCATCTCGCTCTGCAGGTCGCGGCGTGTCATGTCGAGACCCACCGCATAGCCGTAGATGCAGCGCTCCGCGTCGGCGGGACTGAGATTGCTGCCGCCTTCACGCATGGCGACGACCAGCTCGACTTCGTGGTGCAGCTCCCGCGTGAGGCCTGGGTAGCGCAGCACGCCCGTCTCCCCCTCCGCCACCGGGAGCACGGCATCGCCGGGCTTCAGGAAGAAGAACGGCGGCTCCTTGCCCGTCGCGCCCATCTCCTGCGCGTGATCGGCGTAATTGCGGCCGACACAATAGACGCGGTGCACCGGAAACCAGCCGGTCGAGCCGACGATCCGCACGGCCGCGTGCGGCGGCGGAGCGAAGACGTATCTCATGTGCGTACTATAATCCGAATCGTTGCGGTCAGGCTCACAGACTCGCTGTAACGAACGCCGCGCCTCCCACGAAGTCCCAGGGAGAGGAGGTATTCCTTGTCGCCCCGCATACCCAAAATCCCCCCCTCGCAGATCACCCCCCCTGCGGTGTACCTCAATCGCCGCTCCTTCCTTACCGGGGCGCTTGCCGCCGGAATCGGCGCGTCGATCGGGGCTGCGCGGGCTGCCGTGCTGCCAGGCCAGGCCGGGGCCCCGCTCGCCTTCACGCCGAACCCGCGGGAGTCCGTCGCCGCCCTGGTACACGCCAGCGGCCAGGACGAGACACCGAACACCTGGGAGCAGATCACGAACTACAACAACTATTATGAGTTCGGCGTCGACAAGACCGATCCCGCCGCCAATGCCCACCAGCTGAGCACGAGACCCTGGAGCATCGCGGTCGAAGGCGAGGCGGAAGTCACGGGCAACTTCCACCTCGAGGATTTCCTCAAGCCCTACGCGCTCGAGGAGCGCATCTACCGCTTCCGCTGCGTCGAGGCCTGGTCGATGGTCATTCCGTGGGTAGGCTTTCCGCTCGCGAGCATGCTCCAGCGCTTCAAGCCCACCTCCAGGGCGAAGTACGTGGCCTTCGAGACGGTCTACCGCCCCACGCAGATGCCGGGCCAGGCCTCCTGGCCGCCGATTCTCGAGTGGCCCTACCGCGAGGGGCTGCGCATGGATGAGGCGATGAATCCCCTGACGCTGATGGTCGTTGGGCTCTATGGCCGGGAGCTGCCGAACCCGGACGGTGCGCCGCTGCGGCTCATCGTTCCGTGGAAGTACGGCTTCAAAGGCATCAAGTCGATCGTGAAGATCCGCTTCACCGAGACCCAGCCGCTCAACACCTGGAATCAGGCCGCTCCGGGCGAGTACGGCTTCTATGCCAACGTCAACCCTGAGGTTCCGCACCCGCGCTGGAGCCAGGCGACCGAGCGGCGCATCGGCGCGCCTCTTTTCCACGAGCGCCAGCCGACCCTGATGTTCAACGGCTACGCCGCGGAGGTCGCGGCCCTCTACCGCGGCATGGACCTGCGCCGCTACTACTGACATGCTCAATGTCGAGCGGCGCTACCGGCTGATCTACAAGCCGGCCGTTTTCACGGCGGGCCTGGTGCCGCTCGCGTGGCTCACCTGTTGCCTCTTCGGCTGGCTCGGCTTCAGCGCCGGCGTCGATCCGGTCAAGTTCCTC
>DASVWT010000421.1:0-5770 GCA_036393055.1 Steroidobacteraceae bacterium
TTGCGATGAGGGCATCGTGCCGGGCGACCGCGTCGTCGGCCGACAGCTTCGCCTCGTCCGATTTCAACTGCTGCCAGTCGGCCTTGATTCCCTGCCAGTCGTCGGTAACGCCAAGCTGCGCGGTGACTGCCGAGCCGCCCGCATCGACGTCGGAGATGGCTTTGTCGATCGTGGTCTCGGAGTCCGTGAGCTCCGCGCGGCGAGAGGTGTCGCCGGTGAGCACCGCGAAAAGGAGGCTGCGGTGATTGGCGACCTGCGCCAGCACCGCGCCGACCTCATGAGCATAGTTGGCGCCGGCGAGCTCGTTGCGGGCCTGTGAGACCTCGCCGTTGGCGGCGCTCAGGTAGAAGACTCCGAGCAGCGCCGTCGGCACCGCCATCGCGGCGACGAGCAGAGCGAGCTTCTGCCAGAGCTTCAAACGGTTGAGAAGTTGCATGGATTTACCTCTAAACCTCGATCCATTCACCACCGGCCCCTGCGGCGCGGCGGGGTTCCTGCGCGTTTCGCTGCGCGGGTCGGGAAACGTTCCCCACATTGGGCGCTGGCGGCACCATGGACGGTTTCCCGGCGCCCTGGGCGCCGAGGTCATAGCGCCCGAGCATCTCGTTGAGCTCACGCACCTGTCCGGTCATGGATTGCGAGGCGGCGGTGGCCTGCTCGACCAGCGTCGCGTTCTGCTGGGTGAGCTCGTCCATCTGCACGACCGCGCGATTGACCTGCTCGATGCCCGAGGACTGCTCGCGCGAGGCGGCGGCGATCTCGGCGACGATGTCGGTGACCTTCTTCACCGAGGTGACGATCTCCCCGAGCGTGCGCCCGGATTGGGTCACCAGACCCGAGCCGTCCTCGACTTTCCGCACGCTGTCCTCGATCAGGCTCTTGATCTCCTTGGCGGCGGTCGCGGACCGGCCGGCGAGGTTGCGCACCTCGCTTGCCACCACGGCGAAGCCGCGCCCCTGCTCGCCGGCGCGCGCGGCTTCGACCGCGGCATTGAGCGCGAGCAAGTTGGTTTGGAAGGCGATCTCGTCGATGACGCCGATGATGTCGGCGATCTTCTTGGCCGACTCGTTGATGCCGGACATGGCATCGACCGCCTTGCCGACCACGGCACCGCCTTGCTCGGCCTGGTCGCGCGCCGCGACGGCGAGCTGATTCGCCTGCGCCGCGTTGTCGGCGTTCTGCTTGACGGTGGTGGTCATCTCCTCCATGGAGGAGGCGGTCTCCTCGAGCGAGGAAGCCTGCTCCTCGGTGCGCAGCGACAGATTCGAGTTGCCCGCGGTGATCTCCTCGGCCCCGAGGGCGATCTCGCGCACGGCGCTCTTCACGCGCGAGACGATCTCGACCAGGCTCTCGGCCAGGCGGTTGACGCCGGCTCCCAGCGCCTGGAAGAAGCCCGACTTGTAGGTGAGGTCGATCCGCTGGCTGAGATCGCCGCCATTGAACGCGGCGAGCACGCCCTGCAGCTCCTGCTCGACGCGCACCTCCTGAGTGCGCGGGGTCCACTCCATGACAGTGCCCAGCCGCTCGCCGCGCTCGCCGGTCACCCGGTTGGTGACGGTGCGGAAGCACAGGTCCCCGAGGGTGCGCTCCTCCACGCGCTCACCCGTGAGCGCATCGAGGAGCCGCCTCTCGGCGGCGGGATCGGCGGACAGCGCCTCGAGACTGGAGCCGCGCAGCTTCGCGGCGTCGAAGGCGGGGAGCGCCGTGCGGATCTCCGCCGCATTGCGCTCGAAGGTGGCCTGGGCGGCATCGTTGAGATAGATGATCCTGTGCTCGCCGTCGGCCAGCACCACGCAAGTGGACGCCTTGTCGAGGGCGTGCCGGATGCGCGAGTTCTCCGCCGCGACGGCACGCTCGTTCTCGATCTGGGCGCGCAGCTTCCCCTGCATGGCGGCGAGGGCCTTGAGCACCTGCCCGGCCTCATCGTCCCGGCGCGTATCGAGCTCGTTCTCGTACTCACCCTGGGAGATGCGCCCGAACACGTCGATCGCACGGCCGAGCGGCCGCGACAGGGACACTCTCACGAGCCTCGCCAGAGCCAGCGCGCACGCCAGCGCGGCGATCGCGAAGAAGGCGGTCAGATTGCGGTGCGCGGCAATCGCGGAAGCGCGTGCGGATAGTGTCGATGCGGCGGCGTCCAGGCTCTCCTTCGCAAGCTTCTGCAACGCGTGGCTCGTCGGTATGCCGGCGTCGTAGATCGCGCCGCCGGGCGTCTTGATGCTGGAAGCATTGATGATCTGCGAGTCGACCACGCCGCCGAACTGCCCGAACGCCTGCTGCACGGAGTCGAGCTCGCTCTGCAGCGGAGCACGCACTTGCGGCGGCAGCTCGGCGAGCCCCGCCTGGATCTGCTCGAATCGCGACAGCACCCGGCTGCGATAGATCTTGATTCCCATCTGGTCGTCACCGCCCAGATAGCTCTTGGAGGCGGCATCGACGGCATACCGGCGCATGCTGTCGGACTGAGCCAGCGCCGACGGCGCATATTCGGAGCCGATCTCGATGAGAGTGCGGGTCGTCTGATCGGGGTCCGACGCGGTTCTCGACCCGGCCGCTACGGCCGCGGTGAGCTGATCCAGGCGATCGATCAGCGCGGCATGCGCGATGGCAATCTGTGCGGCCGGTTGGGTCAGAGTCGCCGCCTCCTCCGCGCTCCACTGCGAGCGCAGCGTGGCGATGTCCGCCGCCACTCCGTAGGTCTCGCCCAGCCGTGCGGCGATATCCTCGAGGCGGCTCATCGCCGTGTCGACTTCCCGCTGCATGGACACTACGGCCGGCCGCCGTGCCGTATCGCCGCTGGCGAAGACGAACGCGCGGGCACCGTGAGTCTTAACGGTCGACTCGACGGAGTTTATGGCCTGGAGGAATCGGATTCCCTCGAGCTCGCCGCGGGCCTGACTCAGCTCGCCTCCCATGGCGGTGAAGTAGAAGAATCCGACCAGGATCGCCGGCACGAGCATCGCCAGGACGACGGCTCCCAGCTTCTGCCAGAGATTCAGACGATTTAGCGCCATGGTGGTCATGTGGAGTGCTCAGGCACTGCGCGCCGTGCGCGCATTGCCGAATGAGGGTGAGGGCACCGCGCGCAGTCCATGGGAATCGACCCGGTAGCGGCCCATGGTCTCGCTCAGCTCGCGGGCCTGGCCCGTCATGTGCTGCGCCGCGGCGGTCGCCTCCTCCACCAGGGCGGCGTTCTGCTGGGTGAGCGCGTCCATCTGCATGACGGCCCGGTTCACCTGCTCGATACCGGCCGACTGCTCGCGCGAGGCGGCGGCGATCTCCGCGACGATGTCGGAGACCTTCTTCACCGAGGCGACGATCTCCTCGAGCGTGTGGCCGGACTGGGTGACGCGAGCCGAGCCGTCCTCGACCTTGCGCACCGAGTCCTGGATGAGTCCCTTGATCTCCTTGGCGGCCGTGGCGGAGCGGCCCGCGAGGCTGCGCACCTCGCTCGCCACCACCGCGAAGCCGCGGCCCTGCTCGCCGGCACGCGCCGCCTCGACGGCCGCATTCAGCGCGAGCAGGTTGGTCTGGAAGGCGATCTCGTCGATCACGCCGATGATGTCGGCAATCTTCTTCGAGGACTGCTTGATGTCCGACATCGCGGCCACGGCCTGATTCACCACGACCCCGCCGCGCTCCGCCTGATCGCGCGCCGCGAGGGCGAGCTGGCTCGCCTGCGCCGCGTTGTCGGCATTCTGCTTGACGGTGGTGGTCATCTCCTCCATCGAGGATGCCGTCTCTTCGAGCGAGGCGGACTGCTCCTCGGTACGCCGCGACAGGTTGGTATTGCCCGAGGAGATCTCCTCGGCCGAGCGGTTCACCTCGGAAGCGGTCGATTCGATGCCGCGGACGATGCCGGCCATGCTCTCGAGGAGCGAATTGATGCCCTCGGCCATGGCGCGCAGCTCGGGGCTGTCGATGCGGGCATCGAGCCGGCGCGTGAGGTCGCCCTGCGAGGCCGCACTGATGATCTCGCGCGTCTCCTCGATGATGTTTCGGGTCATGCTCATTTCGGGTTCTGTCTCCGGTCAGGCGGCGCTGGCGGCGAGCGCTTCGTCGCCGTCGACCTCGGCGGAAAGGGTGAGATCGCGGCCGATCAGGCGGTCGATGTCGAGCAGCACCACCATGCGCTCGGCGACCGATACCAGGCCGCGAATGTAATCGGTGGCGGAGCGCGAGCCGAGCTCGGGCGCCGGTTTCACCTCGGCGGAGTTGACGTCGACCACGTCCGAGACACCATCGACGACGACCCCGAAATCGCGGCGTCCCGCCGGTGTGTTGACCGACATCACGATGATCACCGTCACGGTGGTGTACTCGGCCCGCTCGAGAGCGAAGCGCATGCGCAGATCGACGATGGGAACGATGGAGCCGCGCAGGTTCAGTACCCCGAGCACGTGTGCCGGGGCATGGGGAATCTTGGTCACCGCGGACCAGCCGCGGATCTCCTGCACGCGCAGGATGTCGACGCCGTAGGTCTCGTTGCCGAGCACGAAGGTGAGGACCTGATGGGGGCCGCCGCCGGAACCCTGTTGCCGCTCGACCGGGTTAGTGGACATGATTGTGATGCCTCGTATTCACCGCCGTGAGCCTCACGCCGCCGCCCGCATGGACGCCGCGCGAATCAGCCCCGGCACATCGAGAATGAGTGCCACCGAGCCGTCGCCGAGGATGGTCGCGCCGGAGACGCCCTCGATGTGCCCGTAGTTGGCTTCCAGAGATTTGATGACCACCTGCTGCTGTCCGAGCAGGTCATCGACGAAGAGACCGACACGGCGTCCCTCGCCCTCGGCGACCACCACCAGCCCCTCGTGCAGCGCCCGGGAGCGCGGCTCGACGCCGAAGAGCTCGTGCAGCCGGATGATGGGCAGGTAATCGCCGCGGAAGGAGAGCACCTCGCTGTGGCCGGAGAGCCGGGTCACGCCCGTCGCCTTGAGCTGCATCGACTCCACGATGGAGACGAGTGGCACGATGTAAGTCTCGGTGCCCACCGCGACGGACTGGCCGTCCACGATGGCGAGCGTCAGGGGCAGCGTGATCGTGAATCTCGAGCCTCGCCCGGCCTCGCTCCTCACCTCGATCTTGCCGCCGAGCGCCTTCACGTTGCGCCGCACGACATCCATGCCGACGCCACGGCCGGAGAGATCGGTGGTCTTTTCCGCGGTGGAGAACCCGGGAACGAAGATGAGCTCGTGGATCTCCGCCTCGGTGAGAGAATCGGTGGGACCGACCAGGCCCCGGGCGCGCGCCTTGGCCAGGATGCGCTCCTGGTCGAGGCCGCCGCCATCGTCGCTCACCTCCACGGCGATGTTGCCGCCGCGATGACAGGCGTCCAGATGCACCGTGCCCTCGGCTGGCTTGCCGGCGGCGATACGCGCCTCCGGCGACTCGATGCCATGGTCGATGCAGTTGCGCACGAGGTGCACCAGCGGGTCGCCGATCTTCTCGAGCACGGTCTTGTCGAGTTCCGTCTGCTCGCCGGTGAGCTTGAGCTCGATCTGCTTGCCGAGCCGCTGGGTGAGGTCGCGCACCATGCGCGGGAAGCGGCTGAAGACGAAGCTGATCGGCAGCATGCGCACCCGCATGACGCTCTCCTGCAGCTCGCGCATGTTGCGTTCGAGCTGTCCGAGGCCGGCGCGCAGCTTCCCGGCGTCAGGCCCGTCGAAATGCGAGCCGAGCTGGCTCAGCATCGCCTGGGTGATCACCAGCTCCCCGACGGTGTTCATCAGCTCGTCGATCTTCTCGACGCTCACCCGGATGGAGCCGG
>DASVWT010000422.1:0-4746 GCA_036393055.1 Steroidobacteraceae bacterium
GCCGTGTGCGTGACCCTCGGCAGCACCTACCTGCTGACGCAGAGCATCGTCCAAGGCGATGTCGATGTGATCATCGACGCGGAGTTGAGAAGCCTGGAGAGCCAGTACGTCCGCAGCGGCATTCCCGGGGTCACCGACGAGATCAACCTGCGCATCGACAGCTGGGGGCGGATCGGCGCGGTCTACATGCTCGCCGATCCCAAATTCGATCGCCTGGCCGGCAACGTCACCAACTGGCCGTTCGACGGCGCCCCGGCCGAGCCTTACCCGGAGTTTCGCATCGAATCCATCGAGCCGGGACAACGCTCCGTTCATCCCGTGCGCGCTTCCGTGCGCAAGCTCCCGAACGGCGACTGGCTGCTGGTCGGCAGCGACATGTCGCAGGACCGCAAGTACGTACGTACGTTTCAGATCGCCACGCTGTGGGGGATCGGGCTCTCGATCCTGGTGGCGGGCATCGCCGGATTCTCCTTCAGCTTCCGTCTCGCCCGCCGCGTTGGCGATGTCACGGATATCTGCGTGCGGATCATGTCGGGCGAGCAAGGCCACCGGCTGCCGGTCGTCGGCACCAGCGATGAGTTCGATGCGCTCGCGGCGTCGGTAAATCGCGTGCTGGACCGGCTCGAGGAACAAACACGTACTCTGCGCGCGACTTTCGACAGTGTCGCGCACGACCTGCGCGCACCGCTGCATCGGCTGCGGACGCGGATGGATGCGGTGCTGCGTCTGCCCAAGCTGGAGGCCGGCGTCCGGGAGCCTGTGGAGTCGGCGTTGCGGGAAGTCGACCGGCTGCAGCGCACCCTGGCCACGTTGCTTCAGATCGCCCTTGCGGAGTCGGGAGCGCCGCTCGCCTCACCTGCGCCGGTTGACATCGGCGAGCTGGCCGATGAGCTGGTGGAGCTGTTCGAGCCGGTGGCGCGTGAGCAGGGCCTCACCCTGGCGGGCCACGCCGATCGCGGAGTGATCCTCGAAGGCAACCGGCAGCTGCTCGCGCAGCTCATCACCAACCTGCTGGAGAATGCGATCAAGTATGTGCCATCGGGTGGCCGGATCGAAGTCGCGGTGAAGCGGCTCGCGGGCAGCGCGCAACTGGTCATCAGCGACAATGGGCCCGGCATGCCGGCGGAGGAGCGCATGCGCGCCGGGCAGCCGTTTGCCCTGGTGGGACAGCGATCGGGCCTTCAGGGCAGCGGACTCGGCCTGTCGCTGGTGGCGGCCATCGCCCGCCTGCACCGGGCACGGCTCGCGCTGGAGAGCAACGACCCCGGCCTGCGCGCGGTGGTCAGCTGGCCGGTCGCTTCTACACCGGCATAGGCCGTGCCAATGACCATCCCTGGTGGCAGGCCCGCCGGCCCACGCATCCGTGCGTGGGCGCTCGCCGGAGCAAGGACACGTTAAGTGTCCTTGCTGAAAGGCACCGGCTCGCCCTTGTCGCGCTCGATGAGCGCGTAAGCCGAATGATTGTGGATGGACTCGAAGTTCTCCGACTCCACCACGTAGGCGGCGATGCGCTCATCGGCATTCAGCCGGGTGGCGACGTCCCGCACCATGTCCTCGACGAACTTCGGGTTGTCGTAGGCACGCTCGGTGACGAACTTCTCATCGGGTCGCTTGAGGATTCCGTAGAGCTCGCAGGAGGCCTCGCTCTCGGCGATCTCGATGAGCTCCTCGATCCACATGTGGTGGCGCAGGCGAGCCTTGATGGTCACGTGCGAGCGCTGGTTGTGCGCGCCGTAGGCGGAGATGCGCTTGGAGCAGGGGCAGAGGCTGGTCACGGGCACGACCACCTTCACCCACATGTCGGTCTGGCCGCCGCGGCGCTCGCCGACGAGGCTGGCGTGGTAGTCCATCAGGCTCTCCACGCCCGAGACCGGCGCCCGCTTCATGATGAAGAACGGGAAGCTCATCTCGATGTGGCCGGCATCGGCCTCGAGCCGCTCCGTCATGGTCGCAAGCATCGCGCGGAAGGACTCCACGGAGATCTCGCGCTCGGCGTGCAGGATCTCCACGAAGCGGGACATGTGCGTGCCTTTGAAATTGTGCGGCAGGCTGACGTACATGTTGAAGGTGGCAATGGTGTGCTGCTCCCCGGCGGAGCGGTCTTTCACCCGCACGGGATGCCTGATGTCCTTGACGCCGACGCGATTGATGGGCAGCCGCCGGGTATCGGCCCGGCCCTGCACGTCCTCGACGTCGGCGAGGACATTGGCAACGGTGGCGCGGGCGCTCTTGGCGCCGAGGGGGGGAGGGGTCATGGAATCCAAGCCTACCGGATCGGCGCGTGAGGCACCTATATCTCTAGGGGTAGGTCCTTAGATCCGGCCAGAAGGTTTCTTTTTCAACCTTCAGGCGCTGCCGACGGAGCGGATCCGGTCGTGGGGCTGCAGCGACCACCAGCGCTCGACGGCGGCGCTGAGGCTCGGGGCATCGAGCCCCGCGGCGGCCAGGCAGGAATCGCGGGAGCCGTGCTCGATGAAACGATCCGGGATACCGATCTGCATGAGCGGCAGGGAGAGCCCCTCCGCCGCGAGCAGCTCGGCGACCGCGGAGCCGGCGCCTCCCTGGACGGCATTCTCCTCGAGAGTGATGAAGGCACGGTGGCGGCCGGCGAGCTCCAGGATCAGGGCCTCATCGAGCGGCTTCACGAACCGCATGTTGACCAGGGTGGCGTCCAGGCGCTCGGCAATGCGGGTTGCGGGCTCCAGCATGGGGCCGAAGGCGAGCAGCGCGAGCCCGCAGCGCCCTTCGCGCTTGATGAGCGCGCGGCCGACGGGAACTGCGGTGAAGGCTTTCTCGAGCGGCACGCCAGGGCCGGTGCCGCGGGGATAGCGCACGACACTCGGCGAGGAGAGGGTGGTGCCGGTGTAGAGCATCTGCCGGCATTCGTCCTCATCGCTCGGGGCCATGATGATGAGGTTGGGGATGCAGCGCAGGTAAGAGAGGTCGTAGCTGCCCTGATGGGTGGCACCATCGCTGCCGACGAGGCCTGCGCGGTCGACGGCGAACAGCACCGGCAGGTTCTGCAGCGCGACGTCGTGAATGAGTTGGTCGTAAGCGCGCTGCAGGAAGGTGGAGTAGATAGCCACGACGGGCTTCAGGCCCTCGGCGGCAAGTCCCGCGGCAAATGTGACGGCGTGCTGCTCCGCGATGGCGACGTCGAAGTAGCGGTCAGGAAAGCGCTTCGAGAACTCCACTAGTCCCGAGCCCTCGCGCATGGCGGGCGTAACGCCGATGATGCGAGGGTCCTGCTCCGCGATGTCGCACAGCCACTTGCCGAAGATCTGCGAGTAGGACGGGCCGGAGGCCGCCTCTTTGAAGATCGTGCCGCTCACCGGATCGAAAGGACCCGGGCCGTGCCACTTGATCGGATCGGCCTCCGCCGGCGCATAGCCCTTGCCCTTGCGCGTGACCACGTGCAGGAACTGCGGGCCGCGCAGCTTCTTGACGTTGCGCAGGGTGCTGACCAGGGCGCGTACGTCGTGACCATCCATGGGCCCGATGTAATTGAAGCCGAGCTCTTCGAAGAGCGTCCCGGGAAGGACCATACCCTTCAGGTGCTCCTCCGAGCGGCGCGCCAGCTCCCAGATAGGCGGAATCGGCTTCAGCACCTTCTTGCCGCCCTCGCGCAGATGCCGGTAAACACGTCCCGAAAGAGCAGCGGCGAAGTAGTTGGACAGCGCGCCGACGTTCTCGGAGATCGACATGTCGTTGTCGTTGAGGATGACGAGCAGGTCGGCCGGCAGCGAGCCGGCGTGATTCAGTGCCTCGAAGGCCATTCCGGCGGTCATCGCCCCGTCGCCGATGACGGCCACGGCGCGACGCGACTCGCCGAGACGCGCGGCGGCGACCGCCATGCCGAGGGCCGCGCTGATCGAGGTGCTGGAATGGCCGACGCCGAAGGTGTCGTATTCGCTCTCCGATCGGGCGGGGAACGGCGCGAGGCCGCCCGGCTGCTTGATGCTGTGCAGCCGATCGCGGCGGCCGGTGAGCACCTTGTGCGGGTAAGCCTGATGCCCGACGTCCCAGACCAGCCGGTCATGCGGCGTGTCGAAGACATAATGCAGCGCGACGGCCAGCTCCACCGCGCCCAGTCCGGCGGCGAAATGTCCGCCGCGCGTACTGACGGTATGGATCAGGAACTGGCGCAGCTCCTGCGCCACTTCCGGCAGTTTCGCAACAGGCATCTGCCGCAGGTCGGCGGGTGACTCGATCGCGTCGAGCAGCGGGTAAGCGTTCGGCGGGGAAGTCATCTTTGGCAGTGTACACCGGCGTGCGCCGGTCCTTACAGTCTCTATTGTTGCGCAACTGCAACAGAACCGTCGCGGTTTTCGTCAGCTCGAGGCGGGCGCCCCGTCCTGGGACTCTGCAGCGCTGAAAGCTTCCGGCTCTGGCCGGCCATTGCGTTTCAGCAAGATCTCCACCCGTTGCTGCGCGGCCTTGAGCGAGTCCTGGCAATGCCGGGTGAGCTCCACGCCGCGCTCGAAGGTCTTCAGCGCCTCATCGAGGGGTAGATCGCCGCGCTCCAGCCGCGCGACCAGGTCCTCGAGCTCGGCCAGTGCCTGCTCGAATTCCAAGGCTTTGCCATCGGACATAACCGGGGATTGTACATGTCATTGACGCGCCGGCATGCCGGGGCTTACAGTCGCAGCCCTCGTTAGACCCAGTCTAAGACAGGAGACAGCGGCATGAACCTCAAAGGCAGCAAGACCGAGAAGAACCTGAAAGACGCGTTCGCGGGCGAGTCCC
>DASVWT010000423.1:0-2433 GCA_036393055.1 Steroidobacteraceae bacterium
GAGGAGATCGTGGGCGAGTTCACCACCGATCCGGCGACCGTGACCCACAAGGACATCCATCCGCAGGGCGGCGGCGTCTTCATCATCAACGCCAGCGCGACGCTGCGCGCGTTGAATCGGGCGCTGCAATGGCAGTTGCCGACCGATGGGCCGAAGACGCTGAACGGGCTGCTGCTCGAGCAGCTGGAGACCATCCCCTCGCCCGGGACGGGGGTGAGCGTCGGACCCTATCAGTTCGAGGTCCTGCAGATCGCCGACAACGCGATCAGGACCGTGCGCGCACGGGTGCCGGGTGAAGCGTTGACCCCGGCGAGCCCCGGGTGAGCGCCGCCTCGAGCGCCTCGCTCACGCGTGCCACGGCGATGACCTCGATACCCTCGAGGGCCTTGCGCGGCGCGTTCTCGCGCGGGACCACCGCGACCCGGAAACCTTGCTTCTGCGCCTCGCGCAGCCGCTCCTCGCCGTAAGCAACCGGGCGCACCTCACCGGTCAGGCCGATCTCGCCGAAGGATACGAGAGAGCCCGGCACCGCCCGATCGGCGAGGCTGGAGGCGAGCGCGATCACGACCGGCAGGTCCCACGCGGTCTCATCGATCTGCACGCCGCCCACGGCATTGACGAACACGTCGTGCTCCTGCAGCGAGAGCGCCGCGTGGCGACTCAACACCGCGAGCAGCATCGCCACCCGGTTGGCATCGAGGCCTTGCGCGATGCGCCGCGGCGCGCCGAAGCGCATGCGATCGACCAGGGCCTGCAGCTCTATGAGCAGCGGCCGCCCCCCATCGCGCATGACGGTCACGATGCTCCCGGCCGCCGGCTCCGGTGCGCGCGCGAGGAAGATCGCGGACGGGTTGCGCACCTCCTTGAGCCCCGCCTCCGTCATGGCGAAGAAGCCGAGCTCGTTGACGGCGCCGAACCGGTTCTTGGTGGCGCGCACGATGCGGAATCGGCTGCCGGCCTCGCTCTCGAAATAAAGGACGGTGTCCACCAGGTGCTCGAGCACTCGCGGGCCCGCGATCGCCCCTTCCTTGGTCACATGACCGATGAGGATGACGGCCGTCGCAGTCGTCTTGGCGAAGCGGACCAGCTCCGCCGTACATTCCCTGAGCTGCGAGACAGCCCCTGCGCTGGCGGCGATGGCCGGCAGCTGCACGGTCTGGATCGAATCGACCACCAGGAGCGCTGCCCGCCGCGCCCCGGCCTGCTCCAGAATGGCTTGCAGATCGGTCTCGGCCAGGACCTCGAGAGTGGTCGCGGCAATACCCAATCGCCGCGCACGCAGCGCCACCTGGGAAACCGACTCCTCCCCGCTGGCGTACACGACGCCTCGACCCGCTGCCGCGTGCGCCGCCACCTGCAGCAGCAGCGTGGATTTGCCGATGCCCGGATCGCCGCCGAGGAGCGTGACCGAGCCCGGCACGATGCCGCCTCCGAGGACCCGATCGAGCTCACCCTGGCCGCTCGGCAGGCGCTCGAGCGCGAGATCCCCATCCGCCGTGAGCGCCACGGGAGCCGCCCCCGCCAGCCCGATGCCGCCCGGCCCGGAGCCGCCCCGGGCGGTGCTCGGCCGTCGGGCCGCCCGCTGCTCGAGGGAGTTCCACTCCCCACAGGCCGGACACTGCCCCTGCCATTTAGGGGCCTCACCCCCGCAGGCGCTGCAGATGAAGACGGAGATCGGACGAGGCATGGATGCGCTTCACGAACCACTGGAGCCGGGTTGAGCTAGGATGCGCGCCGGGAGGACCGGGATCGCCGGTTTGTGACCAGGCACTCGGACTCATCCGGCGGCAATGCTAGCTTATGCCCGCTCCAGTGGGAGACGGGATGGTGATGCGCGTCACAATTATTATTAGAGAGCCAGAAGCGACGGCGGCATGAGCTTAAAGAGCAAGCTGCGCATCGTCGGAGCGACCGATACCGGCAAGGTTCGCGAGCACAACGAGGACACCATCGCCCTGGACCCGGACATCGGCCTGCTGGTCCTCGCCGACGGCATGGGCGGCTACAACGCGGGCGAAGTGGCGAGCGGCATCGCCGTGAAGACCATCGTGAGCCTCGTGCGCGAGCAGGTGGAACGGGAGGACCTGAGCGCGCACGATCGCGGCTCGAACCTCTCCCGCCCGACCATCATCCTGCGCGATGCCATCCAGAGAGCCAACAAGATCATCTACCAGACCGCCCGCAGCCAGCCGCAGTGCGAGGGCATGGGCACGACGGTCGTGGCGGCGCTGTTCTTCGACAACAAGGTGACGATCGCACACGTGGGCGACTCGCGCATGTACCGGCAGCGCAACGAGAAGTTCGAGCAGGTGACGATGGACCACTCGCTGCTGCAGGAGCTGGTCGACCGCGGGTTCTATTCCGCCGAGGAGGCCCAGCGGGCGGCGAACAAGAACTACGTCACCCGCGCCCTCGGGGTGGAGCCGAGCGTCG
>DASVWT010000424.1:0-13231 GCA_036393055.1 Steroidobacteraceae bacterium
CGCACACCCAACGCACGGTGGTTCCCGGTTCGAGGAGCACACCGACCGGATCGAAGCCAACCGTGGCGCCGGTAGTGTCGCTCCTCATGTGGATCTCGAGGACGCGCGCGGGCGGCGGAGCGGCCCGTGCCTCCCGAATGACCGTGCCGAGCAACAGCCCGCCCGCGGCCCCGAGTATCGATCGCCGACTTGGCATGACGCTGCCAGCGTACGGCTACTTCGCGACTCGCGCTTCCTCGGCCTTGGTGATATGCCAGAGGATGATGTGGTAATGCGGCTCCTGCACGCCTGGATGACCCGCATTGAACACGAACGAGACGTGATCGACCCGCCCGCCCGGCGCATTCACGTAGTCGATACTCTTGTGGTCGTCGAAATCCTTGAGCGGCACCATGTAGATCGTGCTGACGAGGCGTCCATGATGATCATAAGCGAGGAACGGTCCCACCGGCAGCGTCTTCGGATCGACATAGAGTGTCCCGAGGCCTGGCAGGAAGCTCGGCAGCGGCACGAGCTTGCTCACCTTCTGGTAGGGCGCAGGCGGCGGCTCGTGTCCCACGCTCGGATGGGCGGCGAACGCCGGTCCACTCAGCAGAAGCGCGGCGGTAAAGGCAGTCAGCAAACGATGGATCATGGCGGATTCTCCCCTTTCTGGGTTGATAGTCAAGTTACTCCCATCGAGCGCACCGGGCATTGCTGCGGCGCAACGTTTTCCTCGAGCTCAACGGTTGGAGCTCGCATGCAGGACCTGCTCGGCGCCAGGCACCGGCGCGAGGCCGAACAGCCGCTCGGGGCTGCGGTCCTGGCCGTAGAGATCGTTGCAAGGAAAAGTCATCGACGTGCGCCTACCCGGCTTCTCGACTTGCGGGCTGCAGCAGATCGCGCTCACCACGCGGCGTGGCGGCGTGGGTTACTACCCCATCGCGGGCATTCAATGCAACAGCATCTCCCGCAGCACCACTGCTTGGTTGTGAGCTCACTCCGCGCGGCCACACCCGGCCGACCAGCACCCTGGTTCCGTCGTGTGGCGAGGAAGCCTCGTAGGCGCGCTTGATCTGCACTGCCGTAGTGGCGCTCACGTGACTCGGTAGAACTTCGCGCCGCCGAGAGTACACCGGTGCGGCTCGGGGTCCAACGGGGCTGACATACGCACAAATGCGGACTCGACGCGAGCTGGGCGTTTTCCGAGCATCGCTCGGTGAAGCAGGGCCTCCATTGCGACTACCCTCGCACTGTCGTGGAGGCATCCGGTATCCTGATCTTCCCGATCGGCTGTTCGACAGGTTGGAGCGAGCCTTGAGCGTCGGCGTTGCAGGGGCAAGTCGGTGAGGCCAGCGATACGGCTTGCCGTTCGCGCACCCTTTCACCTCGAGGCGACGGTAAGGGTGCTGCAACGGCGCCCGAGCAACCTCATCGACGTCTGGGACGCGCCATTCTACCGGCGCGTGGTCCGTGCCAACGATGAGTTGGTCCTCATCGAAGTCAGCGAGATCGGGACCATCGATGCGCCGGATGTGGTGCTCTCGTCGCCGCTCGGCGCCCTCCCGGTGCAACTGCGTGAGCAAGTCACCAGAACCGCGCGCGAAATACTCGGCCTCGATCAACGGTCGACGTCGCATCAGTCCCGCGCCGAGGCCGAGCCGGCACTGCGGATGACGGCCATGGCGCTGCGCGGCATGCGGGCGCCTCGCTACCCCGATCTCTTCGAGACATTCGCGAACGTCATCCCCTTCCAGCAACTGAGCCTCGAGGCGGGAATGGCAGTCGTGGCGCACCTGGTTCGGCGCTTCGGCAAGGCGCTCGAGCTCGACGGCCGCCGTTACTTCGCCTTCCCCCGCGCCGAGGCGGTCGCCGACGCGCGGACGTCCAGCCTGAGGCGCACCGGGATGAGTCGTCACAAGAGCGAGGCTCTGCGAGCCGCCGCGAGAGCGATCGCTTCCGGCACCCTCACCGCCGACTGCATCGCGGAACTGCCTTCATCGCAGGCCATCGAGCGGCTGCGAGAGCTTCCGGGGATCGGCCCCTGGAGCGCAGCCCTGATTTTGCTGCGCGGCTTTCGGCGCCTGGATGTGTTCCCGCCAACGGACACAGGCGCGGAGAGCAGCCTCATGGCGCTCATGCGTCTGCGCTCGGCCGCCGCGCTCGGGCGCGTCGTCGAGCGCTTTGGCGACCGCCGCGGCTATCTCTATTTCTACGGCCTCGCCAGCCGGCTCCTTGCCGCAGGGCTGATCCATGCCGCTCCTGTACCCGATGCGGCGCGCGTTGCCGTACCATACGCAAGTCGCCGCCCCGGTCAAACGTCACGAAGAAGCAGGGTTGAGACATGAGCCAGTTCCTGGATCGTCTGATGTTTTTCCGCAAGAACGTGGAGAAGTTTTCCGACGGCTGGGGCGTCGTCACCCGCGAGAGCCGCAGCTGGGAGAAGGGTTATCGCGACCGCTGGAATCACGACAAGATCGTCCGCTCGACCCATGGCGTCAACTGCACCGGCTCCTGCAGTTGGAAGATCTACGTCAAGAGCGGCCTCATCACCTGGGAGACGCAGCAGACCGACTACCCGCGCACGCGGCCGGAGATACCTAACCACGAGCCACGGGGCTGCCCGCGGGGCGCCAGCTACTCCTGGTACATCTACAGTGCCGCGCGGCTGAAACACCCTCTCGTGCGCTCGCGCCTGCTCGAGCTGTGGCGCGAAGCGCGGCGCGACAAGGATCCCGTCGCGGCGTGGGCCTGGATCGTGGAGAACCCGGAGCGCGCCAGCAGCTACAAGTCCCGGCGCGGGCGCGGCGGCTTCGTCCGCGCGCGGTGGGAGGAGGTCTCGGAGCTGATCGCCGCGGCCAACGTCTACACCATTCAACGGTTCGGACCCGATCGCATCGCCGGCTTCTCCCCGATCCCCGCCATGTCGCAGGTGAGCTTCGCCTCCGGCACGCGATACCTGTCCCTCATCGGCGGGGTGATCCCCTCTTTCTACGACTGGTACTGTGACCTGCCGCCCTCCTCGCCGCAGGTATGGGGCGAGCAGACAGACGTGCCGGAATCCGCCGACTGGTACGATTCGGCGTATCTCCTGGTGTGGGGCTCCAACATCCCGCAGACGCGCACACCGGATGCCCATTTCTATTCCTCGGTGCGCTATCGCGGGACCAAGGTCGTCGCGATATCGCCGGACTATGGCGAGTACGTGAAGTTCGCCGACCAGTGGCTGGCACCCAAGGCCGGCACCGACGCCGCCCTGGCGCTCGCCATGGGCCACGTGATCATGAAGGAGTTCCATCTCGGGGAGTGTCCGGAGTATTTCGATGACTACTGCCGGCGCTATACCGACCTCCCGCTCCTGGTGCGGCTTCGGGCGCAGGGCGATCACTGGGTAGCCGATCGCACGCTGCGCGCCTCCGACTTCGACGGCAGCTTCGATCAGCCCAACAATCCGGAGTGGAAGACGATCGCCTTCGATGAGGCGAGCGGACATCTCGTCGTGCCGAACGGCTCGATAGGGTTTCGCTGGGGCGAGCACGGCCGGTGGAACCTCGAGAACCGCGACGCGAGCACGGGGCGCGAGGGGCTGGTGCTGCGGCTGACGCTGCAAGAGGTGCAGGAAGACCATGTCAGCGTGTCCTTCCCCGAATTCTGTGACAGCGGGGAGCGCAAGCGTCACATCCGCCGCGTTCCGGTACGGCGCTTGAGCACGAAGGACGGCGAAGTGTTGGTCGCGACGACCTTCGATCTGCTCGCCGCCCATTATGGCATCGACCGCGGGCTCGGCGACGGCGCCTGCGCGGCCGACTACGATGCGGCAACGCCCTGCACACCCGCCTGGGCGGAGGGGATTACCGGCGTACCTCGCGGCGAGATCATCCGGGTTGCCAGGGAGCTTGCGCAGACTGCCGCCAAGACCCGTGGTCGCTGCATGGCGATCGTGGGCTCCGGGATCAACCACTGGTATCACACGGACATGACCTACCGCGGCATCATCAATGTGTTGATGCTGTGCGGCACGGTCGGCATCCCCGGCGGAGGCTGGGCGCATTACGTGGGCCAGGAGAAGCTGCGCCCCGTCGCGGGCTGGTCGACGCTCGCCTTCGCGCTCGACTGGTATCGGCCGCCCCGGCACATGGCCGGCACGTCTTTCTTCTACAACCACACCGACCAGTGGCGCTATGAGGGGCTGAAGGTCGATGAGTTGCTGGCGCCCGGCGAGGAAGGCGGTACCGGCGAGCACTTCATCGACCTCAACGTCCGCGCCGAGCGCATGGGCTGGCTTCCATCCGCACCGCAGCTCTCACGTAACCCGCTCGATGTCGCCGCGGCAGCCGAGGCGGCGGGTATCAGCGCCGCCGATTACGTTGCACGGGGCCTGAAGAGCGGCGAGCTGCGTATGGCCTGCGAGGACCCGGACGCGCCGGAGAATTTTCCGCGCGTGCTCTTCGTCTGGCGCGCCAACCTCCTGGGCGCCAGCGGCAAGGGCCACGAGTATTTCCTGCGGCACCTGCTCGGCGCCCAGAACGCGGTGTTCGGGCCCGATCTGCGCGCGCAGGGCGCCGACCTGCCGCGCGAGGTCCGCTGGCGGGACCCTGCTCCGGAAGGCAAGCTGGATCTCGCGGTGACGCTGGACTTCCGCATCTCGAGCAACGCGCTTTACTCGGACGTCGTGCTGCCGACCGCGACCTGGTACGAGAAGGACGATCTCAATACCACGGACATGCACCCGTTCATCCATCCCTTCAACGCCGCCGTGCAGCCCCTCTGGGAGAGCCGCACCGACTGGGATATCTTCAAGACTCTCGCGCAGGCCTTTTCGGACCTGGGTAGCAAGCATCTCGGGGTCCGTAAGGACGTGGTGCTGACGCCGCTCCTGCACGATACGCCGAGCGAGCTCGGACAAGCGCTCGAGGCACGCGACTGGAAGCGCGGCGAGTGCGATCTCGTGCCGGGGAAGACGGCGCCCACCGTAACCGTGGTGGAGCGCGACTATGGCGCCGTCTACGCCCGCTATGTCGCCTTGGGTCCCCTGGTAGAGAGCATCGGCATCGGTACCAAGGGTGTTTCCTGGGAAGCGGCGGAGGATGCGGATCTGCTCGCCGCGCTCAACGGACGCGTGAGCGAGGGAAGCACCAGCGGGCAGGCGCGACTCGATACCGGACGGCGGGCCGCGCAGGCCATCCTGACGCTCTCGCCCGAGACGCACGGTGAGGTTGCCATGAAGGCCTGGCATGCGCTCGAGCGCAGCACCGGGCGGCAGCACTCGCACCTCGCGCAGCCGCGCGCGGCCGAGCACATCCATTTCGAGGACCTCTCGGCGCAGCCCCGCAAGGTCATCAGCACGCCCACCTGGAGCGGCATCGAGTCCGAAAAGGTGAGCTACAACGCTTCCTACACCAACGTGCACGAGCTCATCCCCTGGCGCACGCTCTCCGGCCGGCAGCACTTCTATCTGGATCATCCCTGGGTGCGCCGCTTCGGCGAGGGCTTCGCGCTCTATCGCCCCCCGGTCGACACCCGCAGCACCCCGCATCTCGCCGGGCAGTTCGCGGGAACCCCGAGCCTGCGGCTGCGGTGGATCACTCCGCACCAGAAGTGGGGGATCCACAGCACGTACAGCGACACCGAGATCATGCTCACCCTCGCCCGCGGCGGACCGATCGTCTGGCTGAGCGAGAAAGAGGCGGCCGCCATCGGCCTGCACGACAACGACTGGGTGGAGATCGCCAACAGCCACGGCGTGCTGGTGGCGCGCGCGATCCTGAGCCAGCGCATTCCCGCCGGGATCGCCGTCATGTACCACGCCCAGGACCGCGTCATGAACAATCCCGCCGCGTCCCTGAGCTCCCAGCGCGGCGGCTTGCACAACAGTGTGACCCGCATCGTGATGAAGCCCACGCACATGATCGGGGGTTACGCGCAATTCTCCTATGGCCTCAACTACTACGGCCCCATCGGCTCGAACCGCGACGAGATGGTGCTGGTGCGCCGGCTCGAGCGGGTGCAATGGTCGCTGCAAGAACCCGCCCCGGCGCGCGCCGCGGCTCACGAGGAGGCGCTGCGATGAAGATCCGCACCCAGGTGGCCATGGTGTTGAACCTCGACAAGTGCATCGGCTGCCACACCTGCTCGGTCACCTGCAAGAACGTCTGGACCTCGCGCGAGGGTGTCGAGTACGTCTGGTTCAACAACGTCGAGACCAAGCCGGGCTTGGGCTACCCCCGGGAGTGGGAGAACCAGGAGCGCTGGAACGGCGGCTGGCGGCGCAAGGCCAACGGCCGGATCGTGCCGCGCCAGGGCGCCCGCTGGCGCATCCTCACCAACATCTTCTCGAATCCCAACCTGCCGGAAATCGACGACTACTACGAGCCCTTCACCTTCGACTACGGGCACCTGCAGTCCTCACCCGAAGCGGCGATTGCGCCCACCGCCCAGGCGGTCTCGGTCGTGACGGGGCGCAAGATGGACAAGGTCCGGTGGGGACCCAACTGGGATGACGATCTCGGCGGAGAGTTTGCCGACCGCGCGCGCGATGTGTGCTTCGAGGGCGTGCAGAAGGAGATCCAGTCGGTCTTCGAGAACACGTTCATGTTCTACCTGCCGCGGCTCTGCGAGCATTGCCTCAATCCGACCTGCGTCGCCTCCTGCCCCTCCGGCTCGATCTACAAGCGCGAGGAGGACGGCATCGTGCTCGTCGACCAGGAGAAATGCCGCGGCTGGCGCATGTGCGTCTCCGGCTGTCCATACAAGAAGATCTACTACAACTGGAAGACGGGCAAGGCGGAGAAATGCCTCTTCTGCTATCCGCGCATCGAGACGGGCCAACCCACCATCTGCTCCGAGACCTGCGTCGGGCGCATCCGCTACTTGGGCGTCATCCTCTATGACGCGGATCGCATCGAGGCGGCAGCGTCAGTGGCCGACGAGCAAGCGCTCTACCAGGCTCAGCTCGACATCTTCCTCGACCCAAACTCGGCGGAAGTCCAGGCCGAGGCCCGCCGCCAGGGGATCCCGGAGAACTGGCTCGATGCCGCGCGCCGCTCGCCGGTCTACAAGCTCGCCATGGAGTGGAAGATCGCTTTCCCGCTGCATCCGGAATTCAGGACGCTGCCGATGGTGTGGTACGTGCAACCCCTTTCCCCGATCCAGTCGGCGGCGACCGCGGGCGCGCTCCCCACGACCGACGGGGTGCTTCCCGACATCGATGCGCTGCGGATTCCCGTGCGCTACCTCGCCAACCTCCTGACCGCCGGGGCCGAGGCGCCGATCCGCTCGGCCCTGAAGCGCCTGCTCGCCATGCGCGCCTACATGAGATCGCGCGAGGTCGAGAGTGAGCCAAACGCAAGACTCCTGACCGACTCCGGCCTGACGGAGGCTCAGGTGAGGGAGATGTATCACTACCTCGCCATCGGCAACTACGAGGACCGGTACGTCATCCCGACGACGCACCGGGAGGGCGAGACGGGTACCTTCAGCGAGCGCGGTGCGTGCGGCTTCTCCTTCGGGAACGGCTGCTCCGATGGGTTCACGGACAACAACCTGTACGAGGACACCGGCCAGAAGAGCACTCATTTCTACGATGCAAGCCGGCTCGCAGAGTCGCTCAAGCGGAGGGGCTCATGAGAACCTACAAGGTCGCGGCGCTCCTGCTGCGCTACCCGGAAGCGGACTGGGTGGGGGAGCTTGCGCAGCTGGAGTGGGCGCTCGAGGAGGAGCGGCGGGCCAACCATCGCGCAGCGGAGGTCATCGCGCCGCTTCTCAAGTTCCTCGAAGGCCCGCTGCTCGAATCGCAGGTCCATTACGTGGAGACTTTCGACCGGCAGCCGAAGCACGGCCTTTATCTTTACGAGCATCTACACGGCGAATCGCGCGAGCGCGGCACTGCAATGGTCGCGCTGCTCGAGCGCTACCGGCAGCACGGGCTCGATCTCGATTGCAACGAGTTGCCGGACCACCTGCCGGTTTTCCTGGAGTTCCTCTCGCTGCTGCCTCGACGCCAGGCCCGGCGCGAGCTGCGGCCGGTAGCCGGCGTGCTGCGCCTGCTCGCGAGGCGCCTCGGTGAGGCGAAGAGCCCCTACGCGGGCGTGCTCGAGATGCTCGCCCGCTTGGCTCCCCGGGGCGCGGCGGATGAGGCCGTGCAGCCCTCCCGTCCGATGGAGCAGCTCCTCGAGCGCGAAGGCCACTCCGCCCGGGGAGATGAGCCGCTACTGACGCCCGAGAAGCTGGTTCCCGTTTCCAGCATCCTGCGTCGCCCACCGCCACGTACCGGAGAACCCACATGAGATGGCTCGACGAGTTCTTCTTCGGCGTCTATCCGTATCTCGCCGGCACGGTGTTCCTCTTCGGGAGCCTGGTGCGCTTCGATCGCGACCCCTACACATGGAAGAGCGAGTCGAGCGAGATCCTGCGGCGCGGGAATCTGCGCCTCGCCAGCAACTGCTTCCATGTCGGCGTGCTCTTCCTGTTCTTCGGTCATCTCATCGGCCTGCTCGCACCCGATGCACTGTTCACCGTAGTCGGGCTCGGCACGGAAGGGCACGAGCTCCTCGCGATGGTGAGCGGCGGGATATTCGGCGTCCTGTGCTGGATCGGCATCGTGCTACTCATCTACCGGCGGCTCTCGCAGCCACGCGTTCGCGTGACGAGCAGCACGATGGACCTCGTCGTCGTGTTCTGGATCTTCGTGACGCTCTCTTTCGGCCTGTCGACCATCGCTTTCTCGGCGCCGAATCTCGCCGCCGGCACCATCATCGCGGCGCTTCGCATGTGGGCGCAGCACATAGTGACGTTCCACCCGGTGCCCTACGTGATCGGGGGTCTGCCGGTGGTCTACAAGATCCATCTGGTCCTCGGCATGACGCTCTTCGCGCTCGTACCCTTCAGCCGCCTCGTGCACATCTGGAGCGGCTTCGCGTCGGTGTTCTATCTCTTTCGTCCGTACCTGGTGGTGCGCCCGCGGGCGCAGCGGCCATGAGCGCTTCAGCAGGAGCAGCACTCCCGGCCGGGAGCGCGTGCACCGAGGTCAGCGTCAACGGCCAGATCATCCCAGAGGCGGCCATCGCCGCCGAAGCACAGCTTCACGGGGACAGCGCCGACCCGCGCGGCGCCGCGGCGACTGCGCTCGTCCTGCGCCGCCTGATCATCGATCGGGCACGCTCGCGAGGCCTCCTGACGCGCGATGAGCTGGAGCCGGGTGACGCCGATCTCGACGATGCGCTCGATGCCTTGCTTGCGCTCGAAGCATCGATTCCGGAGCCGACGGAGGAGGAGCTGAGGCGCTTTCATGCCCAGAATCCCGGGCTCTTCCGAGTCGGCGAGCGGGTCCAGGTGGCCCACATCCTGTTCGAGGTCCGCAGCGTCCGGCTGGCAGAGGCGTTGCAGGAGCGCGCAGAGGCCGTGCTCGAAAGGTGCCGCACGGAGCCGGACTACTTCGCCGTGGCGGCCCGCGAGCTTTCGAACTGCCCGTCTGGAGCGCAGGGGGGCGATCTCGGCTGGCTCTCCCGCGGCGAGAGCGTGCCGGAATTCGAGCGGGTGATCTTCGCAGGCGCCGAGACCGGCCTCTGGCCGCGTCCGATCCCGACGCGCTTCGGCTGGCATCTGCTGCGCATCATCGAGCGGGATCCGGGGCACCCTCTGCCCTTCGAGCCGGCGCAGGCGCAAGTGGCCGCGTACGTGAAATCCCGCAGCCGTCAAAAGGCAGGCGTGCAATACCTGCAGCGTCTGGCGGCCGAGGCGAGTGTGCGGGGTGTGAATTTGAGCATCGAGCGCAGTTGGTTGATGCAATAACGATCCGGAGATCTTCCCATGACAGCAAATCCCGTGCGGGTGGTGATTGCCGGAGGCGGCATCGCCGGCGTGCCGCTCGCCTATGCCGTCAAGGAGAAGCTGCACGGACGCGCGGAAGTGACGGTGGTTTCCGACAGCCCGGACTTCCATTTCATACCCGCCAATCCCTGGATCGCGCTCGGACTCAGGGCCGAGTCGGATGTGACCTTCTCGCTCGAGCCGCTGCTCGCGACGCGCAAGATCGCCCTCAAGGTGGCCGCTCTCGAAGCGATCGATCTCGAGGGCTCGCAGCTCCATCTTGCGGGTGGCGCCAACCTCTCGTATGACTATCTCGTCATCGCCACCGGAATCCGGCCGGACTGGAATGCCATCCCTGGGACGACGGGCAATCCGCGCATCCACTCGGTGATCCGCCCCCACGATGCGGCGGCGGCACACAGCGCTTATGAGGCATTTCTCTCACGGCCAGGACCCGTTGTGATCGCGGCGGCGCCCCGGGTGCCGACCATCGGGCCGATGTATGAGTACGCGTTCCTGCTGGATTCGGACTCGAGGCGGCGTGCGCTGCGGCAGCGGGTGCCGATCACACTCATCACCCCCGAGCCCTATCCCGGCCACGTCGGGCTCGACAAGCCGGTCGCCCGCGAGGAGTTGGGCCAGGCGCTCGAGACTCAAGGAATCGAGTGGATCGGCAACGCGGCGCTGCGCAGCTGCGAGGGCGGGCGCATCAGCTTCCATGCGCTCGGAGGCTCACCGCAAGGCACCCTGCGCCAGGTGGATTTCGACTACGCGATGATCTGGCCGCCATTCCGCGGGGTCGAGGCGGTGGAGCGCTGCAAGGCGATCTGCGATGAGGACGGCCTCATCATCGTCGATGAGTATCAGCGTGCCACCGGGCGGCACAACGTGTTTGCCGTCGGGGCCTGCACCGCCAAGGAGGTCCTGACCCATACCGTGGTCCCTGTCGGCGCGCCCGATGCCGTATACGTCATCCAGCAACAGGTCGCCATCGTCGCCGACAACATCGCCCACAGCCTGCGTGGCGAGCCGCTCAACCGCGGCAGCATCGAGCGCGAGCAATGGATCGCCGATACCGGCAAGCGCGGCGCGGCGTATCTCGCGTCCCCGCAGATGCCGCTGCGCAACATCCAGTGGCTGCACCAGGGTCGCTGGGTCTATGAGGCCAAGCGGGATTTCGAGGACTTTTTCATCAACCAGATCCTCTTCGGCGCCGGCCAACACGGCCAGGTGCAGGCGCTCATCCGGCGCCTGCGCAGCCAACAGCAAGGCGGTCACCGCCGCACCCGCAACGAGAAGCTCGGCGCGCAGATGCCGCTCGGCATCGACGCGCGTCGCCGCCTGGAGGTGCTGGCCCGCGAGCTCGGAGTGGACGCCTCGGCCTTCTCGCAGCAACTCCTCGAGCGAGCGCTGGCCGAAGCGCTCTCCTGCCTCGATCCGCAGGCCAGAGAGCGGGTGAGCGCCGAGCTGCACGCGCGCCTCATCAGCGAGCTCGAAGGAGAGCGCGAACGGGTGCGCTTCGAAGGTGGGGCGCCCTGACTGCGGACGACGATCGTCCAGGCAATGCAAGCGCGTCGCGCGCCTTCAGCCCTTGGCCGCGAAGAACATGCACCAGCCCTTGGGACTGATGTCTCCCTCCACGATCTTGCACGTGCCGTTCGCCGAGGGGCTCTTCCCGGGGATGAACTGTATGCAGCCGTCGCACCGCTGCGTGCCGTTCGGCTTGTCCTGGTACTTCGCCACGGATTTGGCGACCGTGCCGCCCTGCGCCCTGGTCTTGGCGCTCAGCATCAGTCCGCCGAGTGCCGCTCCACCCGCGATCGCCGCGCCCTGGCGAACGAGGCGCCGGCGGGAAGGATCGAATTTCTTGATGGTCATTCTTGGGGGCCTCCGTCCGAGACAGCCTTTCGCTGCAGCGCAAAGTCAAACGCAAGTGGCGAAGATTACCTCAGTTGGGGGCCGGATTCATTGCCATGGGATCATCATCGGGCTCCGGCCTTGCGCGAGATCAATGAACCGCCTGCCACCCCTGCCTTACCCTCCCCACAGTGAGCTCCATCACGAGGCTGGACGACCCCAGAGCTGCCTCCCAGGACCCGGCGCGGGACGAGGAGACCGCGGAGTGGTTGGATGCGCTCGACTCGCTGGCAGCCGTCGAGGGCCGCAACCGGATGGATGCGATCCTCGAGGCCGTCGTCACCTCGGCGCGGCGCAAGGGCGCGCGCCTGCCGTTCGCCGCCAACACGGCGTACATCAACACCATACCTCCCGAGGCGCAAGCGCCACATCCGGGCAACCTCGACATCGAGGCGCGCATCCGGCATCTCGTGCGCTGGAACGCGACGGCGATCATCCTCAGGGCGAACAAGGAGTCCTCCGAGCTCGGCGGCCACATCGCGAGCTTCCAGGCAGCCGCCACCCTCTACGACACCGGCTTCAATCATTTCTGGCATGCCCCGGACGAGGCGCACGGCGGCGATCTCGTCTATTACCAGGGTCACAGCTCGCCGGGCATGTATGCCCGCGCCTTCGTCGAAGGGCGCTTGAGCGAGGCTCAGCTCCTCTCCTTCCGACAGGAAGTCGGCGGCAAGGGGCTGCCCTCCTACCCTCATGCCTGGCTGCTGCCGGACTTCTGGCAATTCGCCTCGGTGTCGATGGGCCTGGGACCGATCCTCGGCATCTATCAGGCTCGCTTCCTCCACTATCTGCATAGCCGCGGCCTGGCGCAGACCGCGCGGCGCAAGGTATGGGTGTTCTGCGGGGACGGAGAGATGGACGAGCCGGAATCGCTCGGGGCGATCTCGCTCGCGGGCCGGGAGCGGCTCGACAACCTCATCTTCGTGGTGAGCTGTAACCTGCAGCGTCTCGATGGGCCGGTGCGCGGCAACGGCAAGATCGTGCAGGAGCTGGAGGGCGACTTTCGCGGAGCCGGCTGGAACGTCATCAAGTGTCTGTGGGGCTCGAACTGGGATCCCCTCCTCGCCCGCGACACCACCGGCAGACTCCGGCAGCTCATGGAGGAGTGCGTCGATGGCGAGTACCAGGATTTCAAGTCGAAGGACGGCGCTTATGTGCGCAAGAACTTCTTCGGGCGCTATCCCGAGACGGCGGCCATGGTCGCGGACTGGACCGACGAGCAGATCTGGGCTCTGATCAGGGGTGGCCACGATGTCCACAAGGTCTACGCCGCCTATGAGGCGGCCGTCGAGCACCAGGGCCAGCCGACTGTCATCCTCGCCAAAACCATCAAGGGCTACGGCATGGGGACAGCCGGCGAAGGGCAGATGATCGCCCATCAGGCGAAGAAGCTCGGCCACGATGCGCTGCGGGCGTTCCGCGACCGGTTCCAGATCCCTGTCTCGGACCAAGACCTCGATCAGGTCCCCTTCCTTCGCTTCCCCGAGGACAGCGAGGAGATGAAGTACCTGCGCGCCCGGCGGCAGGC
>DASVWT010000425.1:0-7107 GCA_036393055.1 Steroidobacteraceae bacterium
AAATAGTGTTCGCGAGCTGTCCCATTTGCTCGATCTCCTGCAACAGGCGGCCGATTTCATAGTCAGTGTGCTCGAGGAAGTCGGCGAAGTTCTCCGCCTGCCGGCTGAACAGCCGCTGCTCGCGATCACCGAACCCATTCCACGCCGGAATCGCCTCGGGCCGGACCGTCAAGCGCGTTCCGGGCGGGATCACCCCCATTTCGAGCTGCCGCGCAAGGACCTCGACACGATATCGGTCCCAACCCATTTCGAAACGGCCCCTGTTGCGTCCTCGCCATTCGAGCGGAGGTTGGTGAGGACCATGCGCCGCACCCGGTGCGAAGTGGATGAAGAGCGGACGGTCGGGCGCGATGGCTTTTTGCGCGCGCATCCATGCAATGCAATCGTTGGCGATGTCGGTTGTCAGGTGGTAACCGTTCTCCGGGGTGGCCGGCGGGGCCATCGGGACCGTGTCTCGATACAGCGCCGGGTAGAACTGATCCGTTTCGCCTCCCATGAATCCATAGAAGTAGTCGAACCCTCTGCGGGTCGGCCACAGCGAAAAGGGTCCGGCCGGGCTCGTATGTGCGTCCGGCGTGTTGTGATTCTTGCCCCACCACCCGGTGGCGTACCCATTGGGCGAGAGTATCTGAGCTATGGTGGCGCAACTTCTCGGCAGCATTCCGCAGTAGCCCGGGAACCCGGTAGCCATCTCCTGCACCACCCCGGTCGATACCGAATGATGATTGCGCCCAGTCAGGAGCGCCGCCCGCGTGGGCGCGCAGAGGCCCGTCGTGTGGAACTGACAGTAGGTCAAGCCCTGCCTCGCCAATCGCTCGGCTGTAGGCATGCGGACTAGGCCGCCGCATACGCTTGGCCAGCCGTAACCAACGTCATCGAGGAGAACAATCACGACGTTGGGCGCATTGGGCGGGGCCTCGTCCAGAGGTGGAAAGTCGGCCCTGGATTCCCGGTACGTCATCCCGATCTTTGCGTTGGAGAAGCTCGGCTCCGGCTTCGGGTAAACCGTGGATGTCGCATGCCCTGGCTGCTCGCTCATGGTTCTCTTCCCGCCAGCCGCCACGATCGTGAACGCACCACCTTCAGGTCAGAGGAAAACGGCGCCAGCAAAAACACGTTCCCTATGGAGAAGCCGATTTCGCTCAAACAGCCGACGACCTGCCCACCCGGTAAGGCTCGAGCGCGCGAGTGAAT
The DNA here is from genome assembly GCA_036393055.1 of Steroidobacteraceae bacterium. GTDB lineage: Bacteria > Pseudomonadota > Gammaproteobacteria > Steroidobacterales > Steroidobacteraceae > 13-2-20CM-66-19. The sequence continues at coordinate 1,195 of DASVWT010000425.1, forward strand.
GGGAACACGGTTTGCCGATGGCGGCGCTAGTGCAGACAGCGCTTCGGTCGCTGGCGCAATAGAGCGGAGGAACCTATGGAAGAGCTGGTCACTGCTTTCAATTTTGCGCTCGGCCTCACCGCAGGGAGCCTGAGCGTCCTGCAAATGATCCTGCGGGGTGTTCTCGTCTATGCGGCCATGGTGCTGCTGGTGCGCCTTGGCAAGAAGCGCTTCATGGGTGCGGCGACCGCATTCGACGTCATTCTCGGCTTCATGATCGGCTCGATCGCCAGCCGTGCCGTCACAGGCAATGCGCCATTCGCACCCGCGCTTGCCGCTACAGGCGTGTTGGTGCTGCTGCATTGGTCGCTCTCCGGGCTGGCGATGCAGTGGGGCATTGTTGGCACGATGATCAAGGGCCACGCGGACGTCCTGGTCCAGAACGGGAGAATTGATCAGGCCGCAATGCGCAAGGCGTACCTTTCCGAGCGCGACCTTTGGGGGGCGCTGCGCAGAAGGGGCGTATCGAGCTTGGACGAGGTCGTCGAGGCGAGACTGGAGCGCAATGGCGAAGTAAGCGTCATACGGGCTCGCCGCGAGCCCGAGGTAGTCGAAGTCGCCGTAGCAGAAGGCGTGCAAACCGTGAGAGTGGAGCTGCACTGAGCATGGCAAGAGATCTGCTGCGTTACAGAAGTTGTCGCGCACAGCGGGGGTGTTGTGAAGGCCGATACGGCTTCGCCCATCGCGGGCGCATAGATTGCGTCGCCTATGGCAGGGATCTCAGAGCGGGGTGCTAACCATTAATGCGCAAGGGCTTTCACCGCCAGACACCGAAAGGTTTCCCGGTCTTTCTCGGGCGCTTCCCGCGTGGATCGCACCGAACGGCAGTTGCATGATCGGCTGAGCGGCCGGGAACACGCAATGCATACGCTCCTGCTGACCCTCGACCTCATTGGCACCTTCGTCTTTCCGCTGAGCGGACCTGGTCAAGCGAGCAGATCCAGCACGCGATCGCCATGGCGCAGAACGTGCAGGGCGGCTCGCAATAGCCTGGCAGCAACCGGACCGGGAATTCAGGCGGCCCGCTTGAGGCGTTTCATGCGTCGACGTTGAACGGCGCGTCGTACGGCCGTCTCGACCCCCGCCAATGCGCCATCCACTGCAGCATTGAGCGAGGCGTCCCGGCGCTCAAATACGACACTCGGCAATCCGCGCAGCACCACCTTGATCCGGCACACGCGATCGACACCGCCACGCGGCCCGTTCACATCCTGCGTGCGGACACTCACTCGCTCGATGGCACCCCCAAACTTGCCGAGCCGCGTTCCGAGCTTCCGCCTGATATAGGCGCGATCATCAGGACTCAGATCTCCGTCGGCCGCGCGGATGTGCGCCGGTACCTGCGGAAATTCCCCCGGAGGCTCCCGTTTCGAAGCCTTGGGCACCGCCTTGGGAAAGGGCGCTCTTCTCGCGTTCTCAGGCTTTCTTCGGCGCGCTCGTCCCGTCGTCTTGCCAGGGCGCGGACGCCGGATTGTTTTGCCTCGGGCGGCCTGCCTGTGGCCCTCGGTCATGCGCTGGGTCCGAAGCTCCGGAGCGCGCCTCGGCCGCGCCGAGCCGCGACCGAGCTCATCGAGCACGTCCGTGGCCGTCACGATTCCGACGAGAGTTCCGTCTTGTAGTACCGGCAGGCTTCCGATCGTGCGGCCGCGCATCAGGTTGGCCGCCTCGCGAAGGGTCATCTTTGGTGTACCGCTGACTACGCGGGGACTCATCAACTCTTCCACCGAGCGGCCACTTCGAGTCTGCTCGCCGTGGCGTCCGCCCAGGTCTCGTTCGGAGATGACGCCGGCGAGCTCATCATCGGAGGTCACGACAAGGTGTCGGATCCGATGTCTTCTCATCTGCGACCAAGCCGCGCTCGCCGGCTCGTGCGAGTCGATCGTCATGACGCGCTGTTGCATCAGCTCACCGAGACGCATACAGGACACCTCTTCGCATGAAGCAGCAATCCAGATGCCGGATTGGTGAGCCACGCGACGAACCGAAGTCGATCCGGGGGAGCCGCGCTCACGCAGCGACCGTGGACGGCTCTGGTGTGCGGACGAGCAGCACGGGCACGGGGCTCACGCGAACGATGTACTCTGCGTCGCTGCCGAGCAGCAAGCGGCTCAGCCCCCGGCGACCGTGTGTGCCACAAACGATGAGATCCGCCGGCCAACGCCTTGCTTCCTCGACCACCGCCTCGCCCACGCGTTCGCCGAGAGCCTTCACCAGGCGATCCTCGACCTCGACTTGCGCTGCTGCGACCTCCTCTCTTGCCCGTGCGAGCATCGATTCCCCGGTGCGGCGCAGCTCCGCAAAGAGGTCTGCTCCCGCGGTCGGTACAAAACTCGGCTCAATCCAGGGCGTCTGGTTCAGCACGTGAAGGAGGCGAATCCGGCTGCCGAGGCGAGCGGCAAGCTCCACAGCCTGTCGCAATCCCTGAGTGGCCGTCGCACTGCCGTCGATCGGTACGAGAATATTGCGATACACGCATCTCTCTCCTGACATCGGCTTGCGCGCAAGCGCGTTGGCGCTCGCGAATCGATCCTGTGCTCTACCTCAGCGTTCGCCCATACCCTCCGCGGGCTTCGGCGCGCTACCTGCCCGGACCTTTTCCTCGATCCGCTTGCCGGTCGCGGCGTCGACGTTCCTCCAGTACTGCAGGGCGCGCTCGAGCACGCCGCCCTGCACGCCGCCGAGCAGGCTGCCGGCGACCTGGTCGACGAGCAGGTCCCGCTGGGCGTCATTCCAGACCTTGCGCACCAGGGCGCCCGGCTGGCCGAAATCGTCGTCCTCGGCGTGCAGCGTATAGGCGCTGCGGACCATCTCGCCATCGCTCTCCCATCCATCCTGTTCGGGCCCGGTCGCGTCGGCCCAAGTGCGGTTTCCGCTGTTCGGAGCGTAGACGGGCGCCACACCGCTGTGCTCGTAGGCCATATGGCCGTCGAACATATAGGTATTGACCGGCACTCTGGGCCGGTTGACCGGCAGCTGATGAAAATTGGCGCCGATACGATTGCGCTGCGCGTCATGATAGGCGAATGCGCGGCCGAGCAGCATCTTGTCGGGCGAGAGGCCGATTCCGGGGACTGTGTTGCCGGGCGAGAACGCGGCCTGCTCGATCTGCGCGAAGAAATTCTCCGGGTTGCGGTCGAGCGTCATCGTGCCGACCCTGATCAGTGGGTAGTCCGCATGCGACCAGACCTTGGTCAGATCGAACGGATTGAAGCGGTAAGTCTTCGCCTGCGCATAGGGCATGATCTGAACGGAAAGGGTCCAGCGAGGGAAGGCGCGCCGCGCGATCGCCTCGAACAGGTCACGGCGGTGGAAGTCGGCGTCGCGTCCCGCGATCTCCGCTGCCTCGCAGTTGGTGAGGAACTGCATGCCCTGGTTGGTGTGGAAGTGGTACTTCACCCAGAACTTCTCGCTCTTGGCGTTGATCCACATGTAGGTGTGAGATCCGTAGCCGTTCATGTGACGCCAGGTCCGCGGCAGGCCGCGCTCGCCCATCAGGTAGGTGACCTGGTGAGCGGACTCCGGGTTGCTCGTCCAGAAGTCCCACTGCATGTGATTGGAACGAAGTCCGGAGTCGGGGAGTCGCTTCTGACTGCGAATGAAGTGCGGGAACTTCATCGGATCCCGGACGAAAAAGACCGGCGTGTTGTTGCCGACAAGATCGTAGTTCCCTTCGGTGGTATAGAACTTCAATGAAAAGCCGCGCACGTCGCGCCAGGTGTCGGGGCTGCCGGCTTCGCCCGCAACGGTCGAGAAGCGCGCGAGCATGTCCGTGACAGTGCCCTTACGGAACAGGGCCGCTGCGGTGAAGGCAGAGACATCTTCGGTGACCTCGAACACGCCGAACGCGCCCGCGCCCTTGGCATGCGGCTGGCGCTCGGGGACCTTCTCGCGGTTGAAGTGGGCCATCTGCTCGAGGAAATGCACATCATGGAGCAGAAGGGGGCCATCGGGGCCGACCGTCAGCGAATGACGGTCGCTCGGAGCCGGCGCGCCGGCGCCGGTGGTGGAGCCGGCCGTGCGAGTTTCATTCGATGCCGTCATGCACCCTGTCCAGCAATATCGATGCCGAAGGCGTCGTTCGCGGACGGCATCGCCCCGCCTCTCGTCAGAGGCTCTGCCGGTCCGTTGGCTGATTCTCGTTGCGGTCAGTGGGAGGGCCACCGAACCTGCCGATCACAGCGAGCACGAACAAGGCGAACAGAAGTCCGACGAACGCTGCCATGAACTCGCCGAGACCGGCGGCAATGCTCGCTGCGGCGGTCAGCCAGATGCCTGCGGCGGTCGTCAAGCCCCGGATTTCGTGCTCAACGGTCAGCTTGAGGATAGTGCCGCCGCCCAGAAAGCCGATTCCCGTGATGAGGCCCTGGATCACACGCGCGACATCGTCTGTCGGCATGCCGGAGTTCACTGCTGTGACCACGAGCAGCGCGGTGCCGATCGCCACCAGCAAGTGAGTGCGCAGCCCGGCGGGCTTGTGAGCCAGCTCGCGCTGGAGGCCTATCGAGGTACCGATGATGAGCGCCGCTGCCAGGCGCACTGCCACGCGCGCCACCTGTTCGGCGCTGGGCATGCTCCGGTAGAGTTCTTGCACGACCGGGATCAACGCCAGCCTCTCCGAGCGCGCATCGGCCGTTCCCTTGAGCGCGTGGGTAGCTGGCGCGCAATAGGGTAGAGAGTCAGGTCCCGCTCCTTTCCTCGATCATGATGCCTGCATCAGTGCCCGTTGGTGTTGCGCAGTAAAGTCGAGCGCGGGCCCGATTGGCACGATTCCGGCAGGATTGATGCCGCGATGACTGCCGTAATAGTGACTCCTGTAATCGTCGATGGCAGCGTCCGGTGGCACCACGGACAGGCTCGCGCAACGTAGAGGTGATACCGGCCGGGCTCGGCTGCAAAGTCGGAGCTGCCTGCCGTCCGCGGTGATTCAGTTGCGGAAACGGCTCGTCTCGCGCACAAACTCCCCGGACGGGTTCGCAAACGACTGACCGGTGCGCCAGTTGCCATCGACCAGTTGACCCATGAGACACCTCCGCACACGATCGATCATCTCGGGCCTGGAATCTGCGGTGGAACGATGAGGACGTCCATCGGCGCGAGAAGTGTGACGTGTCGCGCGATGCTGCCGAAATCGCCGCCGCCCAAGGGGTCTGGCTGCGCGCGCCTTCCCACGATGATGAGGTCGGCGGAAAATTGCGCCGCATTGCCCAGGATGAGCTGCAGGGGCGCTGCCCGCTCGACGTGTAGCTGGGCACGGGCGGCGGGAATGCGCATTTCGGTTAGCGTATTGCTCACGTGCCGCATGCGCCCGTCGCCTTCTCTGGCGGCGTACACGTCGATGGTCGATTTCGACGCGCCCCATTGGATCAGGCGCTCTTCGTAAGGCACCGAGTAGGCGCTCACGATATGCAGCAGGTGGCTTGGACTTAGGACATCCGCCCACCCGATTACCGCCCTATCGCGCTGGTCTCCCTTTGCGCACGCGACGATGGCGCGATAAGGCTCCGCGGGCTCCCGGCGGATGACCAGAACCGGTACGCGCGAGCGTTGTGCCAGCTTCAGCGCGGTCTCGCCGATCGTTTCGGAGGAAGAGGGGTGGCTATGCTCGCCGCCGGCACCCACCACCACGATGTCTGCCGAGAACATCGCGACCGCATCGAGTATCTCGCGATGAGCTTGGCCGTGAAAAAGCGCCCAGGAGGGCGCAACTGAGAATTCGCTGGTGATGAGATGCATCCGACGCTGCAGGGCGTCCTCGGCTCGCTTGCGGACCGTGGCGATCGCTTCCTCCGGCGGGTCAGGGAAGATCTGGCCGAAAAGCGCTCGAGGCGGAAGAACGTGCACCACCTGCAGTACGCCGCCCAGCGAAGAGACTAT
>DASVWT010000426.1:0-6570 GCA_036393055.1 Steroidobacteraceae bacterium
AGCTCGACCGGCGCATCGGCGCCGAGCGGGTCCCGGAGGCATTGCGCGTGCCGCCCGTGCTCGATCGGTTCGTGGAGAGCTGACGGACATGACCGGTGCGGCAAGCATCGTCTCGTGCGGTCTTTACCTGCCGCAATGGAGGATCGAGCGCGCGCGGATCGCGCAGGCGCTGTCCTGGCTCGGGTCGCCGGGTGCGGCACCGGTCTCGGGCGCGCGCGCGGTCTGCAACTGGGACGAGGACGCCCTCACCATGGCGGTGGAGGCCGGAAGGCGTTGCATGGCGGGAGCGAAGGAAGCCGTTCCGGCAGCGCTCAGCCTCGCCTCGACGACGCTGCCGTTCGCCGATCGCAGCAATGCAACTCTCGCGGCGGAGGCGCTCGATCTGCCTGACACGCTGCGCACGGACGACCGTACCGGCAGCCTGCGGGCAGGCACGACGGCTCTGGCCGAGGCGGCCCGTTGCAGCCTAGAGGCGCCTACCCTCATCGTTGCGAGCGATTCCAGGCTGGCGCGGCCCGGAAGTGCGGCGGAAATGGAGTACGGCGCCGGCGCGGTCGCCTTGCTCGTCGCGCGCGATCCGCCAGCGGCCGGATGCGAGCCGCTTGCGACGCTGAGCGCGGTGGCGCACCTCTCGGCCGACTTCGTCGATCATTACCGGATGAGCGGCGAGGACTTCGATTACCGGTTGGAGGAGCGTTGGGTGCGTGATGAGGGGGCGTTGAAGCTCATGCCAGCGGCCATCTCCAGAGCGCTTGCAGCGGCTGACACGGCGCCGGCGGGCATTGCGCACCTCGCCATACCCGCACCGGCCGGCACCGCGAAGCGTGTGGCGCAGGCGGCCGGCCTGGCTCATGCGCGCCTGCATCCGGGACTGCGCGAGGATTGCGGTGATCTCGGCGCGGCGCAGCCGTTGCTGCTGCTCCTGTCCATGTTGGCTGCCGCTGCGCCCGGAGAGCGCCTGCTGCTCGTGGGCTTCGGGCAGGGCGTGGATGCGCTGGTGCTCATCGCTGGCGAGGCGGCTGCTGCGCACGCGCGGCGCGAGCTCGCGCAGGCGATGGCACGGCGCAGGCCAGAGCCCCATTACACGCGCTACCTCGCGCACCGGGGCTTGCTCAGTCCCGATTTCGGCATGCGCGCGGAGCGTGATCATCGCACCGCTCAAAGTGCGGCGTGGCGCAAGCACCGGGAGCTCACGGCCTTCGTCGGCGGGCGCTGCGCGGCCTGCGGCACGGTGCAGTTCCCGAAGAGCCGGGTCTGCGTCAACCCCGAGTGCCGGCGCACCGATACCCAGACCGGCGAGCGGCTGGCGCAGACGCTCGGGCGTGTGCGGTCGTTCACGGAGGACTGGCAGGCCTATACGCCGCATCCGCCGTACATCTACGGCAACATCGGACTCGAGGCGGGAGGGAATCTGCTGATGGAGCTCACTGACGTGGAGCCCGGCGAGCTCGAGGTCGGCGCAGCGGTGAGGTTCGTGTTCCGTATCAAGGATTTCGACGGCCAACGGGCCTACCGCCGCTATTTCTGGAAGGCCACCGGGGCCTGAGCATGTCGGACGGCATCCGCGACAAAGTGGCGATTCTCGGCATGGGCTGCTCGAGGTTCGGCGAGCGCTGGGACTGCGGCGCGGGCGATCTGATGATCGAAGCCTTCACCGAGGCCCTGGCGGATGCGGGAGTCGAGCGCGACCGTATCGAGGCCGCGTGGCTCGGGATCTTCTTCGACGAGCAGAGCACCGGCAAATCATCGCTGCCGCTCGCGATGACGCTTCGGTTACCAGGCATTCCGGTGACGCGGGTCGAGAATCTCTGCGCGACGGGTACCGAGGCGCTGCGCGGGGCCGCCTACGCCGTCGCCGCCGGCGTCTGCGACATTGCGCTCGCCATGGGAGTCGAGAAACTCAAGGACACCGGCTACTCCGGTCTGCCCGAGCGCACCAAAGGGACGTTTGAGGATCTCTACCTGCCATCGAGCACGGCACCCGGAGCATTTGCGCAGCTCGCGAGCGCCTATGCGGCGCGCCATGGCTACTCCATCGAGGAGCTGCGGCGCGCAATGGCGCACATCTCGCGCAAGAGCCACGACAACGGCGCGCGCAATCCGAAGGCGCATCTGCGCAACCGCATCACCGAGGAGCAGGTGCTGTCCGCGCCGATGATCTCTTACCCGCTCGGCGTCCTCGACTGCTGCGGTGTGAGCGATGGTGCCGCCTGCGCGATCGTGACCACGCCAAAGATCGCGCGTGCGCTCGGCAAGAAAGACTTCGTCACGCTCAAGGCATTGCAGCTCGCTGCCAGCAACGGCGTGGAGATGGGTCACCAGTCGTGGGATGGCAGCAGCACGCTCACCACTCGCGTGGCTGCCACGCGTGCCTATCGCGAAGCCGGCCTCGAGCGTCCGCGCGAGCAGATTGGTCTCATGGAAGTGCACGACTGCTTTTCGATCACCGAGCTCGTGCTCATGGAGGACCTCGGCTTCTCCGAGCAGGGGCGCTCGCCTCACGACGTGCTCGCCGGCCGTTACGACCGGGACGGGGCCATTCCCTGTCAGAGCGACGGCGGATTGAAGTGCTTCGGACACCCGATCGGCGCCACGGGATTGCGGATGGCGTACGAGATCTATCTGCAGCTGCTCGGGCGGGCGGGGGAGCGGCAGCTGCGCTCGCCCGCCATCGGGCTCACCCACAACCTGGGCGGCATACCCAATCGTAACGTGGCAAGCGTGGCGATCTTCGGACTCGCAACCTGATGGACACTGAGACTTACTGCGAAACAACGATGTCAAAAGCAAAAGCACCCGAAGGCTCCGCGGAGGCGTGGGGGATCAGCGACGAGGAGCTGGCAAGACGCCCGCTGGTCTACAGAGAGGACATGCTGGCCGGCCAGACTTTCCTCATCTCGGGCGGCGGCAGTGGCATAGGACGCGCTGTGGCATACGTCTGCGCCCGCCTTGGCGCCAACGTCCTCATATGCGGCCGGCGCAAGGAGAAATTGCACGAGACGACCGAGGGGATCAAACGCCATCTCGGGCGCGAAGCGGTTGCGGTGCCGATGACTATCCGCGATCCGGACGCCGTGAGCCGGCTGATCGATGAGGCGTTCTCGCGCTTCGGCCGGCTCGACACGCTGGTCAACAACGGCGGCGGGCAGTTCCCGCAGGCCGCCATCGACTTCAGCGTCAAGGGCTGGCTCGCGGTCATCGACACCAACCTGAACGGCAGCTGGTACATGATGCAAGCGGCGGCGCAGCGCTGGCGCGAGCGCGGGCAGCCGGGCAACATCGTAAACATCGTCGCCAACGTCTGGCGGGGCATGCCGCAGGTGGCTCACACCTGCGCTGCGCGCGCCGGCGTCATCTACCTGTCGAAGACGCTGTCGACCGAATGGGCGCCGCTCAAGATCAGGGTCAACTGCCTCTCCCCGGGCTCGATCAATACCGAGGGCCTGAACGCCTACGACCGGCGCGATGCCGACATGTTTCGCTTCTCGAATCCGCTGCACGAGCTCGGCGATCCGGTGGACATCGCGCAGGCGGTGGTCTACCTCTCCACGCCCGCCTCGCGCTTCATCACCGGCGAGGTGATGGTCATCGACGGCGGCAACAATCAGCACGGGGATGTCTGGCCCGCCGGCATGCCCGATTACTTCAAGATCCCCGGCCGCTGAAGCCGGGAAGGAGCACGAGCGATGGCTGTCAACTACAAGGTCGAGTGGCCGATGAATCTCGGCGCGCCCCGGGACTCGCTCGAGGCGAAGCAGCCGCCGGTCGACGACGGCCTCGATGTCCCCGATCCGGCGCGCTACTACTCGCGCGCGTTCATGGAGCTCGAGTGGCAGCGGCTGTGGCCGCGCGTATGGCTGCTCGCCGGCGTGGTGAGCGACATACCCGAGGATGGGGATTACTTCGTCTTCGAGCTCGGCCGGGAAGAGTTCATCGTGGTGCGTCAGCCCGATGGCGGCATCAAGGCGTTTTACAACGTCTGTCCGCACCGCGGCAACCGCGTCTGCCTGAACGAGCGCGGCAGCGTCCCGCGCTTCACCTGCTCGTTCCACGGCTGGCAATTCGGCTGCGGCGGCGCTCTCGAGCGCATCACCGATGAGGAGACGTTCGACCGGCGTCTGATCGCGCACCGGCCTGGCCTGACGGAGGTGCGATGCGAGGCGCACGGCGGCATCATCTTCATCAACATGGATGGTAAGGCGCCGCCGCTGAAGGAGTACCTGGGCTTGCCAGAGGGGTACATCGAGAACTACCAGATCGATCGCATGCACGTCGTTCATCACGTACGCAGCACCTGGCGTGCGAACTGGAAGACCGGCGTCGATGCGTTCTACGAAACCTATCATCTGCCCTGGGTGCACCCGCAGACGCAGACGGTGATGGAGGACTTCAGCCAGTACGATCTCTATCCCAACGGGGCGAGCCGCATGATCGTCCCGATCTGTGTGAAGTCTCATCGGGTATCGGACCAGGACAGCCTGGATCCGTATCTCACCTTCATGCTGAAGGAAGGGGGCATCGATCCGCAAGGCTTCAAGGGCGGCGCGCGCGAGGTGCGGGCGGCAGTGCAGAGGGCCAAGCGCGAGCGGGCGCGCAGCGTGGGCCTCGATCACTACGAGCGCTTCACCGATGGGCAGCTCACGGACAGCTGGGCGACGGGGCTCTTTCCCAATGTGCAGATGGGAATGCATCCGGAGGGCGTGTTCATCATGCGCTTCCTGCCGCATCCCCAGGATCCCGAGACTTTCGTCTACGACACGATGATCCTTTACCGGCACGTGAACGATCCCGACTATACGGTCCCGGCCTGGATGGGCCTTCCTGCGGGCATCGATGTCACGGGCGCGACCCGCCCGCAGATCGTGCACGTGCCGATAGGGGAGAAGCCCAATTTGGGCGACGTGCTCGATCAGGACTCGGAGCTTCTGCCCGTCCAGCAGCGCGGCATCCGCTCGCGCGCCTTCCGCGGCCCGCTCTGGGGCGATCAGGAGCAGCGCGTGCGCCATTTCCACCGCGAGCTCGACCGGTATATCCGGGGCGAGAAGTAGCCGGTGGTACGGCCGGGAGCGTGAGTGGCGGCGGGGCGGATCAACGTGTACTTCATCGTGGGCGGGCGTTACCACGATTTTGACTTTGCGCGGCTGGAGATCCTGAAGCTCCTGGGCGAGCACGAGCGCATCCGGGTCCGAGTGGCGGACAGCTACGCCGATATCGGCGCTATCGGGGCGTCCGATGCGCTCGTCACGTATACATGCGATGTGCGCCCGGAAGAGCCCCAGCAGGAAGCGCTCGCGGAGTTCGTCGCTACCGGGCGGCGCTGGCTCGCGCTGCACGGCACCAACTCGCTGCTGCAGTGGACGCGGGAGGGCAAGGTGGAGGCTCCCGATGCGATGTCGCTCGTCACGCGCCTCCTCGGCAGCCGCTTCATCGCCCATCCGCCGCTCGGGGAATTCGAGGTACGGGTGAGCGAGCCTTCGCATCCGCTGGTGAGCGGCATCGGCGCGTTCACGGTGACCGACGAGCTGTACCTGTCGGAGCTCTACGGTCCCAACCGCGTGCTGCTCGAGACCCGCTACAACGGCAAGGCGGCGCGGGAGTTCGTCCGCCGGGAGTGGCTTTCCGACGAGCCGCGGCCGGTGCTCTACCTGCACACGCACGGCGCAGGCGAGGTGTTGTATCTCACCCTCGGGCACTGTCGCGGCCGCTATGACATGCAGCCGCTGATGGAGGAGTATCCGCGGGTCGAGCGCTGCAGCTGGGAGTCGCCGGTCTATTACGAGCTGCTGCGGCGGGGAATCCGCTGGATGGCACGCCTGCAAGAGGCAGGCGCGGGCGGTGCGCCATGAGGCCCATCCTGGGTCCCGTCATGCAGAATGCGTTCGTCGTCCCGGACCTCGAGGGCGCGATCGAGCACTGGACGCAGGTCATGGGAGTGGGCCCCTTCTTTCTCTTCGAGCGCATCGCCTTCGAGGAGTACTACTTTCGCGGGCGCGCCGTGAAGCCCGTCAGCCTGACGATTGCCATCGCCTACTGGAAGGACCTGCAGATCGAGCTCATCCGCCAGCTCGATGACTCGCCGTCCATCTACACGGAGTTTCAGGCGGCCCACGGCAGCGGCATGCATCATATGGGCGTCATGACCCAGGCGCTCGATGCGGATCTCGCCGAGCTCACGCGCCGCGGCGTGCAGCCCGTGCAGCGGGGGAGCCTCCCGGGAATGCGCTTCGCCTACATCGCCACCGATCAGCATCCCGGCGGCATGATCGAGCTCATCGAGGCGACGAAGGGGGCGCGCGCGCTGTTCGAGCGCATGCGCGAGGCCGCGCGGCATTGGGACGGGCAGTCCCCGATCCGGACCGTAGGTGAGGATCCGGCCGCTGCCCGCAAGCCAGCCCATCCAACCAGAGGAGCAGTCGACCCATGAGCGCAACGCTTTTGACCCGGATTCCTCGTGACCGCCTCGATCCGCAGTGGCAGCCCGCATGGGACAAGCTGCGGGAGCTGACCGGCTCGGCGACGTTCGTCGAAGTCTTCGCGCAGGCTCCGCAGGCGCTCGATCTGGTCATGAAC
>DASVWT010000427.1:0-2679 GCA_036393055.1 Steroidobacteraceae bacterium
AACACCAGCAGGACGTCGATGAGCGGCGTCGTGTTGATGTCGCACATGGGGCCCGCACTCGAGCCCCCCACATTCATGGACATGCTTCAGAACTCCTCAATGCACTCCGATCGCGTTGAGATCGGGCTCGGTGATGAAGGCTACCTTGACCATCCCGCCGCGCTGCAGCTCATAGAGGACATGGCCGATGGCCTTGTAGCTGGCGTCCTTGTCGCCGCGGATGTGGATCTCGGGCTGCGGAACTCTTACCGCCTGCTGCTCGATCATGGTCAGCAGCTGGCTGCTGTCCGGGATCATCTTGTCATCCCAGTAGACATTACCCGCCTGGTCCACCGCGATGGTGATGTCCTGGGGCTTGGTCTGCGTCGGAATGTTGTTCGCATCCGGCAGCTTGACCGGCACCGTCTTGGTGATCACGGGAATCGTGATGAGGAAGATGATGAGCAGCACCAGCATGACGTCGACGAGCGGCGTCGTGTTGATCGATGCCATCACGCCGGGCTCTTCGCCCGAGCTTTGCACATTCATCGCCATAACGAAAAGCTCCAGCCGGCTGGATCGGCCGGCCCCGCGCGATGCGCGAAGCCGGCCTTACCGCACTCTCGTGATTTCGACTCTTCTCTCACTTACGGACCGCGGCAGCGGGAGCCGGAGTCGCGCGCGCGCCGCCGACCTCGGCGCCGGAGGTCACCCGCGCGCCACTGACCAGGTACGCGTGCAGGTCGCCCGCGAAATTGCGCAGCGCGTCCTGCAGGATCTTGTTGCGGCCGAGCAGCCAGTTGTAGCCCCACACCGCGGGCACCGCGACGAAGAGGCCGAGCGCGGTCATGATGAGCGCGCCACCGACGGGGCCTGCGACCTTGTCGATGCTGGCCTGGCCGGCGAGGCCGATCGCGATGAGCGCGTTCATGACGCCCCACACCGTGCCGAAGAGGCCGACGAACGGAGCCGACGAGCCCACGGTGGCGAGGAAGCCCAGGCCCTTGGACATGTCGCTGTTGACCTGGTCGACCGAGCGCTGCAGCGACATGGTGACCCACTCGTGCATGTCGATGCGATCGGTGAGGCGCCCCTCATGGTGTGAGATGGCGCGCAGGCCGTCCTCGGCCACTACGCGGAAGTTGTCACCCTTCTTCAGGCGCTCCACTCCGTCCTTGATCGACGGCGCGGACCAGAACTGCTTCTCCGCGGCGCGGGCGGATTGCTTCAGCCGCCGCTGATCCCAGAGCTTGATCAGGATGATGTACCACGACCACAGCGACATGATCAGCAGCAGGACGACGACGCCCTGGGCGACGATGTCGCCCGAGTTCCAGATGCCGGCCAGGCCGTAAGGGTTGTTGACGGTTGAAATCGCATTATTACCCATAAATTCCTCGAATCACGAAAGGGCCGCGTTGGATGTTGCGGCTTCGAAGGTCAGAGACATAAGGGGAGAGACAGGGGGGCGGTTAGAACGAATCGGTCAGCTGGAACTTGATCGGCAGAGCCGTGCACACCGTCACCGGCTCGCCGTTCTTGGTCTCCGGAGAGAAGTGACCGGAGGTGGCCTTGGCATACCGGATGGCCGCCTGATCGAGACGCGAGCTGCCGGAGCTCTTCTCGATCGAGGGATCGCCGATGACGCGACCCCCTGCGCCGATGCACAGCTTCACCAGCGCGGTGCCCTGCTCGCCGAGGCGGCGGGACGCATCCGGATAGTAGTCATCGGTCGAGGGGAAATCCCTCGCGATCGCACGCAGCGGCGTGATGTGCGCGGGAGGCGCCGGCGGCGGCGCGGCGCGAACCACTTTCTTCACCACGGTGATGGCGTGGGTCTGCTCGGCCGCCGGGACGTTGATGTTGACGACCGGAGGCGGGACCTGCACTTGCTGCTGCTGCAGTTGCGGCGGCGGCGGCGGCGGCGGCTTCACCTGGGTCTTGGTCTGCTGGACGATCGTCGTCTTGATGGGTGGCGCGACCATCTGGATGGCCCGGGAGGCCAGTCCCGTCGCCAGCACCCATATGAGGAACACGTGCAGGGCGATGATGGCGGCGAAGACGACCGTGCGTCTCGTGAAGAACTGAGTGTCTTGTACGTAAGCGCTCATGAGTAACTGGTGAGGCGTCGCTGTTGCAAGTCCGCAATTGCCGGATCGAAACGTAAGCGGTGCAAAGTAACCGTCTTTCTATCTGCCCGCAAGCGGTCCGATCCGGACCCGACCGCGCCGGCGGTGCGGTCCGCCGGCTCGTGCATACCTTGTATACGTGCGTGTGCCCTACCCCGGGCTGATGCGCACGTGTGACTAAATCCCCCTGCGTGATTCAGTGTCGCGACGCCTCGATGGCATGAAGCCTCGGGCGCGCGTCGCCTGCATCGGTGGATGCGATGGCGAACTCTAACCGCTGCTTTGAGATGTGACAACTGCATGACGCTTCGATGCCTGAACGGCAATTAAGCTAGCGCGCCCTCGCCCGCCTCACCGCACGCCCCGGTCCGGTCACCGCACCCTGGGAGGCGCTGCCGACGAGGTGCGCGTACTTGGCCAGCACGCCCGTCGTGGCGAAGGGCTTGCGCGGCTTCCAGGCGGCCCGGCGCCGGCGCAGCTCCGCCGCGGATAGATCCGCCCGGATCTGCCGCCGCAGCGCATCGATCGTAATGATGTCCCCGTTGCGCAGCAGGCCGATGGGCCCGCCCAC
>DASVWT010000428.1:0-9673 GCA_036393055.1 Steroidobacteraceae bacterium
GGGGCTCGCAGCGATCAGTTAGAACTGGACGTAGCTCAGCCGCGGAACCCGCGCAAAGGCGCGCTCACGACCCACCAGGGTGGCGCCGTACGACAATGCCGTAGCGGCAATCCAGGCATCGTTCTCGCCGAGCCGCTTGGGCAAGGACCCCTGCATCACCGCGGCTCGCCAGGCGATCGCGCGCGAGAGCTGCACGACCCTGAATCGGCCGATGAACTCACCGAAGGCTTGCGGGTCGCTGAATCCTTCGGCAAATTCCCAGAGAGTAATGATGCTGATGGCTATCGCCGAGCGCCGATGGGCTGCGAGCAGCGCAACCGCGGCGCCGGGCCGACGCCTGACCAGCTCGTCCTCGAGCTCTATCAGAAAGCTGGTGTCAAGCAGCAGCACGCCGCGCCCGCTTGCGGCGGGGACCGGCTCCGCGCCCTTCGAAGGACTTCATCTCCTCCAGCAATTCGCCGGCGGTGAGCGTCGGCCGTTCAGCGAACAAGCGGCGAATCACCCGCGAGAAGGACTCATTGGGCTCGCGCTTCTCGCGTGCCAGCAGGTCGTAAACGTCTGTCTCGATGGAAATCGTTTTGGTAGCCATCTGTGCACCATGCATGAGCCATGCATCACTGTCAACCGCCGCGGGGATGACTACGGGCGTCTTCGTGCATCGCCCGCGACCCAGCGCACCTCACCCTCGCAGGGATCGAGAGTCCGGCGTGGCAACTCGCCCCGGCCGAGGGTGCGCAGCAGGGCGAATGCCCGGATCTGTGCGGACGGGAAGGCCTCGCGAAGCTTCCCGGCCGCAGCGAGCAGCGTGCGCCCGCGTGTGATCACATCGTCCACCAGGGTCAGCTGCAGGGCTGCGCCATAGAGTCCGCCCGCGACCGCGAAAGAGGCGTAATGCTCGAGCACCGACGGACGCTCGCCAGTAGCTGCAAAGGCGGATTTCCTCACCGCATGGCGGCGCAGCAGGAGCGGCTCGACCGCTGCCGCCAGACCAACCTCCTTGAGACACCAGGCCAGGCGTTCCCCTACCGGGCGCCCCGACTGCACAGGCGCGCTGCCCGGAATGGGAACCAACACCACGCGGCGGCCGAACGCCGCGCTGAAGCGTCCGTGTCCCGATGCTTCCAGCCAGACCCGGGCGGCGAGCCGCGGCAACCAGATGGGATCGGCAGCCTTTAAATTTGCGCAAAGCACCCTGCCTTCCTCGCAAACAGCGCCGCTTCCCGCGGGCAGGTACGCGAAACACGAAGAAAACGGGAGGACCGGAAACGAGGCCTCTCCGGCGGCAGCGCTGCATTGCATCGCTCCTTCACGCGGAGAAGTCCTCGCCAGGTCCCGGCGGATCGGGCGTTTGCGCGGCGTGCTCCCGATCGCCTCCGGTACCCAAATCGCGGCGGTTTTCCCTTGAAGGTTGACTTTCCGCCCCCCTTGCCCGAAGGCTTTTCCAGGCCTCGACGGCCCGTCGCCTGATCTCCTCCATGGCGAGCGGCCGCGCGCTTGCCTCTGCCTGCCCTCGGTCGGCCTGCTGCTGCTGCGCGCGATAGGCCAGCCAGTCCCGAACGGCCTGCTGTCGGCGAGCTTCCATCCCCTGCGGGAGAGCCGTCCCCTGCACCGGAGCGGCCGCTTGCGCGGGTGCGTTCTCCTTCCCCAATGGCGTCTTCTCCCGCACCTTCTGCGGCGCATTATCTGACGCCTCCTGTTGCAGCTTTTCCCGCCTGGCAGCGAATCGCTCCCGCTGTCGTCCCCGGATGCGTTGGGCGATCTCGCTTCGCTCGCCTCTTCGTTCCGCCTTCAATGCGCCCCACGGCAGCCGGGGCGTGGGCTCGCGGTCGATACCTT
Organism: Steroidobacteraceae bacterium; assembly: GCA_036393055.1. Lineage (GTDB taxonomy): Bacteria > Pseudomonadota > Gammaproteobacteria > Steroidobacterales > Steroidobacteraceae > 13-2-20CM-66-19. The sequence goes on from DASVWT010000428.1 coordinate 1,837, forward strand.
GCGCCTCCAGGGTGCGATGGTCGATGCGCGCCTCGCTGTTGGCCTCGCGCAGGGCGTCGTTCGCCAACTCCGCCCAACGGGAGCGTAGCGTCACGAACTCCTGCCTGGAGGGAGGCAGCCCGAGCTCGCTGCGTGTCTCACCCGACATGTCGACGCCGGTTTTCGGGCCCAATCCCTCGGGCGTCACCTCGCGTGTGGTCGCGAGCAGGTGCGCATGAAAATTGCGCGGGTCGCCTTTCGGCCGCGGAGCATGGATGGCGAGGTCCACCGCCACGTTGTAGCGGTCGGCGATCTCCTTCGAGAAGGTACGAGCCAGGGTGGTACGCTGCTCGGCGGACAGCTCCGGCGGCAACGCCACCAGATATTCACGCGCCACGCGGGAGTTGCTGCGGCTCTCCGCCTTCTCCGCCGTGTTCCACAGCGTGGAGCGATCGCGCGCCCACTCCGTCGCGGCAGCTTCCCGCTCGAGCTTCGCAGGAAGAAGGATCTCCTTGTGGAGGACGTCGTCGCGTTTGGTATGGTTGTAGAGTGCGCCCGTGCGCTCATCCCGGATACTCTCACCCGCTCGGTATGCGGCAGCGCTGGTCGCGGTCCTGCCGGTGCTGCGCGTCACCGGCGTGATCTGCATGTGGAACATGGCCATGGCCCCCTCCCCTCAATGACACCGGCTCAATGGCATTGGCGCCGCAGGCTTACCTGCAGCCAGGCGGCCGAGGAGGCGGTCTTCAGATATCCGGTGAGATCCGGCAGCTGCTCCAGCTCCGAAGCCAACACGGCGGCTTCCGTGATGCGTTGCTCGCCGGTCTGGGTGGACCGGCGCCAGCCGCGCCCGCCGGGAAATCCATTGCCATCGCGGCCACGAGAGGTGGTCCGGCGGGCAACCTCCCGCTCGCCGATCAGCCTGGAGGCGAACTGCGAAGTGCCGCCATGCTCGCTGGCCGAGCAACGCAGGATCAAGGTGTTGCCGCAGTTCTCGACTATGGTCTGAGCCTCGCCGGCTCCGTACGTGCTGGAGACCTGCGCAATCGATTGGAACCCCAGCACGCACCTGCCGCCGAATTTGCGCAGCCGCGCCAGCGCATCCTTGAGGCCGTCTATCGCGCCGAGCGCATCGAGCTCATCGACGATGAGCCAGAGGCGCCGTTCCTCGGACTCGCGACTCATGATCTCGAAGATCGCAAGCCTCACCCAGGTGGCGATGACCGTGCGCAGCGCCGCGATCTGATTCGCCCGGTACGGCAGGAATAGCGCACCGCGCCCGCGCTCGACCCAGTCGCGCACGGAGAAGGGTCGCGCGCGCCGGGCCTGCACGTGCTCCAGGGCGGCCGCCGCCGATCCGGCGACGGAGCGGATGGAGCCGAACATACGGGCATTCTCCGGCTCAAGAAACGGCTGCGCGGGGGTCCCCGCCACGATCGGGCGCAGCTCCGTGCCCGGCGCCATGGCGATCAGCCGCCAGAGCTCCGCGGCGTCACGCCGGCCGGTCTCGTGACAGCGGCGGACCACGGCGGTGAGGAAGGTCCGGGCGTAGCCGCGCCATTCCCGGCCCGAGGGATCCTCGGTCGAGGGTATGAGGCTGCCGGCGAGTTGCTCGGCGTCGTAGGGCTCGCGTACCTCGGCGAAGGGATTCCACTGCACGGAGCGCGAGTCGAATGGGTTGAGGATGACATCGCCCCGGCCGGCATCGTGGAAGCGCGCGAGATAGCCGCCATCCGGGTCGGTGATGACGGCGCGGTCGCCCCGATCGAGCGCCGCCGCGAGCAGCTCCCGGATCGCAGTCGACTTGCCCGTTCCCGTGGTGCCGATCAGCTTGAAGTGTTTGGTCTCATCGCCAGGAGCGATGCCGATGCCCGCAAGCGTGAGCAGCCGCTGCGGCCGAAGGAGCCGCCGGCGGGCGGTGCGTCGCTGCGCTGCCCTGCCATCCAGTATTCTGGCGCCGCGCTTGTGCGCGTCTCCGCCGGCCCCTCGACGCGACAACACGACGGCGGCGAGCAGCAGGATGGCGAGCACCGCCTCGACGATCGGCCCGGCGACACGCCTGCCGATCGAGCTCAGGCTTGCAAGATGATCGGATGCCACCGGAGAAAACATGTCGCAGCGGCCTCCGCTCAATAGCCCTTGACGACCAGGTAGTCGGCGTCCGCCCCGTAGGCCGGCGCATGCCGATCCACACGGACGCAGAGCCGCGCGTGAGCACCGCATCTTCTGAGATCGACCGATCCGCCACGCTGTTGCAGGCGCGCGATGTTTGCGGCCAGCGCGTCGCGCCGCGCCCGCAATGCGGCTACTTCGCTTTGCGACGGCAACATCCACCACATCTCCCCCATCGCGACAGCGGAGCAGACTGCGGCCATGGATACTGTCCATAGCAGCATCCGCACGTTTGCCGCACGACGCATCCGCTGCAAGGATTCCACGGCACGGCGGCTTTCGGTCGCGACGCTTCCCAGCTCCTCGGCAAGGGTCCTTCGTATCTCATCCCGCACGATCACGTCGAGCTCGCGCGTATGTGCCGCGAGCCGCTCGAGGCTCTCCTGTCCGAGACGCTGCTGCGCCTGGGCCGCCTCCATCAGCAGCCCGAGCCGCATCGCCTCATCGCTCATTGGGCTATCAGTGATCATGCTCCCACCCCTGATCGAGGCTCGAGGTGTCATCGCGCCCGGGACTCGCCTCACGCCCGCGACTCGCCTCGCGCGCACGCTCGATCCCCGTGGCCGGACTCGGCCGCACGGCGGCTCTCTGCTCCTCCGAGACCGGCTTGTCGGGGATGCGCTCCGGTAGGCGCAGTTTCACGCGCAGCCAGTCGGGTGAGGAGGCGAGCTTGAGGAACCCCGCGAGGTCCGGCAGCCGCTCGATCTCGGAGTCCATGACCGCCGGCTCGATCTGGCGGTGCTCCGACTCCGTGATCGACGGGACGGCATCCGACGGACGCTTGGACCGCGAGCGCGAGATGTGCACCACCTCCCTTTGACCGATCAGGCGGGAAGCGAATTGCGAGGTGCCGCCATGCTCGCTCGCAGAGCAGCGCAGGATCAGCGAGTTGCCGCAGTTCTCGACCAGCGTCTGGGCCTCACCCTTGCCGTAGGTGCTGGAGACCTGTGCGATCGACTGGAACCCCAGCACGCATCTGCCGCCGAATTTGCGCAGCCGCGCCAGCGCGTCCTTGAGGCCATCGATCTGGCCGAGCGCATCCAGCTCATCGACCACGAACCACAGCCTCTGATCGCCTTCGGGCCGGCTCATCGCCTCGAAGATGCCGATCCGCATCCAGGCGGACACGGTCGAGCGCAGCGCTGCGATCTGACTCGCCCGGTAAGGCATGAAGAGCACCCCTTTGCCCGACTCGACCCACTGCCTCACCGAGAGCGGTTGCGACTCCTGACGGGCGACGTGCTGCAGCGCACCGACCGATGAAGTCAACACGGATCGGATGGAGTCGAGCATCCTGTCGTTGTGCTCCTCGAAGAAGGCCTGCGCCGGGGTGCCGGCGACCAGCACCTCGAGCTCACTTTTCTTCGAAACGACGAGCAGCTCGAAAAGGCTTTTCACGTCCGATTCCCCGGCCGCGCGCGCCTGGCTGGTCACGGCGGAAAAGAGCGTGCGCGCGTAACCGCGCCAGCTCCGATCCTGACCCTCGTGGTCCGGGATGAGCGCGAGAGCGAGCTGATCGATGTCGTATTCCTCGCGGATCTCCCCGAAGAGGTCCCATTTGGCACCGCCCGGCTCGAAGGGGCTCAGGATCACATCGCCGCGGCGCGGATCGAAGAAGCGCCTCATGTAGCCTCCGTCCGGATCGGCGATGATCGCTCGGTCGCCGCGGCGCAGCGCTCCTGACAGCAGCTCGGTGATCGCCGTGCTCTTGCCGGCACCAGTCGCGCCCATCAGCTTGAAATGCTTCGTCTCATCCGCCTCCGGCACTGCTATTCCGGCTAGCGTGATGCCGGCTCGCGGCTTCTCCGCCGACCTGCCGCGCCCGCGGCTTCTTTGAGACGAGGCGCCGCGCTGCGCCGCAGGCTCATCTGCATCGATGACCGTCGTACCCCTGATGTACCGCTCGCCGCTGCGATCGGGTGTGGCAAGCACAACGCCGCCGCCATACCCCAGCAGGCCGCCGACGCCCGCGCCGACTGCGAATTCCATCCAACCGCCGCTGGCGATGTGCATGCCGTGGAGCAAAGGGCTCGCCAAGGACATGCCGATCCCGGTCCCCACCATGAGCGCTCCGGCGAGCAGGGGCGAGGCGCGGAATGCACGCCACTGCGCGCGCCCGCGCGCCATGGCCACCCACATGGGCGCCTGCACCGCGAGGTATTCCAACGCAACACCCGACCAGCCGCGCAGCAGCTCGGGGCCCATCGAGGCGGCCTCGGCGATCATCCCATTTGCTCCTGCCGTCGCCCGGCCGCGGACCGGGGCCGGTAGCAGATCTCCTGGATGTAGCGCGCGTGATCCTGCACGCCGCACTGGATGACGACGTCGATGAGGCGCCTCAAGAGGCTGCGGATATCGCGCCGGGCGAGCTGCCGGCCGCCTTCGCTCTGCTTGACTAGCAGCACCAGCTGCTCGAAGGCGAGCGCGGCGCTCGAGGCATGCACGCTGGTGATGGATCCGGGGTGTCCGGAGTTGACATTGCGCAGGTAATCGAACGCCTCCTCGGCGCGCAGCTCCGCGAGGAGAATGCGATCGGGCTTCATCCGGAGAGTGGCCTCGAGCAGCTGCTTGGGAGTGACCCGGGCCAATCCCTGGTCGTCCTTGCTGTAGAAGAGCCGCACGTGGTTGGGATGGGAGTCGAGCACCAGCTCCGGCGCGTCCTCTATGGTGACCAGCCGCTCGTGCGCCGGAATCTCCCGGATCAGCGCCTTGGTCCAGGTGGTCTTGCCCGAGCCGGTCGGGCCCGAGACCAGGATGTTGCGGCGGCTGCGCACCGCCAGGCGCATGAAGGCCTCATGCTTGCGCGCTTCGAGCAGGGCACGCAGCTCCATCTCCACTTCCTGCGGGCCGTCGCCCGCCGCGCGGGTGCGATCGAAGATCCCGCGCCGCGCGAGCTCCCCGACGGACCAGACTTCCTGAGAGGGGCGGCGGATGTTGACTGCGACGCATCCCTGAGTCGTCGCCGGCGGTATGGCGATCTGCACGCGCTCGCCGCTGGGGAGCGATGCGGAAAGGAGCGGCGAGGTCTCGTCGATGCGCTGCCGGCTGAAATTCGCCACCAGCTTGGCGAAGCGGCGGCACCAGTCGAGATCGGCGTAAGCGGCGGGCGTGCGATGCCAGCCGCTGCCGGTTTCCAGAAAGACCTCCGATGGACGGTTGATGCAAATCTCCATCACATCTGCACGCGAGAGCAACGGCCGGAGCGGCCGCAGGACCAGCTCCAGCGCCGAGGCATACTCGATGACCCTAGCGGGGCTCGAGCTCATAGACGGCTCTGAAGTCGACATCCCGGGCCACCAGCACTTGGATGCGAGCGCCGTTGCGGACGCGGACCGTGGGCGGGATGCTCACAGTGCTGCGCAGAATCTCGGTCAGCACGTCCTCCGATGCCGTGGGGTCCAGAACCACCGTGCCGCCGCGGGAGGAGGACTGCACCTCGGATTGCACGACACCATCGATGGTGGAGACGAGCGCCGCCGCACCGAATCGCTGCCAGAAGTGGCGGTTGACCTTTCCTTCCAGTCCCGATCGCCCGAGCGCATCGGTGCCCGGCGAGTCGAGCTGCACGACCACACCCGCGGGAGTGCGCGCCTCCGTCCAGACGACGAACACGCGCGCCTCACCCTGTCGCACTTCGCCGCGAGTCTGGCCGATCAGCTTGGTGCCGCGCTCCAGCAACACAACCGTACCATCTGCACCAAACGTGTCGGTGGCAGTGATGCACGTCGTCATGCCCGGGAGCGTCGAGTCGATCGCAGTCTCCAGGGTGCAGTCGATGAACGTCCCTTTCGATAGCAGCAGACGCTGCGTCGGAAGGAGCTGCGCCCGTGTGGCCTTCAGCACGCTTGGCTGCAAGAGAGTGTCCATCACGCTGCCGCCGCCCGCGGATGAGGGGCTTCCTCTCGAGTGCAGGGCAGCCATTGGCGAGCCCGCTTGCGCGCCCGCGCTCTCGCCCCCCCCGGTCGCGCCGGCACCCGGCGGCCCCTCCTCACCGGCAAACACCTCCCCCGATAATCGCCGCTCGCGGGCGAGCTCGCGGGGCGACGGCTGCGGCGGCGCTCCGTAGCCGCGAGCCAGCCCACCCGGCGCACGCGCGAGTGGCGGCTCGAGCAGCGCTCGGATCGGCAGAGCCGTCACCGGCGAGGTGGACCTCGCAGCGGATGTGGACGGCCGGTCGATCGCCGGCACAGAGGCTCCCCTCAGCGCTGCGGAGCCGGCTATCAGATCGGTTGGCCGGCCGATCGGACCCAGGGGCGTCAGCGTCATCCCCGCACCGGCAGCTTCCGCCAACGAGAGTTGCGCCGGCCCGTGCAGCGCAGCCGGGCGCGAGAGCGCCTTGCCGTAGTACCAGGCCAACATCCCGGCACCCACAGAGGTCATCAGCCCGGCGGCGAGGAGGCTGCTCATCCTCGACTGCAGCGAACGGGCTCCGCTCACCAGGGAGGCGCCGCGCTCCCCGCATACCGCGCCCGTCTCGGGCGCCGCGCCCAATGAGTCTTCAGTGGCGGCCGGCGAGCCGTCCGGTTGACTCTTGGCCGGCCGGGCAAGTGCCATAGTTTTGCGCCAGGGGAATCGCATCACGGCTCGACCCTCCCGCCAGCCCCTCGCGTCACGCGCTCGACGTTGGGCGCTATCGTGCCGGAAGACAGGCGATCGCCTCCCCCCGTGAAGGCGCGATCGACGATACAACCGCTGAGCTTGCCTCGCCTCACGAGCAGACGCCGGGCGACACGCTGGACCACGATACGCCCACCTTCCACATCGAAGTTCACCAGCGATTCGCTGCCGTCCTCCCCTACGGCGAATATCGCAGGCAGCTCGGCGTGCGCACCGAAGACCAGCGTTGTCCGCACGCCGTCGTCCCAGGCGGCAACCGGCTTCAGAGACGGATCGCCGCAGTACCAATAGTCGTAGTTGCGCGGCCTGTCTGCCCGCGCTGCAACAAGGTCCACCGCGACGCGGCTGCGCCTGCGGGACGCGGCGCTCGCCGGCGCAGCGGGGTACTCGAATCGAAATGCATAAATGACATCGGCTCCGTCCGGGTCCGGAGGCTGCGGCTCCACCTCGTAGTCGAATAGATAGGTCCGCCGATTGGTGAGCACGGTAAGGTTGGTCGCAACATGCGCCGCCCTGGGCTTGAGAAACAGGTGATTGGCATCGGCCGCAATGGTGACCCCCTTCGAATCGCCGACGCCGAGGCCAACGAAACGCTCATCAGGCGCGAACGTGATGTCGATCTGATACCCGACGTACCCTCTCAGCCGAAAGACCGCATCGGCGCGGTAGGGAACCACCCGGATTCTCGGATCCGGTCGCACTGCGTGCTGGGACGGTTGCGCCCCGGCGACAGCCTGGCCGAGACAGCAGGTGCAGTACGCAAGCATAACGGCGAGCGGGATTCTGCGAGCGCAGCACCCCGCGACCGATCCGATCAATCCGACCATCTCGTGCATGCAAGCTCTCCGCGGCCGCCTCATCGGACCGCCGCATCCTGTGCGGCGCTCACCACCTCGGGCTCGATCCCGAGGTCCAGCACCTCGAACCCCAACGGGTTCCAGGAGCGCGTGCGCGGATCATCGGACGGTGTCCCGTAGCGATACTCCATGCTCGCGATCCAATGGGTTGCCTTTCCCGGCGCGCCGTCTCCTTCCCGCTCGATCCGGGCAAAGCGCACCTGCGCCAGATC
>DASVWT010000429.1:0-2158 GCA_036393055.1 Steroidobacteraceae bacterium
GCCGGGCGGCCGGGATCCTCGGCATCAATCGCGGCACTCTGCGCAAAAAACTCAAGCAGTTCGGCCTCGCCCATTGACTGAGAAGATGTTGCCCGTACGGCGGGCGTTGCTGTCGGTTTCCGACAAGACCGGACTGGTGGACCTCGCGCGTGCCCTGGCGGCGCTCGACATCGAGATCCTCTCCACGGGGGGCACCGCGCGCCTGCTCGCGGACAGCGGCCTCACCGTGCGCGAGGTATCGAGCTACACGGGATTCCCGGAAATCATGGACGGCCGTGTCAAGACGCTGCATCCGCGGATCCACGGCGGACTGTTGGGACGGCGCGGCATCGACGATACCGTGATGGCGCTGCACGGAATCCAGCCGATCGACCTGCTCGTCGTGAACCTTTACCCCTTCGCGGAGACCGTCTCGCGGCCGAACTGCCGCTACTGCGAAGCCATCGAGAATATCGACATCGGGGGTCCCGCGATGCTGCGGGCGGCGGCGAAGAACCACGAGTCGGTGGCCGTCGCCGTCGACCCGACGGACTACCCTGCCCTGCTCGCGGAGCTGGCGGCGCACGGCGGCTGCACGACGGCCGCGACGCGGTCGCGCTTCGCCGCCAAGGTATTCGCGCATACGGCGCGGTACGACACCATGGTGGCCAGCTATCTGTTAAGTCGCGAGCAATCGGCGGCGGAGCGCTTTCCCGCGACTCTGCCGCTCGTCTTCGACAAGGTGCAGGACCTGCGCTACGGCGAGAACCCGCACCAGCAGGCAGCGCTCTACCGCGAGCCGCTGTCGCGCGAGCCGGGCGTCGCGACGGCTCGGATGCTGCAGGGCAAGGACCTCTCATTCAACAACATCGCGGATGCGGATACGGCGATCGAATGCGTGCGGCAATTCGAGGAGCCCGCCTGCGTGATCGTCAAGCACGCCAATCCCTGCGGCGTGGCGGTGGCGGGCTCCGCCCACGAGGCCTACGATCGGGCGCACCGCACCGATCCGACGTCGGCGTTCGGCGGGATCATCGCCATCAACCGGGAGCTGGACGCGGCGCTCGCGGCAGCCATCCTGCAGCGGCAGTTCGTCGAAGTGCTGGCGGCACCCACCGTCGCACCGGATGCGCTGAAGGCACTCGCCGGCAAGCCCAACGTACGGGTGCTCGCCGTCGGCGATCTCACCCGCTCCCCTGCCGACCAGCTCGAATACCGCAGCATCACCGGCGGACTGCTGTCGCAGACCAGGGATGCGGCGCGCGTTAGCGCCGCAGAGCTGACGGTCGTCACCCGGCGCAATCCCACGGAGCAGGAGGTCGCCGATCTTCTCTTCGCCTGGCGTGTGTGCAAATTCGTGAAGTCGAACGCGATCGTGATGGCGCGTGACGAGGCGACTATCGGCATCGGTGCCGGACAGATGAGCCGGGTCTACTCCATACGCCTCGCCGCACAGAAGGCAGCAGACGAAAAGCTGGCCGTCGCTGGGACAGTGATGGCCTCCGACGCGTACTCCCCGTTCCGGGACAACATGGATGTAGCTGCGGGGTACGGCGTGCGAGCGGTGATCCAGCCCGGCGGCTCGAAGCGCGACGCCGAGGTCATCACGGCCGCGGACGAGCATGGGATGGCCATGGTGCTCACCGGCATCCGCCATTTCCGGCATTAGCATGAAGCGGGGCGGCCGGGCGGCTCTGTCCACAAGCACAACCATGGGCGCTACGGTGGCGCAAGCGCAGCTTACGGCTTGCGCGCTGGTCGAGGCGGTGCAATGGGCCGCTGCCACATTCCGGCGGGACATCGGAGCCAGGCAATCGGACGGCCTTAGCCACGCCTCGCCCGGGTCTCGATGTGTAAAATAAGCCATGGCGCGAGGGTCGCCTGAGCCGCTCGCCCGGCTCCGCTGGCAATAGCGGGCGCGAAGCGCATACTCGGGGCTGGTATGGTCGTTGCATTGCCCGGCATGGACACGGGGAGGAGCACTGACGATGACCGCGATTCACACTGTATCGGACCGGCCCGCATCGGACCGGCTGACATCCTGGCTCGAGAGCGAGTACTGCGCCTCGGTCGCGGCGACGATGCTCGCCCGCAGCGAGTATTTCGTGCTGTTGGAAGATGCGATGATGCCGCCGGCGCGCCTGGCACAGGCGCTGACCGCATGGCGCGAGCACGCGAG
>DASVWT010000430.1:0-2023 GCA_036393055.1 Steroidobacteraceae bacterium
CGGCAGTCTCAACGACCCGCACTTCAGCCTGGGACCCCTCATCCGCAAGGCCCTCTTCAGCGTGCTGAAAAAGGCGGTGACGTCCCCCTTCGCCCTGCTGGGACGGCTGGTCGGCGCCGGGTCCGACATGGATCGCATCGAGTTCGCCCCCGGCAGCGCGACCCTGCTGCCCGCCGCCCGCGGTCAGGTGGCGAGCCTCGCGAAGGCGCTCGCGCAGCGGCCGCAATTGCACTTGCAGGTACCGGCCGTGTACGCCGCCGATGTAGACAGGGCGGCGCTCGCGCGGCGGCAGTTGCGGCAGCAGCTGATTACTCTGGCCCGCAGCGGCGCCGGGCGCCGCAGCCATGGTGGGGAAGCGGGTCGCGGGCGAGAGAAGGGACCGCCGGCGGCAGCGGGTCAGGAAGTACTGGAGCTTCCCGGGGAGCACTACCGGTTGCTGCGGGCCGCCTATCAAAACGCCTTCGGCCCGAAGGCGCCATTGCCCGCCGCGGCACAGAAGGTACCGCCGTTCGAGCCTGCCATCCACGAGCTGCAATCGGCGTTGCTCGTGCGCATGCAGATCCCCGAGGCCGACCTTCAGGATCTCGCCGAGCGGCGTGCGCAGGCCATCCGCTCTGCCATCGTCTCGGCAGGCGGCGTCGCTGCCACGCGGGTCGCCGTCACCGCGCCGGCGCCGCAGCCCCCCGAAGCCGGCAGGGTCGCGGTCAAGCTCAGTCTAAAATAGGCGAGGTCAGGCGCCGAACGTGCTAGCGCAGGCGCTGCCGGTACTCGAGAACGAGGAAGAGTGATGCATCGACGTGGCTTTTTGCGCGCGGGCGGCTCCAGCATGGCCGCCTTCGCCCCCTGGCCCTGGGCTTTCCGTCGCAAGCCGGCCCCGCCGCCCCCCAAAGGGGTGACGCAGATGGGCGCGCCGCAGCCTTTCAGCTATGCCGACCTCAAGGGCGTGGCGCGCTCCATGGGCATCGCGCCGTACCGCGAGTCCTTCAAGCCCTTGCCACCGGCGCTGCAGCACCTGAGCTGGGACCAGTGGGAATCGATCGTCTGCCGGCCCGACCGCGCGCTCTGGTACGGGGAGGATCTCTTCTTCCGCATTCGCTTCGATCACCTCGGCTTCAGCTTCTCCAAGCCCGTGCGGCTCTACGTCGTGGAGAACGGCCAGGCCCGGGAGATCCTGTTCGATCCGACGCTGTTCGACTACAGCAGGTCGGGCCTGAAGCCCGCGGACCTGCCGAAGGATCTCGGATTCGCCGGCTTCAACGTGCTCTTCCACACCGACTGGGTCAGCGATCGGGCGGTGTTTCAGGGGGCGTCGTACTTCCGCGCGGTGGACGGGGATGGCCAGTACGGGATGTCGCAGCGCGGGCTCGCCATCGACACCGGCATGGCGCAGCCCGAGGAGTTTCCGGACTTCGTCGCGTTCTATCTGGAGAAGCCGGCGAAGGGCTCATCGCTCCTCACCGTCTACGCGCTGCTCGACTCGCCGAGCGTCGCGGGCGCGTACCGGTTCGTCATCGACGTCGCCAACACGCTGGTGATGGATATCGATTCGGCACTCTATCCGCGCAAGGAGATCCTGCGGCTCGGCGTCGCTCCCTGCACCAGCATGTACCTGGTCGGGGAGAACGATCATCGCGTCGCCGACGACTGGCGGCCGCAGATCCACGATTCCGACGGGCTGCAGATGAACACCGGCGCGGGTGAGTGGATCTGGCGCCCGCTGGTCAATCCGCCGGCGCTGCGCGTCAACACCTACGTCGATGAGAATCCGCACGGCTTCGGCTTGATGCAGCGGGAGCGGCGCTTCGCGCAATATCAGGACGACGGTGTCTTCTACAACAAGCGTCCCGACTGCTGGGTGCAGCCGAAGGCGCCCTGGGGCAAGGGCGGCGTCATGCTGGTGGAGATCCCGACCAGCGACGAGACCATGGACAACATCGTCGCCTTCTGGAACCCGGCGGGCAAGACCGAGCCCGGGCGGGAATATCTCTATGGCTACCGCCTCTACTGGTGCCGGAACAATCCC
>DASVWT010000431.1:0-7004 GCA_036393055.1 Steroidobacteraceae bacterium
GCGCGCGAACTGCACGACCTCCTGCCCCAGGTGGAACTGCGGATTGAACGGCTTGATCTGCTGCATCAGCCGGTCGACCAGCTCCTTCGCACCGCAGACGGGCAGCGCCGGAATGTCGTAGATGGGCTTGTCCGGGTAGAGCTCGGTGCATTGCCCGCCGGGAGCGGCCAGCGAGTCGATCACGTGTGCGCCGATGCCGAGCAGTCCCAGCTCGAACACCTGGAACAAGCCGCAGGGCCCTGCCCCGACGATGACCACTTCCGCTGAGATCGGCTCGCCGGCGGCTGTCAAGGAATCTAGGCTCAATTCAGCCCCTTTTCGGTTAAGCTTCTTTTATGGGGGGCTATGCGCGACCTGCATTGGCGTCGGTAGGCGTGTGGAAATACTCGCTTTCCGAGGCCAGCTGGTCGATCAGCCGCCGCAGCTCCGCCATGCGCCCCTCGGCCGTGCTGATCGGCATGCAGTCCTGGCAGCGCGGGTCGCCACAGGGCTGGCGGGAATACAGCCAGTACTGTAGGGCGCCGGCGAGCAATCCATCGGCGATGTCCCAGAGGTCGGCATCCCTGTCCTTGTCGGCAAGGCGGTTGCCCAGATCGACGGCCTTGGTGAAGGCCGAGTCGAATGTGTCAGCGATCTCGGTCATGGGCCCTGCTCTCCATCATGGGGCTAGTATAAGGCAATCCCCGCGTCCGTTTAGGCGTCGGCATGCGGACATCGGCCCATTTGCGATGCCGGACACGGACCCCTCCTCTGCTTGCGCGCACACTCCCAGGCTAAGCTCGGGGGTGGACTCGACCGATTTCAACCGACAGCCCCGGCTTATGTCGCATGCGTGATGCAGAGCACATGCAGCCGCGCCGCCTGCGGGCGCGATTCGGCATCGGCGCCCGGTTGATCCTGGGCCTCGCCGCCGTGGCCGCGGTGGTCATGGTGGCGCATGTGCTCGCGACCCGCACCACCCGGGCCGCGGTGGAAGCCGTGCGCAGCATGCGTACCCGACACGAGCCGCTGGCCCACCGCGCGAGCGCCATCCTTGAAAGGCTGAGCGCCTACGATCGTGCAGTCACCGATGACCTGCAGTCGGACAACGGCGACTTCCGCAGTCTGTCCTCCGCGGGCGACGCCCTGCAGAAGGCGGTGGACCGCTATTTCGGCGTCGGCCCGGACCTCAACCCTGCCGCGCGACGGTTACGTGACCAGCTTCTGGCCCACATCCAGGACGGCCGGCAGCTCGCGTTGGACGCCGCACAGCGGGCCCAATGGCAGCAACAACGCTGGCAAGCACTCGATCGCGTCTATCGGCTCGTCTCCACGGCCGGCGGAACCGGCCTCACCATCCATGGGCAGGTCATCGCCAGGCCGTCCCTCTCCGCTCTCGCCACGGCGATAGATGCCGTCCGCTACAGCTACGGACCTTCCCTCCAGACTGCCGCGCGCGAACGCAGCTTCGAGGCGGCACTGCGGACCCATGCCGCCGATCTCGAGCGCTCGCCGGGGCAAGCCTGGATGGACGTCGTGCGATCTGATTTCGAGCGCGCGGTTCGCCTTCGGCGCGACATGGAGCGCCTCGATGCCCGCGATGCGGATGCGAGGCGGGCACTGCTGCAGCAGAGCGGCATCCTGACGGCGAACGTGCAGGCCGAGTTGGAGGCTCCCGCAAGCCGTGGACTGTTGGATGCAGCCCGTTACGCCGCCGTATCAGCCGAAGCAGCCGAGCACACCGTGACCGCTTCCGGCGTGGCGGTCTTCATCGTCATGGCAATCGTCTCGGCACTTCTCATCGCCGGCATCAGCCTCCCCGTGCGCCGGCTTACCGCGGCGACTCGCCTCCTGGCGAGCGGCGATCGCACGGCGCGTGCCCCGCGAGGCGGCTCCGCGGAGATCGACGAGCTGGCCGAGTCCTTCAATGCCATGGCCGACCGGATCGCGCAGGCCGAGTCCGACCTGCGGGCCCACCAGGCTGAGCTCGAGCGCCACGTCGCCGAGCGCACCCAACAGCTGCATCACCTGGCTCATCACGATCCTCTCACGCAATTGCCCAATCGCCGTCAACTCGCCGGACAGCTTGCGAATGCCCTGGCGCGCGCCCGGCAGACCGGACGGCGCGTCGCCCTTCTCTTCGTCGACATGGACAACTTCAAGTCGATGAACGATACGCTCGGCCACAATTTTGGCGACCGGGTGCTGCAGGGAATCGCGCAGCGGCTGCAGGCCGCGGCCGGCCCCAACAGCCTGGTCGCCCGCCTCGGAGGCGACGAGTTCACCCTCCTGATCGAGGATCTCGCCACCGCCGAGGAAGTCGAGCGCCGCGCCGCCGCGCTGGTCGCCACCCTGCAGCAGCCGCTCACCATCGAAGGACGTGCGCTCGCGACGACGGCCAGCGTCGGCGCGAGCCTCTTTCCGGATCACGCGGACGACCCCGAAGGGCTGCTGCGCGCCGCGGACGTGGCCCTGTTCAGGGCGAAGGAGCTCGGCCGCAACCGCTTCGCGCTCTACCGGACTGCGCTCTACGACGCCGCCGCGCAGCGCTTCCGCCTGGAGCAGGCGCTTCGCCAGGCGGTAGAGGCCGGCGACCTACTGCTCATGTTCCAACCGGAGGTGACCCTCAACAGCTGCGAAGTCACCGCGCTCGAGGCGCTGTTGCGCTGGCGCAAGCCCGGCGGCCGGATCGCCACCGCCACGGAGTTCATCCACGTCGCCGAAAAGAGCGGCCTCATCCACGAGCTGACCGGCTGGGTGCTGCGCTCGGCCGCCTCCACGGCCGCGGCCTGGCGCGCCGCCGGCTGGAGCGATGCGCGGGTGGCCATCAACGTCTCGCCGCCCCAGTTCTTCGAGAGCGATTTCGTGAGCCACATCGCCCGCACCCTGGAGAGCGCGGGGCTGCCCGCGAGCGCCCTGGAGCTCGAGCTCACCGAGACCGTGCTGCAGACCGGTTCCACGACCATAGAGGCGCTGCGGCGCCTGCGCGAGATCGGAGTCTCCATCGCGCTCGACGATTTCGGCATCGGCTACTCCTCCCTGACCTCGCTCGAGCAGTTGCCGATCAACCGCGTGAAGCTCGACCGCATGTTGATCGAGGGCGTCGATTCCAACCCCCGCTCCGCCGCCATCGTGCGCTCGATCGTGACACTCTGCCACGGCCTCGGCCTGCAAGTGGTCGCCGAGGGTGTGGAGCGCCCCAGTCAGCTCGAGTTCCTCGCCCACTGCGGGCCGGTCGCCGTGCAGGGCTACCTGCTGGCCCATCCCGTCGAGGCCACTGACGCCCGTGAGGAGGCCAGGGCTGCGTCCGGCCGCGCGCGCACCCTCCTGGCCGCCACCCCCGCCCCGCCCCTCACCATAATCAGCTCCCGCAAGCGCTCACAACCGGCCTAGGACTGTTCAGCCCCGGGGCCGCGCTTCGAAAGGCATTCCCCGCTGAGTGATTGCTCCCATCTATTGTTATAACCGGATTCCCTGACAGAATCCCAGGACGACAGGAGCACAGCGCCAAATGATCGGTATTCGCCGTCCAAGATCGCTCGTGCGATTGACTTACGCATCCCGCGCGCGCACCCCCACATCCGGCTGGTCACAAAAAAACCCATCTATCCCCGCCGCCAGAAACTCCCGCAACTCCGCTTCCAGATCCACCCCCGCCGGCAAAAACTCCTTCTCCGCCCGAAACGTCCACGGATGCACCTGCAACCCCGCCGCATGACAATCCGCCACCAGTGACGTCGGCTGCAGCAACCTCCCCTCCCCATCCCGCGGAATGACCAGCGACTTCGCCGGCCCGATGCATGAGGCGTAAGAGGCAATCTCCTCCAGCCCCCTCGGGGTCGCCAGGTCCGCATAGGTGCGCGCATCTGCGCTTTGCACGAGATCATACGGAGCCCCCATCGCCTCGATGAGCTGCACCAGAGGCAACTGCGTCAGCCGGCTCAAAGCCCTGAGATTGCCCGTCTCGAACGATTGCAGGAAAGCGCGTCCGTCCCGTCCCCGGTAACCGTAGCGCTCCAGCGCCCCCACCAGCCGCTCCTCCATCGCCAGGCCCAGCCCCGCGAAATAACTGGGGTGCTTGGTCTCCGGGTACACCCCGATCGGCTCGGGCGGCGGCAGCCCGAGCTCGCGGGCGCGCACCCGCCGCCGCTCCTCCGTCCCGCGCACCAGCGCCAGGATCTCCTCCAATGTTGGAATCTCCAGCCGGCCGTCGAGCCGGGTGTTGCCCGGCCGCAGCTCCGGGATGCGCTCCCGCGCCCGCAGCGTCTTCAGCTCCTCCAGCAGGAAATCCTCCGTGAACCAGCCGGTGGCGGCGACTCCGTCGATGACTTTCGTCCTGCGGCGGCCGGCGAACTCGCTTCGCTTCGCGACATCGGTCGTGCCGCCGATCTCGTTCTCGTGGCGGGCGACCAGCACCCCGTCTCGCGTCATGACGAGGTCGGGCTCGATGTAGTCGGCGCCCTGGTCGATGGCGATGAAATACGAGGCGAGAGTATGCTCCGGCGCGTACCCGCTCGCGCCGCGATGGGCTATGACAATGGCCGGCATTCGGGAATGGTAATTGCTAAACTGGCCAAGTGCTGCTCACCGATCAAGATATCTATCTCATTCGCGAAGGCACGCACGTACGTGCCTACGAGAAGCTCGGGGCGCATCCGCTGCCGCGCAGTCCCGATCACGAGCAGGGCACCCATTTCTCCGTCTGGGCGCCGAACGCCGCCAGCGTGTCGGTGGTGGGCGATTTCAACGGTTGGAATCCCCAAACCCATCCGCTGACGGTCCGTTCCGATTCCTCCGGCATCTGGGAAGCTTTCGTCCCCGCAGTGCGTCCCGGCGCGCTGTACAAGTATCACATAGTCTCCCGCCTGGCGGGCTACACCGTCGACAAGGCGGATCCCTTCGCGGTTTATTGCGAGACGCCGCCGCGCACGGCCTCCGTGGTGTGGGACCTCTCATACGAGTGGGGCGATGGGCAGTGGATGGCCGGCCGCGGGCAGGCGAACGCCCTCGATGCGCCCTGGTCGATCTACGAGCTGCACCTGGGCTCCTGGCGGCGGGATCCCGGCGAGCACAACCGCTGGCCGACCTATCGCGAGCTGGCGCACGCCATCGGCGACTATGCGGTGGAGATGGGCTTCACGCACGTGGAGCTGCTGCCCGTCATGGAGCATCCGTTCTACGGCTCCTGGGGTTATCAGGTCACCGGCTATTTCGCGCCGAGCGCCCGCTACGGCACGCCGCAAGACTTCATGTACTTCGTCGATCACCTGCACCGCCGGGGCATCGGCGTGATCCTCGACTGGGTGCCGTCGCATTTTCCGAGCGATGAGCACGGCCTCGCCTATTTCGACGGCACGCATCTTTACGAGCATGCCGATCCGCGCCAGGGCTTCCATCCGGAGTGGAACAGCTCCATCTTCAATTACGGCCGCGCGGAAGTGCGCAATTTCCTGGCGAGCAACGCGCTCTTCTGGCTCGACACCTATCACATCGACGCCCTGCGCGTGGATGCGGTCGCCTCCATGCTCTATCTCGACTACGGCCGGCGCACCGGCGAGTGGATCCCGAACCGCTTCGGCGGCAACGAGAACCTGCAGGCGGTGGAGTTCCTCAAGCAGCTGAATCTCGCCGTCTACCGCGACCACCACGACACCCAGACCATCGCGGAGGAATCCACCGCCTGGCCGATGGTCTCGCGGCCGACGTACCTCGGCGGCCTCGGCTTCGGTCTCAAATGGAACATGGGCTGGATGCACGACACGCTGAAGTACCTGCAGACCGATCCGGTATTCCGCAAGTACCAGCAGAATCAGCTCACCTTCAGCATCTGGTACGCCTTCAGCGAGAACTTCGTGCTGCCGCTCTCCCACGATGAGGTGGTGCACGGCAAGGGCTCGCTGATCGGCAAGATGCCGGGGGATGAGTGGCAGCAGTTCGCTTCCCTGAGGCTGCTCTACGGCTACATGTGGACGCATCCGGGCAAGAAGCTCCTCTTCATGGGCGGGGAGTTCGGGCAGAAGCGCGAGTGGCAGCACGACGAGAGCCTGGAATGGCACGTGCTGCAGTTTCCGCTGCACGAGGGGCTTCGCCGCTGGGTGCGCGACCTCAATCAGGTCTATCGGACGACCCCGGCGCTTTATCAGCGCGACTTCACGCCGGACGGGTTCCAGTGGATCGACTGCAACAACGCCGAGCAGAGCGTGATCGTCTACCTGCGCAGGGGGCAGATGCCGGGCGAGGTCGCTGTGATCGCCTGCAACTTCACGCCCGTGCCGAGGGACAACTACCGCATCGGCGTGCCTCGCGGCGGATGGTGGCGCGAGCGCCTGAACAGCGATGCAACCGATTACGGCGGCAGCGGCATTGGCAACTTCGGTGCAGTGGAAGCTTCTCCCCTGCCGTCGCACGGGATGTCTTACTCCCTCGCCTTGCGACTACCGCCATTATCCGCGGTTGTCCTGACGCCCGACTGACATTCCGGGTCGGAGGTCGGCTGATGTCCAAGGCGCGCGTCGTCATCGAGGACTTGACTCCGCAGGTGGATTGCGGCCGCTTCCCGGCACGGCGCATATTGGGCGATGCCGTTGTCGTGGAAGCAGATGTGTTCGCCGACGGACACGACGCCGTCGCCGCGTCCGTGTTGTATCGCCACGAAAGCGAAGCGCAGTGGCACGGAATGCCGATGAGCTTCCTCGGAAACGACCGCTGGCAGGCGCGGTTCACCGTCCAGGCGGTCGGCCGTTATCTGTTCACCGTCGAGGCATGGGTCGATCATCTCGAGAGCTGGCGCCGGGGACTCGCAAAGAAACACCAGGCGGCCCAGGACATCGAGATGGACCTGCAGCAGGGCGCGGCGCTGGCCCTCGCGCACGCCGGGCGCATGTCGGAGCCGGACGCGCGCCGCCTGCAGGACTGGGCCCATGCTCTCACCAATCGCACGCGGGATCGCGACGAGCGGGCGCTTCTTGCGCAGAGCGATGCGCTGCACGAGCTCGCCCGGCGAAGCCCCGATCCGCAGCTCATCG
>DASVWT010000432.1:0-2411 GCA_036393055.1 Steroidobacteraceae bacterium
CGCCTGTTTCATCGTCCACACCAGCGATGATGCCGCCGGCTATTCCTGGACGGTGGTCAGGAACAGCAATGGCGGCCCGCTCGAGAGTCTGCCCGCGAGCGTCGCCCCGGGCCCGCGGCTCGCGGTCGCCGGATGGCTGACGCGCGCGGCCGCGCAGCGCCTCTTCCGCTCGGCCGGACTCGATTTCGACAGCCTCGCCGCGCAGGCGGCGCAGCGCGGCTTCCAGCCGGTCTCGCTGAAGGCCACTGCCTCCCTCTTCCTGAGGAGCGCCGTCGCCCACGGCCGATCCTACAATCTGATGGCGCTCTTGAAGGGCAGCAAGCACCCAGACCAGGTCGTCATCTACAGCGCGCACTGGGATCATCTGGGCACGACGATCGGACCCCACGGGCACCGGGAGATCTTTCACGGCGCCATCGACAACGGCAGCGGGCTCTCGGCGCTGCTGGAGATCGCCGATGCGTTCGCCCACCAGAAGACGCCTCCGGAGCGCAGCGTCCTCTTCCTCATGCCGACGCTGGAGGAAGCTGTGATGCTCGGGTCGCAGTACTACGTGGACCACCCCGCGTTCCCGCTCGACAAGACCGTGGCCGACATCAACATCGACGCCTGGCCGATCATCGGGCGCGCCCGCGACATGACGGTCATCGGCGCGGGACAATCGCAGCTCGAGGACGAGCTCAAGCAGGTGCTCTCGCTGCAGGGCAGGGTGTTGACTCCCGAGGCGACGCCGCAGTACGGGCTCTACTTCCGCTCCGACCATTTCAGCTTCGCGAAGGCGGGCGTGCCGGCGCTGATCGTCGGCCCCGGCCTCGATCTCATCGAGGGCGGCCGCGCCGCGGGGCTCGCCGCCTCCCTCGACTACACCGCACACCGCTACCACACGCCAAAGGACGTGTTCGATCCCAACTGGGACCTCAGCGGCACGCTCGAGGACATCCAGACGCTCTACCTCCTCGGCCGCAATCTCGCCGAGGGCAATGAGTGGCCCGACTGGTATGCCGAGAGCGAGTTTCGCGCGCGCCGCGATGCCATGATGGCGAAAACGCGCAAGGCAGCAACGCCTTGAGGCGATGCTCCGGTCAGCCCGTGCTGCGCGATGGCTCGATCGCTATGAGCTTCTCACGTGACAGTGGCACGACCTCCCGCACGATGATGCGCGGGTCGTCCTCACCCCGGGTGGCGCATACTGCCGCGAGATAGCCGGAACGCGGGGCCATCTGCCACAGCCGCCACCGCTCCGGCGCGTCGCCGAGTTCCGGACGCATGTGCAGTGTCAGCCCCCGCTCGCCAGCGAGCTCGAACCGAAAAGCATCCAGGGCGATCGAGAGTCCCATTCCCCTCGCCTTGATGTAGGACTCCTTGAGTGTCCACAGCTCGAAGAACCGCCGCCGCCTCTCCTGCGCCGGCAGCGCCAGCAGCGCGGCACTCTCCTCCGGTGCGAAGTAACGGTCGAGACCGTCGATATCGGCCGCACGCTCCGCGATGCTCTCGGTGTCGATGCCAAGCGTCCGGCCCGAAGTTACTCCCAGCATCACGAGATCGCCGGAGTGCGAGATGTTGAATTCCAGCGCCGGCACGCACAGCGGGGCCGAAATGGCTGGGCGTCCATGGGGGCCGGCCGAAAACACCCATGCCTCGGGCCGCACCCGGGCATAGCGGGACAGAACCGTGCGGACCAGGGCGCGCGTCACGAGGTAACGGCGCCGATCCCGGGCGAACACGAAGCGTCGTTGCGCGGCGCGCTCCTCAGTACTGAGCAGAGCGTCGTAGCGGCTGAAGAGTGACGCGTCACTGATCTCGGCGATGTAGGTACACCACAGATCGATTCTGCGGCTGTCGGCGGCGAGGTCCATGACCTGCACAGCTAAGTGCCGGCCTCGTCTGCCGAGCGCACATCCTGCGCCCTGCCCTTCCACCTTCCGCCCCGTCCCGCGGCGTATTCGACGGCGGAGCGGACAGTAGCGGCCGCATAGAACAGCGCAACCACCGGCAGGATCAGCGCGTAAGCGGCAGGGGCGCGATAGAAGCGCACCATCGGCAGGTAACACACGCTCATCAGCAGCCATGCCGCGGCGCCCAGGCCGATCAGTGCCGGCTGCCCGGTCAGCAGCAGCAGCGGCGGTGCGAGATAAGTGACCATCAGCCCGAGCAATGTCCCGGCGAGTGTGAGGTACGAGTGTCGCAGCTGGTTGAAGGCGGTGCGCGAGATCATGGCGCCGATCTCACCGAACGTGCCATACAACCGCAGGCTGCGCGCTTGCCGTGCCAGACCCAGCCAGATGCGCCCGCCGCTCGACTTGACGGCGCGTGCGAGCGCGCAATCATCGATGATGCAGCCGCGGATCGCGGCCAACCCTCCGGCGCGCGCGAGCGCGGCCGGCCGGATCAGCATGCAACCGCCGGCGGCG
>DASVWT010000433.1:0-6069 GCA_036393055.1 Steroidobacteraceae bacterium
CGCAGAGCTTGGAACGTGCGCGTGGCGGGATGCTTCCCGGGCTCCCGCGTTCTCACGGCGCGAGCGACCAGCTCCGCGAGCTCACGCGTGCGCTCGATCGGCCGTTCACGCCTCGCCGACACGATCGCCTGCGCTACGCGGCGCGCGAAGCGTTCTTCTCCGAGGGTGGCGATCACCTCGCGAATCTCGTCGACGCTCGCACGAGCGAGCCATGCGCAGACCGGCTCGCCGCGTGTCGGGTCCATGCGCATATCGAGCGGACCGTCGGCCCGGAAGCTGAAGCCGCGCGCCGGATCGTCGAGCTGCGGCGAGGAAACACCGAGGTCGAGCAGAACACCCCGGCAAGCGCGGCCGCCCGAGTGAGCCGGCACGAGCGCGCCGATGTCGGCAAACGGCGCGTGCACGAGCGCAAGCCGCACTTCGCCGGCGAAACGCCGGCCGCCGGCCGCGACGGCCTGCGGGTCCCGGTCGATCGCGAGCACGCGGCCCTCTCGACCCAGGGCCTGGAGTAGGAGTGCCGTATGACCACCGCGCCCGAACGTCGCATCGACATAGTAACCGTCCGGCTCGAGAGCCAACGCTCCGAGCGCCTCTTCTGCGAGCACCGGGATGTGCTCGACCATGCCCCTCACTCTTACAACGACAGCGAATCGAGCTCCGACGGCAGATCCGTCGAGGCTTCTTCGCTCTTCAACCAGTCATCGAGCCGCTCGCCCCAGCGCGCCTCGTTCCACAACTCGAAGCGGTTGCCCTGGCCGATCAGCATGCCCTGGCGCTCGAGGCCCGCGAACTCGCGCAGCTCCGGCGGCAGTAGAATGCGGCCATGCCCATCGAGCTCGAGGTCGCTCGCATGTCCGACCATGAGGCGTTGCAGCCGGCGCGCCTGCGAATGCAGGGTGGGCAGGCTCATCAGCTTGCTCTCGATCAGCTCCCACTCGGGCAGCGGGTAAATGAGAAGGCAGCGGTCCCGATCCACGGTCACCACGAGTTTTCCCTGGGCGCGCTCGACGATCTGCTCCCGATAACGGGTGGGCATGACCATCCGGCCTTTCTCATCCAGGGTTACTTTTGTGGCGCCGCGAAACATGAACCGGTGCGAGGGATCTACCCATCTCCTCCCACTTTCTCCCACTTCCTGCCACTATAGGAATCGCGGTCGCGCTATGTCAATTGAAATAGTGAGAAATTTGTCGCATTCACAGGGAGTTATGTAGAACCGGAACGTGCTTCAAACAGTGCTCCGAAGCCATTCGTCTTAGCAATCAGCAGCTTGCTGGAATTACCTTATCCAGTAGATCATCTTGGCCTCGGCGGCAGCGCTTTCAGGCCGAGAACGCGTGTTTGATCCATTCGATCTGCGGTGCGTCTGCGAAGGGATCGGTCACGACCATGACATCGAATCGGGCCCGCAGCTGCGCGAGGTCCCTCCTTTGCTGCAGTAGTCGATTCGCCGCCCGCACCAGCCGCTGTCGCTTACCGGCGTCAACGCTCGCCGCAGCTCCGCCGTAGGCACTCGAGGAGCGCGTGCGGACCTCGATGATGGCGAGATCGCTCGCCCCGAGCTGGGCGACGATGTCGAGCTCGCCCATGCGGCAGCGATAATTTCTCAGCAGGATGCGCGCGCCCTGCGCCTGCAGATACTCCGCGGCCGCATTCTCCGCCCGCAAACCTACCCTCTGCCGCCACGTGAGCTTCCTCTCCATGCGCTGCACACAGCGTCCGTCTGGGCTCGCCCCGGAGCGCGAGTCACGATCCCGGGGCGCTGGGCAGCTCGGTGACTTCCCCGCCGTGAAACTGCGCCCAAATGAGCTGGCGATGGATGCGGCCGTCGGGGTCGAGCGTCAACTCGCCCGTGAGCCCGCTCAGATCGAGCGACGACGGAGCCTTGTTTTCACGCAGCGCCTCGGCCAGGCGATAGGCGTCGAATCCAAAGGCAAAGAGGCGCCCGCGCGCCGGACCGCCGGCGGGCCAGGCCTGGCTGGCAGCCGAGCGGACGGCATCCGACAGCGGGCTGCCGAGCATCCAGGGCATATCCGGGAACATCAGCCCGTCGAGATCCTGATTGCCGCGCGGATCGGGCTCGAAGGCATCGGAAGTCGCATAGGTCGGGATGCCGCCGGCGTAATAGAACCTGAGCTGCGGCTGCAGCAGGCGCTCGGTGCTCGCCGGCGCGGGCGAGAAAATGAACTGGATATCCTCGCGCCGGCGCGGCACGAACTCCAGGTGCGTGCCCAGCAGCGATTCCAGCCTGTCCAGGCGGGCACGGCTCTGATCGATGCCCAGCACCTGCTTGAGCTCATCGGAGTAGTCCGCTTCCGCAGTATCGATGATGGTACTGGCGAGCACGGTGCCGCCGCCGCTCTGCAATTGCTGGGTGAAGGCGCTGAGCACGCGCGAGCCCCAATCCCCAGAGGGCACGATCGCGACGCCGAGGTGCTGGCCGTCGCTCAGCACCCGGCGGGCCACCAGCCTCGCCTCCTCGACCGGCGACAGTGCGAACTGGAAGAAGAGCGGCGGCGCCTGCTGGCCGGCCGGCAGGAAGTTGAGTGCCAACAGCGGCGGACGCTGCACCCGCTCCGCAGCCGCGGCCGCCACGCCCTGGCGCATCAACGGGCCCACGATGATGTCGGCGCCCGCCCGGGTCGCTGTGGCAATCTCATCGGCGACGGACTGCTCGCCGCCTGTATCGTAGACGCGCACGACCGGGCGCTGCTGTATCGGAGTCTGATAGTACGCGGTCAGAAAGCCGTCGCGCACGCTGGCCGCCAGCGGACCCGCGGAGCCGGTGATGGGCAGCAGCAAAGCGATATGTGTCTGCGCCGCGAGCGGCTGCGCCTGCTCGCCGAGCAGCTCGCTGCGAACCACCGCGGCCGCGGGATGGCCCGGATGATCCGACACCCAGGCAGTCAGGTCCGCCGTGGCCGTGGTCGGGTTCTGTGCAGCTTCGGCCGCGAGCGGCGCCAGCTCCAGCCATCCCCTGACCACGGGGCTTTTCGCGGCTTGTGGCTGGATCTTGACGCCGCGCTCGGATGCATCGCGCAACTGATGGAGGAGCGCCACCCGGCTCTGTTGCACCGCGGATTCATTGAGCAGCCAATGCTCGAGCTCCACCTCGGCCTCGACGCCGGCAGCCGGGTGTCCGGCGGCGAAGGCAACTTGCTCCCGCAAGCGCAGGTAGCGGCTCGCGGGCTCCGCCTGCTGCGGCATCGCGACCGCCCCTATCAGCTGCCACGCCTGCGCGACCTGGCCGCGCAGCAATGCGACCCTGACCTCGATCAGTGTGCGGTCGAGCGCTTCGCCGGTCGAGAGCGGCGCCGAGAGAAGAGCGAGTGCCCGAGAGGCATTCTCCGGCTGCCGCGCGGTGACATAGGCCTCCGCCGCCTGAAGCGCAAAGCCGTTGTGCTGCGCGCCGCCCTGATTGGCGAGTGCCTCGTACATCTGCGCCGCTGCCGCGGCGTTCCCCTGGCGGGCAAGCGTCGCGGCCTGCTGCGCGGAGGGCGCGGGCCCACGCGGGCCGCTGACACAGCCCGCAAGGATTATAGTGACTGCGGCGAGCGCAGCCAGGCTGACGGTCCATCGCGCGTGCATGGTTGAGAAGCCTCTGTGCGAAGCCAAGCTTACGGCCGCGAATGAGCGGCAGAGGTGAGGATTATAGTGGGCAAGGCACAAGGCCGGTTGCAAGTCGTGGCGACGCCGATCGGCAACATGGGCGACATCAGCGCACGCGCCCGGCAGGCGCTCGAGGGCGCCGCCGCGATCGCGGCAGAAGACACGCGCCACACTGGGGCTCTGCTGCAGGCGCTGGGCATCGCGCGGCCGCTGCTGTCGCTGCACGCTCACAACGAGACCCGGCGCGTGCCCGAAATCCTGGCACGGCTCGCCGCGGGCGAGACGATCGCACTCGTCAGCGATGCGGGCACGCCGCTGCTGTCCGATCCGGGCTATGAGCTCGTGCAGGCCGCCGCGGAAGCCGGCATTGCCGTGGAGGCCATCCCGGGCCCCTCGGCCATCACGACGGCTCTGGCCGTAGCAGGCCTGCCCGTCAGCCGCTTCTGCTTCGAAGGCTTCCTGCCCGCGCGGGAGCGGGAACGTCGCGCGCATATCTCGCTTCTCGCAGCCGAGCCCCGCACGCTGGTTTTTTTCGAGGCCCCCCACCGCATCGCCGCGACCCTGACGGACCTCGCCGCCGAGCTCGGCGGCGACCGGCGCGCGGTCGTCGCACGCGAGCTGACCAAAGCGCACGAGACGATCTATCGCGGCACACTCTCGGAGCTGGCGCACGAGGCTGGATGCGAGGACAACTTCCAGCGCGGAGAGATCACCATCGTGGTGGCGGGCGCCACGGCCGCGCCTTCGGGCGTCGATGCGGCTCTGCTGCGGCGGGCCGTCGATCTGCTCTCGAAAGAGCTGCCTCCGGGCAGAGTGGCTGCGATCGCCGCGCAACTGACGGGCGCCACTCGCAGCGAAGCGTATGCGCTTGCTACCCGGCACCAAACGAAGCTGCCGTTCGAAAGCGATTGAGCAAGGTGAATCCCTGTCACGAGGCGCGCTCGCGCAAAGCAGCGCAGCCGACTTCGCCCCAATGTAAAATACCCTGGGGAGCCGGCCGGGCAATCGCTGCCTCGACATCGATCGGGGGGGAGGAAAGTCCGGGCTCCGGCGGATCAGGTGCCAGGTAACGCCTGGGGGGCGCGAGCCCACGGAAAGTGCAACAGAAAGCAAACCGCCTAAGCGCTCACGGTGAAAGCCGCGAGGGCCGGCAAGGGTGAAACGGTGCGGTAAGAGCGCACCGCGGCTCTGGTAACAGGGCTGGCATGGCAAACCCCACCTGGAGCAAGGCCAAATAGGGAAGCAGCGGGCTCTGGCGACAGAGCGCGCAGCGCCGATCCGCGCGCGCTTCCGGGTAGGCCGCTAGAGGTTCACGGCGACGTGAATCGCAGAGGAATGATTGCTCTCGACAGAACCCGGCTTACAGGCCGGCTCCCCTCCTCATTTGACCACGCGCAACTGCGGCCGCTTGGGCGGTCCGCTCCCTTCTTCAGCCGGTGCAGGCCCTGACGGAGGTGGTGTTTCCGGCCCCGCGTCCTGCTCCGCAAACATCATCCCCTCCCCTGTCTCCCGCGCGTAAATACCCATCACGGCATTGACCGGGAAGCGGACGTGGTGCACGACGCCGGCGAACCGGGCGTCGAACTCCACGACATCGTTGTCGATTTTCAGCCGCTGGGTCGCCGTGTAGCTGAGGTTGAGGACGATCTTCCCCTCTTGCACATACGCGCGCGGCACTTCGCTGCCGGAGCGCTCGGCGTCGACGATCACGTGCGGCGTGTGGCCGCTGTCCGTGATCCATTGATGCATGGCCCGCAACAGGTAGGGACGCTTCGGTGGAGCTTTCTGCATCGCTCACCGCCTCAGAGGCGCATCTCGCGCTCCCGCCCCGAGAGCGATTCGCGGAAGGCGGCGCGGGAGAAGATCTGGCCGGCGTATTTCAGGATGGGCTGCGCCTTCGGCGGCAGCTCGACCTCGTAATACGGCAGCCGCCAGAGGATCGGCGCAATGGTCGCATCGACCAGCGAGAACTCGTCGGACAGGAAGAAAGGCTTCACCTTGAAGAGGTCCACACCCTGCACGATGGTATCCGCGAGGACCTTGCGCAGCTTCGGGAGGATCTTCTTGTCCTCCTCCACCTCGATCTGCTGCAGCAGCGTGTACCAGTCGCGCTCGATACGGTACAGCGCCAGCCGGAACTGCGCCCTGGTGACGGGATCGACCGGCATCAGCGGCGGGTGCGGGAAGCGCTCATCCAGGTACTCCATGATCACCCGCGAGTCGTAGAGCACGAGATCGCGGTCCACCAGTGTTGGCACCGTATGGTACGGATTGAGGTCCAGCAGATCTTCGGGGTACTTGCCGGGCTCCACGTCCACCACGTCGATGGCGATGCTCTTCTCGGCGAGCACGATGCGTGTCCGGTGGCTCCACGGATCGCGGGGCGCAGAAAACAGCGTCATGATGGAACGTCTGCTCGACACGATTCCGCTCCCGCGGTACAGCCAGCACCCGAGCTTT
>DASVWT010000434.1:0-9594 GCA_036393055.1 Steroidobacteraceae bacterium
TCGCACCTCGGGGACTTCATCGAGGATCAGTCGGTGGCCTCGCCCATCGATCAGGCGACGATGGAATCGCTGCGCGAGACCACTCACGCCGTGCTGGCGCAGCTCACCCCGCGTGAGGCCAAGGTGTTGCGGATGCGATTCGGCATCGACATGAATACCGACCACACCCTGGAGGAGGTCGGCAAGCAGTTCGACGTCACCCGCGAGCGGATCCGTCAGATCGAGGCGAAGGCGCTGCGCAAGCTTCGGCATCCGAGCCGCAGCGAGCAACTACGCAGTTTTCTCATGGAGGATTGAGCTCTCGACGGAGTCCGTGCGAAAGCAACTGAACAAGCGGACCAGGGCCGTCCCTGGTCCGCGAGGCGGATCCTGTAACTCGGCTGGCCGCGCAAATCGCTGGGAGCGATTTGCGCCAATCAACTTATATCCCGCCGCGCACCAAGGTGTCGATGACTTCGCGGATCACCTCGGCCAGGCTGGGGTGATCCGCCTCGAAGCGCACGGCCAGGGACTCCAGCCTGGGCGCGTGCGAGCCCGCCGCACCGGCAGCGCCCGGCGCGCCCTCTCTGCCGAGAGCGTGGTCGATGTCGTGTACCACGCTGGAAAGCACCCTCCGCGAATCCGGGTCCACCGATTTCGCCCGGCTCAGCCGCTCGCGCACGCGTGCAAGCAGCTCACGCAGACTCTCCTCGCCGGCGCCATCTTTATTCATTCCCGACCATCCGCAGCCATGAGGTGATTGTAGTCGTCCCTCTCCGGGAGTTGCCACCTGCCACTTGGCCCGGCCGCCTGCCGGCCAGGGCCCTGACAGTGGACTATTGCGACCACAACAGGTAGAACATTGGCCTGGCCAATAGCTCCATTGCAGAACGAGCGCGAATGCAGCCACCGCTGGACAAGATCGATCACGACATCTTGCGCCTGCTCGAGGAGGACGCCCGGATGTCCTTCGCGGAGCTCGGGGCCCAGGTGGGGCTCTCGAAAACCCCGTGCTGGCAACGGGTGCGGGAGCTCGAGCGGCAGGGCTTGATCCGCGGCTATCGCACGGAGCTCGACGCCGAGAGCCTCGGCCTGCGGGTGCACGCATTCGTGCATGTGACCATCAACGCCGCCCGGCACGCGGAGTTCGAAGCCGCCGCGGCGAGCCACCCCGCGGTGCTGCAGTGCTTCACTACAGCGGGTCAGGCCGATTACCTGATGCACGTGCTGGTTGCCGGGATCGCCCAGCTCGATCAGCTGCTGCGGATGGAGATCCGCCGCATGCCCGGCGTGCAGAAGCTCGAGACCACGGTCTGCATGAAGACCATCAAGGCCCGAGCCCCGTTGAGCGGATGTATCCGCTGAAGCGCTACTCTTCGGCCGCCGATTCGCTCTCCGTGCCCACTGCGGCGGCCGCCGGCCCCGCGGCCTGGCCATTGAGCAAGCCCTTCCAGCTGAGCTCCTGCCCCTTGCGCCTGCCCTTCTCGGTGACCTTCAGGCCCTCGGGGGAGATGGCCAGCATGTAGGCTTTGCCGTCCACGTCGATCTCGCGCTTCAGGGTCTTCTCGAGCTTGGTAGCCATGTCGTTCCTCAGCTGATTTTTCGTTTGCGGCCGGCCCCCCTTTGCGGCATCCGGTCGCGGGTGCCGCTCGCAGGGGCCCGGCCCTTTGGCCAGGGCTGCTGATTTTGCGCCAACGGCCGGCGGGATGGCCAGTATTTACGGCCCTGCAGTGGCGAGCTGCAGCAGCGCCTCGAGACGGTCGGGATCGATGGGCTTGGTGAGGTGCCGGTCGAATCCGGCCGCCAGTGCCCGCCGCTTGTCCTCCTCCTGCCCCCACCCACTGATGGCGATCAGCACGGCGCGGCGTCCCCAGGCGGTGCCGCGGATCCGCTCCGCCAGCTGGTAGCCGTTGAGCTCCGGCATGCCGATATCCAGCAGAAGCGCGTCGGGCTGCAGCCGGCAGGCGAGGCCGAAGGCCTCGCGTCCACCATGCGCGACCGTGACCTCGTGGCCGGATGCCCGCAGGAGAGCAGCGCAAGTCGCCGCGCTGTCGCGATTATCGTCGGCCACCAGCAGGCGAAGCGCCCTCGTTTGCGCGCACGCCGCTAACGGCCGTTCCGCGCCGCCTTCGGCCTCCGCGGGGCCGCCGAGCGGCAGCCTCACCACGAATACGCTGCCCTGGCCCGCGCCTCCGCTGTGCGCGCTGACGGTGCCGCCGTGCAGCTCCACCAGCCCGCGCACCAGCGCGAGGCCGATGCCGAGACCCCCCTCGGAGCGCTCGAGCGCCGGGGTTGCCTGCGCGAAGAGGGTGAACACCCTGGGCATCATCTCCGCGGAGATGCCGATGCCGTTGTCGCGGACCGTGAGCACCAGATCGGCATCCTCCCGACCGGCTTCGAGCTCGATACGGCCGCTGCTGTCGGTGTACTTGGCGGCGTTGATCAGGAGATTGGCGAGCACCTGCGCGATCCGCACGGGATCGACCACCAGCCGGATGGGCTCCTCCGGAAGCCTCACCGCCAGGGTGTGCCTGCGGGCTTCCAGGAGCGGCCGCGCCGACTCCTGCGCGGCGGCCACGATCGAGTCGAGCTCGACCGGCGAGCGCCGCAGCATCAGCGTCCCACGGGTGATGCGCGAGACGTCGAGAAGATCATCCAACAGCCGCCCCATGTGCTCGACCTGGCGCTCGATGATGCCCTGCGCCTGCCGCCGCTCGGCCTCGCTTCTGCCTTCTCTCCTGGCCATGGCGACGGCGTAACGGATCGGCGCCAGCGGATTGCGCAGCTCATGCGCCAACACGGCGAGGAACTCATCCTTGCGCCGGTCCGCCTCGCGCAGCGCCTCCTCGGCGCACTTGAGCTCGCCGATGGTACGCTGCTGTGCCTGCTCGCAGGCCTTTCTCTCGGTGATGTCGCGGGCTATCTTCGATGCGCCGATCACGACACCGTCGGCATCGCGGATGGGGGAGATGGTGAGCGCAACATCGATCCGGCGGCCGCTCTTGGCGACCCGCACCGTCTCGAAGTGATGGATGCGCTCCCCGCGCCGCAACCTCGTGAGGATTTCCTCCTCCTCCGCCACGCGCTCCGGCGGAATGATCAGCGCGATCGGCTGTCCGACGGCCTCTTCGGCGCTGTAGCCGAACAGCCGCTCCGCGGCGCTGTTCCAGGAGCGGACGACGCCTTCGAGCGTCTTGCTCACGATTGCATCGTCGGAGGATTCGACGATGGCTGCCAGATGCGCGCGGGCACTCTGCGCCAGGCGCTCGTCCGTGACGTCACGGATGAACCACCGGCTGTGGATCAGCTTGCCGGCATCCCAGTGCGCGTTGGCAGCGATGCATACGTGACGGACGGAGCCGTCGCTGCGCCGCAGCACGGTTGCATGATCGCGCAGTGTCTCGCCCGCCAGCAGCCGCCTGAGCGACTCCCTCGCGTCCCGCGGATCGAGGTGGAAATCCTCGATCGGACGTCCGATGCACTGGGTCTCGCCGCACGCCAGCAGTTCCAGTCCGGCGGCGTTCCCCCAGAACACCGTGCCGTCAGGCCCGACCTTGAGCAGGCCCTCGAGCGCATTCTCGAAGAAATCATTGAGCTCGCGATCCCGCTCGGCCAGCGCGCGCTCGACCATGATGCGCCGCTGCACTTCCCACTCGAGCGCGCGCGCCTTCTGCTGCAATTGCGCGACCGCGTCCGGCTCCCCGGCATTCAGCCAGCTCGATGTGCTCGCAAGACTCTGGGTCGGGTTGGTCGCATTCATTCGATGAGCCCTTCTGTGAGCGTCTGCCGGGCGCTCATGCCGCACCCGCCCTATGCTCGGCCGCCGCAGCAGGTCCCGTGCGGGCTTTGCGCGCCTCGCCAGCCGCGGTCCGGCCCACGAGCTTCTCGATGGCGGGCAGCAGGGGCCGTGAGGATTCGGCATAGCTCTCCCACGCGCCGCTGCGATCCAACAGCGCGCGCGCCGTGCGGATCGTGAATTTCCGCGGATCGAGTCCCGTGCGCGCCTGCGCCCAGGTGAGCGGCATCGATACCGGCGCCCCCGCGCGTGCGCGCGGGGAGAGAGGCGCCACCGCCGTGGCGGTGCGGTCGTTGCGCAGGTAGTCGAGGAAGATGCGGCCGGTTCGGACACGCTTCGCCATGTTGATGACGTATCGCTGCGGACTCTCCGCCGCCATTCGTGCGCACAGCTCGCGGGCGAAGGATTTGACCAACGGCCAGCCGAGCTCCGTGTTGCGGGGTTGAGTGAAAGGCGCGACCACGTGCAGCCCCTTGCCGCCGGTCGTCTTGAGGAAGGTTTCGAGGCCCAGGCCTGCGAGCCGCTCGCGCAGCTCGCGCGCCGCCTCGATCACCCGTCCGAAGCCGACGTCCGGCGCGGGATCCAGATCGAACACCAAGCGGCCGGGCACCTCCGGCTGGTGGGGAACGCAATTCCACGGATGCAGCTCCAGGGCGGCGACCTGCGCCAGGGCGGCCAGCGCTTCGATGCGATCGACCTGCACGTAAGGTTTGCTTTCACCCGAGACACGCGCCAGGCTGATCAGGCTCGACTGGCCCGGCATGGCATGGCGCTGGAAGAACCGCTCGCCGCCGATGCCGTCCGGGCAACGGACCAGGGAGCAGGGCCGCCCCTCGAGGTGCGGCAGCAGCCACTCGCCCACGGCGGCGAGATACTGCGCGAATTCGCGTTTGGTGACGGGACGGCCATCGCCGGCATCCGGCCACAGGACCTTGTCGGGGCTGGAGATGGTTACACCGAGTATCGGGCCGGACGTTCCTGACATCTGCCGCGCAAGGCGGCCCGTGCCGTGGCTCGATGGGTATCCTCGGCGCCGAGCTGCATGTCTGCCGCGGGAGCTCGATTGCATCGTCCCGACTGGAGCAGCGGTCTGCGCCTGCACCTCCCGCGCCGGCTTGTCCTCCCGCAGGCCTTTGAAAGCCGCCTGTCTGATGTTGCCGCCCTCGGTCCAGCCGGCGAATTCGATCTCGGCGACGAGCTGCGGCTTCAGCCAGTGGATCTGGCGGCGCGAGGGCACGGCGATGCGCTCCGCGAACGGGCTCTCCCTGCTCGCCAACTGCTTCAGCCTGGGCATGAGCTGCCGCAGCTTCGCACCGCTGAAGCCAGTACCGATGCGCCCGACGGGAACCAGGCGTCCGCCCCGGTACACGCCCGCGATGAGCGAGCCGAGGTTGGACCCTTCGGAGGTCCACCCTCCTATCACCACCTCGTGGCCGGCGCGGCACTTCGCTTTCGTCCAGCTTCCCGTGCGGCCCGACTCGTATGGAGCGCCCACGCGCTTCGAGACCACTCCTTCGAGCGACAGTCTGCACGCAGACTCGAGGACGGCGGCCCCGGCAGTGGTGAAGTGCTCGAGATAACGCAGCCGCCCCCGGCTCGCCGCCGGCAACGCTGCCAATACTCTCTCCAGCTCCTCCTTGCGCCGCTCGAGCGGCAGCGGCCTGAGATCCCTGCCCTCGAGGAACATGAGGTCGAACCCAAAAAGCACCAGCGCCGACTCCCGACCCTCCGAGAGCGCCGCCTGCAATGCCGAGAAATCGGAGACACCTGCGTCATTGAGCGCCACGGCCTCACCGTCGATGATGCAGTCCGGCAGCGCCGCGGCCGCGCGGGCGATGGAGGCGAAGCGCTGCGTCCAGTCGAGCCCCTTGCGGGTGAGCAATACCGCACGGCCGCCTTCCACCCGAAGCTGCAGCCGATACCCGTCGAGCTTGATCTCGTGCACCCAGCCGCCGGCCTCGGGAGGCCGCGGCAACAGCCGGCACAGCGCCGGCTCGATGAAACGCGGCATCCGCTCGCGACGGGCTTCGGTGGCGCACGTCTTTGCTCCGCGCTCGCGCCTACCTGCCGCACGGCTGGAAGTTGACGACGCGCCGGCTCTCGCCGCGACTCGCGCATTGACGCGGGATGCGATGCCGCTGGAAGCCGCGTCGGGCGCTGCGTTGGATTGCCACACCGCATCGGCGCGGCCCGCCCCGTGGCCCGGCATCATGAACGGCTTCGGGCCGCGGCCTACGCCCGCGGCGATCTCCTCCAGCGTCCGCCCGGAAGCCACTGAGCGGTCCTCTTCCAGCACTGCGCCCTGGCCCGCGCGCGCGAACTCGTCGCGATGCTTGATGAGGAGCCAGCTCGGCCGTTTGCCCGCGCGCGAGTCGCGCAGTCGCACCAGCACCCAGCTGCCGCGCAGCTTCGCGCCGGCCATTGCCAGCTTCAGCTCCCCCCGTGCGAGCGCCTGCTCAGGCGGACCTTTCACCTGCGGCTCCCAGTAACCGCGATCCCAGATCTGCACGGTCCCGCCGCCGTATTGCCCCTGCGGGATGGTCCCCTCGAAATCGCCATACTCCAGCGGATGGTCCTCGACCTCCACGGCGAGGCGCTTGTCGGCCGGATCGAGCGACGGACCGCGGGTCACCGCCCATGACTTGAACACGCCGTCGAGCTCCAGCCGCAGGTCATAGTGCAGCCGCCGTGCGGCGTGCTTCTGGACTACGAACCGCAGGTGTGTGGACGGAGCCACGGCGCCGCTGCCCGAAGGCTCGGCGGTGAGATTGAAGTCACGCTTCGCGCGGTAGGGAGCGAGTTTCCGGCTGGCCATGCGCTGCCTGTTCGTGAGCGCGACCGGATGGAGACGAGCCCCGGGCCGGATCACGCGTCCTGCAAGCCCAGCGCCCGGCGCCGACCTGCCCCTCACTCCAAGCGATAAACGTGCCTGAGCAGCTCGATGGAACGCTGCCGCGGCCGATGGCTCAGCCGGCCGCCTGCGGCGGCGCCGAATGCGGCGCGGGCGGCTCCGCGATCAGCGCCCGGCTCAACTTCGGTCCGACCCAGCGCTCGATATCGTCGATCAGGGTGAAGCCTGCCGGAATGACGATCAGGGTGAGCGCGGTGGAGGTGACGAGGCCGCCGATCACCGCGATCGCCATGGGCGAGCGGAACGAATCCCCGATCGCGAGCGCTACCGGGAGCATGCCCGCGATCATGGCGACCGTCGTCATGACGATGGGTCGGGCGCGTTTGTGGCCCGACTCCAGCAGAGCGGTCGTCCGGTCCTTGCCGGCGCGCATCTCCTCGATTGCGAAGTCGACGAGCAGGATGGCGTTCTTTGCGACGATGCCCATCAGCATCAGGAAGCCGATCATCACGCCGAGAGACAGCGGATTTCGGGTCAGCACCAGCGCGAGCACGGCGCCGCCGAGCGACAGAGGGAGTGAGGAGAGGATCGTAATCGGCTGCAGCACGCGCACGAAGAGGAGCACCAGCACGGCGAACACCATCAGGATCCCTGTCAACATGGCGATGCCGAAGTCGGTAAAGAGCTCACTCATCAGCTGCGCGTTGCCCGTCTCGACCAGCCGCACGCCCGAAGGCAGGTGCTGCAGCGACGGCAGCGCGTGGATCTCCTTCATCGCCGTGCCGAGCTGGATACCGTTCAAGTCGGCATCGATGGCGACGCGAAGGCTCTGATCGCGGCTGTTGATGGTAGTCGGCCCCTGGCCGAAGCTGAAGTCCGCCACTGCCTTCAGCGGCACGGTGCCTCCTGCCGAGGTCGGCACCGGCAGGTTCTCGAGAGCGTTGAGATCCTGCCGTGCCGAGCGCCGCAGGCTCACCAGAACGGGCACCTGCCGGTCCGGGAGGGTGAACTTGGCGTCGTTCTGCACCAGGTCGCCGAGGGTCGCGATGCGAATGGTGTCGCTGATATTTGCCACGGTGACGCCGAGGCGCGCCGCCAGATCGAACCTCGGGTGGATCAGGATCTCCGGCTGCGGCAGGTCATCGTCGGAGCCGACGTCGATGAGTCCGGGCAGCGAGCGCATCTGTTCCATCACCTGCCGAGCCGTACTGGAAAGCAGGGCCAGGTCATCGCCTGTCAGATCGATGGTGATGGCATGGCCGTCGGAGTCGCCGTTCTGCGTCTGGAAGTTCATCCGAGCGTCGGGGACCGACTTCAACAGCCCCAGGATACGGTTTTGCCAGACCTGCTGGCTCACATCGCGCTTGTCGCGCGGCAACAACGTGATGTAGAGGTCGGCGACGTTCAAGGAACCGTCGCCGACAGACTCGTCCACGCTGGTCACTTCCGGCTGTCGCGCGATGATGTGGTAGACCTTGTCCGCGACCACCCTGGTGTCATCGAGCGACACGCCGGGCGGCAGCTCGATGTGCAAAGCGGTGTTGCTCGAGTCCGAGTCGGGAATGAAGGATTTCGGCATCATCGCCAGGCCGACCAGGGAGATCGCGAAAAACAGTGTGCCGGCGATGATCGTCTTCCAGCGGTGCTGCACGCACCAGCGCAGTACCCTGAGATAGGCGGTCATGATCGGCCCGTCTCCGGTCTCGTGATGACCGCCGTCGGACTTCAGCGTGTAAGCGGCGATCACCGGAGTCAGCAGACGGGCTACCAGTAACGAGAAGAAGACGGCGGCGGCGACCGTGAGGCCGAACTGCTTGAAGAACTGGCCGATGATGCCTCCCATGAAGCTCACCGGCATGAACACGGCGATGATGGTCGCTGAAGTGGCGATCACCGCGAGACCGATCTGGTCGGCGGCATCGATCGCCGCCTGGAAGGCGCTCTTGCCCATGCGCTTGTGGCGCACGATGTTCTCGATCTCGACGATGGCATCGTCCACCAGAACCCCGGAGACGAGCGACAGCGCGAGCAGGGTGATCTGGTTGAGCGAGAACCCCACCCACTGCATGAACAGGAAGGTCGGAATGCACGCGAGCGGGATGGCGAGCGCGGAAATCAGCGTG
The DNA here is from genome assembly GCA_036393055.1 of Steroidobacteraceae bacterium. Taxonomy (GTDB): domain Bacteria; phylum Pseudomonadota; class Gammaproteobacteria; order Steroidobacterales; family Steroidobacteraceae; genus 13-2-20CM-66-19. The sequence goes on from DASVWT010000434.1 coordinate 8,750, forward strand.
GCGCGCACGTCGCGCAGGAACAGCCACACCATCAACACCGCGAGGATGGAGCCCTCGATGAGGGCCCTCATGGCGGAGTGATAGTTCAATTCCGTGAACTGCACCGTCGTGAAGGTCTGGTCGATGTTGATGCCGGGGTACTGCTTGCGGATCTTGCCGAGCGCCTGCTCGACACCCTTCAGCACCGCGACATCGGAGACATTCGGAGCCTGCGACACGGAGAAGGAGATGGCCGGGCGGCCATCGGAGAAATTGTAGCTGCGGATCTCGGCTGCGCCGTCACGCACGTCGGCGACATCCCCGAGCCGCGCGAACCGGCCGCCGGGGAGCGCGATCTGCGTGTTGGCGAGCTGCCGCACCGTATCGGCCCCGCCCAGCACGCGAATCAGCTGCTCCCCGTCGCCGAGGTCCGCCTGGCCTCCGGGCATGTCGATGTTGAGATCGCGCAGCTGGTCGTTGACTTGTGATGCGGTGATGCCGAGCGCCTGCATACGAGCGGGATCGAGCTCTACCCGGATCTCCCGATCGACGCCGCCGTCACGCTTGACCTGCGCCACGCCGGGCACGGTCAGGAGATTCTTGGTTATCGTGTTGTCGATGAACCAGGACACCGCTTGCGGTGACATCCCGGGAGAACTGACGTCGTAATAGACGACGGGGCCGCCGCCCACCCGGATCTGCTGAACGACGGGCGGTTGGATGTCCTGCGGCAGGTCCACCTGCACCTGGGACACGACGTTGCGCACGTCGTTCACCGCGCGATCGATCGGGGTGCCGATCCGGAACTCGATGTTCGTCTGCGCCGAGCCTTCGCTGGCGATCGAGTTGATATGGTTGATGTCCGG
>DASVWT010000435.1:0-8077 GCA_036393055.1 Steroidobacteraceae bacterium
GTCCCTGCCGGCGACGAATCGGATCTGGCACGATGCCGCGCATCCATCGCAGATCGTTTTCGGGGTCCTTCCGGGGGTTCGGGTGCCCGCCCAGCGGCCCGCATGCGGCACGACGCTGATGCAGCCTTGTCGCCAGGATCCACTGCACGCCCATTACCGGTAGACGATCGTCAGGCCGATCGTTCGCGGTCGGATGGTGTGGTAATAGTAGAGTGTGTCGGCCGGATCGGTGACGTCGTTCAGATTCAGGCCTAATCTCGGCGTGAACGGCCGGCCGTGACGCTCAACGGGCCGAACCTGCAGCCACGACTCCGAGGGAGAGAGCGGTTCGCTCGTTGAAGCTGACAGGCCGACCTGCGGTCGGGCTCAGAGCCATACTGAGCGCCGCAGCCAGTCCTTCCGCCGCACATATGGAGGGCGACATGGTGGCGGGCCAGAAAATCATTGGTCTTCGAGTCCGCCTGCGCCAATACTGACGCGCGGCCGCATTCGGCCGTGCGCTAGGCATCACCCGCGAGAGGGGTCACTTGATCGAGAATGGTCATCGAGCCTTAGGGCTTCCGAGCCGCATCGTATGCCTGGTTGCGCTGCTGATCAGCGGGCCTTGCCTGGCCTCCCCGGTCGTGCTGAATCGCAACGGCGCATATGTCGCCGTGCAATCCTACGCGCCGAATATCGTGCGCATCACGATTGCTACCGATTACGCGAGGGCAGCGGCGCCTCCGGGCTATGGCTTCGTCGGCAGTCCCGATTCGCACGGTTTCGGGCACACCGCAGGCGCCAACGGCGATGACTTCCGCTCGAGCGCGCTCGAGCTGCATGTCGATGCGCAGCGGCCATCTTCCGGGCCCCCTTCGGCGGCCGAGCGCTACTTCGCGTCGTCCTTGCCGCCCGTGACGCTCGAAATCCGCAATGCCCGCGGCCAGACCGTACTCGACATGACCGGCTGGCAGATGGCTCCTCATACCGTCAACGGCGAGCGCACTTTCCAGGTCGGCGCCAGCTTCACGGCGCCTGCCGACGAGCATTTCTACGGCCTCGGCCAGAATCAGGACGGGATCCTCGACCTGCGCGGCCGCACGATCGACTGCAAGCACTGGTACGACGATCCGCACGGTGAGAGCGTCTGCGTGCCATTCATGGTCTCGAGCCGTGGCTACGGGATCGTCTGGGACAACCCCTCGGATACTCACGTGTACCCGGGCGTCAACGGACGCACTCTCTGGCAATCCGAAGTCGGCGAGCGCGTATCGTTTTTCGTCATCGTAGCTGACAAGGCGAACGGGCTCTACAGCGGGTATGCGAAGCTCTCCGGCCGCACCCCCATTCCACCCAAGGCGGCCTTCGGCCTGATCCAGTCCAAGGCGCGCTATGCGAGCCAGCAGGAAGTCCTCGATGCCGCGCACACCTATCGCAGCAAGGGCTATCCGCTCGACATCATGGTCATCGACTGGTTCTACTGGACACGCATGGGCCAGCTCGACATCGATCCGGCGCAGTTCCCGGATCCCGATGCGATGAACCGCGATCTGCACGCCCTCGGGATCAGGACGCTGATCTCGGTGTGGCCGCGTTTCGAGCGCGACTCCCGCTACTTCAACGAGCTAAACGCCAAGGGGTATTTCCTCGAGGACAAGGACGGCAAGACCCAGGACGGGCTGCCGTTCCGCTCCGATCGCGCCGGTGCGCTGATCGACGCCACCAATCCGCAGGCGCTCGACTGGTTCTTCGACCACGTGCGCGACAACATCCTCGCGCACGGCTTCGACTACCTGTGGCTGGATGAGACGGAGCCGGATCTCGTCCCCGACGGGTTCTTCTTCAAGATCGGCTCGGGCAATCGCTATCACAACGTGTTTCCGCTGTTGTACGTCGGTGGCATGTCGCAGCGCCTGCGCCGCTACCGGCCCAACGAGCGCGTCCTGATCCTTGCGCGGGCGGCCTACCTCGGCTCACAGCGCACGGGCGCCATCTTCTGGTCGTCCGACATCGATCCCTCCTGGGAAGCGCTCCGGCATCAGATCCCGACGGGCCTGGACATGACTGCATCGGGCATCGCCTACTGGGGCAACGACATCGGCGGCTGGCAGCCGTTGCCGGCGACTTCCTCCGCCACTCATCCGCCGCTGATCGACCCTTCCGGCGCCCGCGACGTCGTGGGTGATGACTCCGATTATCCCGAGCTCTTCACCCGCTGGTTCGAGTACGGCACCTTCCTGCCGACCCTGCGCATCCACGGCCAGCGCAAGCACACCGAGATCTGGGCCTATGGCAAGCAGGCCGAGGCGATCCTGGCCCGCTACGATCGCCTGCGATATCGGCTGATTCCCTACATCTACTCCCTCGCGCACCACACCTACGAGACCGGCGCGCCGTTCATGCGGGCCCTTTGGATGGACTTCCCTCATGATCCGAAGGTTGCGAACATCGGGAACGAGTACATGTTCGGGCCGGATTTCCTCGTGGCGCCGGTCACGAGGCAGGGTCAAACGCACAAGCAGGTGTACCTGCCCGCGGGTGCCGACTGGTACAACTACTGGACCAATGCCCGCGTGCCCGGAGGGCAGACGATCACCGTCGACGCTCCGATCGATCAAATCCCGGTATTCGTGCGTGCCGGCTCCATTCTGCCACTGGGAGTGGTGGTGCCGAGCACCGCTACGCCTCAGGCCATCCAGAAGATCAAGATATATCCCGGGCGCGACGCCGACTTCGATCTATACGACGACGATGGCGTGACCTATGACTACCAGCACGGCGGCGGCCGTTTGACCCATTTGCACTGGGACGATGCCGCTCGTCGCCTCACCGCAAGCGGCAGCGATGGGATTCTGCGGCGTCCGATCGATGCGCTGCTGGACGTAGTGACTCCGCACTGACGCCGTTGGTGACGCAGCGCGGAAGCTGGCACTCCACGCGCGCGCACCGCTGGGGTGCTTCAGGCCCGGCGAGGACTGCTGCACGCTCTTCGGCCTGATGGCGGCGGCCGACTCAGTCTGATATTGTCTGAGTTGTAAGACGCGGGTGAGGATCCCCTGGATCTGCGGGAAGGGTGCGCAATGAGACTCGGAAGCCTACGGCAACTTGCACTGGTGCTCGCGCTGGCTGGCGTGGCGATGACCGGCGCACGAGCGGCTGCGGCCCTAGGCACGGCTGCGCACAGGCCCAAAGGGCCTTGTGACGTCTATGAGGCCGCCGGCGACGCGTGCGTCGCAGCCTACAGCACCACTCGCGCGATGTATGCCTCATACGATGGCCCTCTGTACCAGATCACGCGCCAATCCGATGGCAGGTCCCTGAACATCGGGGTGGTCCAGCCGGTTTCGACGCCGGTTCCGGACGCCGGCGGATACGCCGATGCGGCCGCTCAGGATGCCTTCTGCGCCGGTACCTACTGCTGGATCACGAAGCTCTACGATCAATCCCCGAAACACAATGATCTGACGCAGGCGCCGCGCGGCGGCTGGAGTGGTCCCGCCCTCGGAGGGATGGACAACGTTCCGCTCGCCGGCATGGCGCCGGTGCTGGTCATGGGGCACAAGGTCTACGGGGTCTTCCTCGAGCCGGGCATGGGCCTGCGCGACGATGACCCCAAAGGGACCGCGGTGGACGATCAGGCGGAAGGCGAGTACTGGGTCGTCAACGGCAGGCACTTCAACTCCGGCTGCTGCAATGATTTCGGCAACGCCGAGATCGACAGCCGTGACGACGATGCGGGCACCATGGAGACCACTTACTTTGGCGATGCGCCCTGGTGGTATCACGGCAACCCTCCCGGTCCCTGGGTCATGACCGATCAGGAGAACAACCTCGTCGGCTGCGTCAATCCGGATGGCTCCAAGCTCTGTGCCAGGCTGCCGGACATCCACTGGCGCTTCCTCACGGGGATCGCCAAGGGCGAGCCGCACCACTGGGCATCCATGGCCGGTAATGCGCAGGGCGGGCCGCTGTCGGTCATGTTCAGCGGACCCCGGGTCGATTGGCAGTATGACCCGATGCGCAAGCAGGGTGGCATCGTGCTCGGCAACGGCGGCGACAACAGCAACGGCTCGCAGGGTACCTTTTACGAGGGGGCCATGACGGCGGCCGGAACGTTCCCCAATGACGCCACTGATCAGCAGGTGCAGGCCAACGTGGCGGCTGCGCATTATCGGATGCTGCCGGTGAGTATCGCACCGGCAAGTGCGACCGTAACGCCCCCAGGGCTTCAAACGTTCTCGCCGCAGTCCTCGCAGGACACCACTGTAACCTTCACCAATACTACGGAAGGTCCAGTGACGCACGTCAGGTTGAGCATTGCTCTGCCGAGTCGAGAGTGGACTTCAGTCGTTTCGGACGGCAGGCAAGGGCCAACGGTATTTGCCGGCGCCATCGCACCGGGGGGCAGGGTGAGCGCGACCTTTCGGGTCACCTCGGGATCGAAGCCCTTCAATGGCGACCTCATTGCCGACGCTCGTTGGACGGACCGCAACGGCAGGGAGCGGGAAGTAACCAGGGCCGAAAAGGTGCGGAACGTCCTCCCGATCAGGATCAACGAGTTCCGGATCGGCACGAGCTCTGCCGCCAACGCCACAAATTCATTCATCGAGCTCTACAATGCCGGCAGCCAGGCCGTCGACATCTCCGGCTGGACGCTGACAGAGCACCCGAGCCAGCAGGCCGTCTTCTCGACGGTGAGAATGCCGGCCGGAGCCAAGCTCGGCGCTGGCGGCTTTTATCTGCTCGGCCTGGCCGACTCCGGGCTCGCAGCCCCGGCGCACGCGCGCGACATATCCCTGTATGTCAGGGATACGATCGGCATGAAGGCCGGCGATACGCTCCAGATCGGCACGGGCGCGCACCTGGAGACGCGCAGGATCGTCGCCGTCGGGACCGCTGCCGGCATGCGTACGACGCTGTGGCAGCCCCTGCCGGATGGCCCGATCATCACGATTCCCGCCGGCTCGACCAACGTACCGGTTCAGGATACATCGGGATTCGTCGTCGGCCAGAAGATCGCCCTCGGCTACGGCGCGACTTATCCCACTGTCCCAGGGGGGCGCGAGCGATACGAGATCGCCACGGTAACCGCGGTGGGTAAGCCAGGCACGCAGGCCTATCTGGCCGCGGATGCACTTCCCGGCGCAACCAATATCAAGGTCACCGCGGTGAGGGACATCTCGGTGGGCGACAAGATCCGGCTGGACGTCGACAGCGTCGGCCATGGGATCGAAACCGTCACCGTGACGAAAGTAGGAACGGCGGCAACCATTACCCGGATCATGGGAGCAGCGCGCGCCGGGACAACCCACGTAGAGGTCGATAGCGCGAATGATCTAACGGCCGGCGACAAGATGATCGTGGCCACACCGGCGCACCGGCAGACGGTGACCGTCACTTCGGTGGAGCCCTCGAGTGCCACCGGCGCCCGCGTGAGCTTCGCGCCGGCCCTTCGTCGATCGTATCCCGAAGGTGCGCAGGCCATCGTGCCGGGCACCGGCCTCGAGCTGGCAGCACCGCTGCGCTTCGAGCATGCGGCGAACCTGCCCTTCAGCGACCGCGGAACCGGCATCAGCTTCGAGCCGGCGACGACCTTTGCCCACATCAGCAACGATCCCATTCAGCCGCTCGGAACCGGACTCAGGATCGACCGGCCGCTGGGAGAGAGCCATGCGATCGATGCCGCAGTGGAGGATCCGGCGGTAACCGCGGCCGGCTACCAGGGCAGTCCCGCGCCGACTCAGTGGTTCGGCGGCCCCGAGCTCACCACCCAGTATCACCTGTTTGACCGCATCGTCACTGCCGCCCAGGGCAGCATGGTTCTGCGGGACCCCACCGGACTGGTGGTGGACAGTCTCAACTACGGTGGGCTCGTCGATCCATGGGCCGTGGAGGGCTATCAGGCGGTCTCCGGTCTGGGGAAGGACGGGTGCTACGTTACCGCGCCCGGGTTTGCGGCGGGCTCTGGCGTCAGTGCCGGACGGTCTCCCGATGGCGCGAACACGGACAGTAACTGCAACGATTTCGTGACGTCTCCGCTGACCACCCTGCCGGTTGCCACGGCGGCGGGTGCTGCCAACATCAAGGTCGCCAGCGTGGAAGGCTTCCACACGGGTCAAACCCTCCGAATCGGTTCGGGCGCGGACGCCGAGACGGCTGTCGTCGCGAGTGTCGGCACGCCTGGCGCGACCACCGCACGGAGCGCCATCTCCGCCGGGGCGACCGTCATTCCCGTTACGGATGCGCGAGAGTTCAACACCGGCCAGACCATTTCGATTGGCAGTGGAGCGGTTAAGGAGATGGCGGTGGTCTCCGGGATCGACCCATTCGACTCGCCAACCATCACCGTTGCCTCGCCATTCAGGCTGGCGCACGCCGTGGGTGCCGAGATTTCCGGCACGGGTATTGGTCTCGCCAGCCCTCTGACTCGCGGACAGGCGCCAGGGGCGCCGGTTGTCGGCGCTGCGGCGACACCGGGTGCCCCCAACAGGTATCACACAGGCGGAGGCGTCGCATCCACGCAGCGGCTGCCGTTCGTCAGCACCATCTTCGGCGACAACATGGTCCTGCAGCGGGGAAAGCGCGACACAATATGGGGCTGGTCGCAGCCCGGTGATTCCGTGCACGTTCAGATCGAGGCCGCTAGTGGCACCGGGGTGGCCGGCGCCGACGGGCGCTGGCAGGTGAGGATTGCGCCGCCGCCGACCGGCGGTCCGTACACCATGAAGGTCACGGATGGCCCGCGGACTGCCGAATTCCACGACATCATGGTGGGCGATGTGTGGATTTGCGGCGGACAGTCGAACATGGAGTTGCCGCTGCGCTTCACCGACGACGCCGCGCAGGTCGCAAAGGCGGCGAGCTATCCATACATCCGCTACTTTACGGTGGGCGAGCATACCGCTTACCGACCCACTCATACGCTGGAGGGGAGCTGGAAGGTCGTTTCCCCCCGGACGGCAGGCTCGCTTTCGGCAGTAGCATTTTACTTCGGGCGCAAGCTCGAGCGGGAGACGCACGTCCCGATCGGACTGGTGGTCGATGCGGTCGGCGGCTCCGCCGGCGAGTCCTGGGCCAGCGCCGCCGCTCTCCGGCCGCTGCACGACTACGATATCCCGCTGGCCAAGCTCGCAAGGTTCGCGGCCGAAGGCGCACCGGCCTACGGCAACTATGTCATGCACTGGTATGACGAGTACGACATCGGCCTGAAGGGAAAATGGTATTCACCAGGCTACGAGCCCACGGAATGGAAGGACGTGCATCTGCCCGGAGGATTCGCCGAGCTCGGCATTCCCGTGACGCCTGCCGTCGCCTGGTTCCGCAAAGAGATCACGCTGCCCGACCCGCTGCCGAAGGGGCTCGCTCTCCTGTCGCTCGGTGAGATTCAGCGAATGGACTCGGTGTACGTCAATGGGACATTCGTTGGTGGCAGCGCTTGGGTGGAGCATCCCCGCGTCTACCCGATCCCTCCGAAAGTGCTCAAGCCGGGCCGCAACCTGATCGCCGTCCGCATCTTCAAAACGGAACCGCATGGTGGCTTTCTCGATGGTCCTTCCGACCGGCATCTCACGCTAGGTGACCATACCGTCGTTTCGCTCGCCGGCGTGTGGCGCGGGAAAATCAGTGTCGATGCGCGGCCGCCGCACCCCATGCCGATTCATTTCGCGAACTGGCCGGTGATGCCCACTGTTCTTTATGACGGTATGCTGGTGCCCGTCGCACCGCTATCCGTTAGTGGCGCCATCTGGTATCAGGGCGCGCAAAACTCCCCGCGTGGCTATGAGTATCGCAAGCTCCTGCCGGCGGTGATCGCCAGCTGGCGCGGCCTTTTTCAGCAGCGCGACTTGCCTTTCTATATCGTGCAGTTGCCGGCCTTTGCCCCGCATAGCCGGACGCCCACCGATGATGGATGGGCCGACATACGGGAGTCGCAGGCGATCGTGGCGCAGACGGTACCCCATTCCTGCCTCGCGGTGAGCATCGACACGGGCGATGCGAACAGCCTGCATCCCGGAAACAAGGAGCCGGTGGGCGATCGGCTGGCGCTCTGCGCGCTGGCTCATCACTATGGCAAACACATCGCCGACTCCGGGCCGAC
>DASVWT010000436.1:0-5842 GCA_036393055.1 Steroidobacteraceae bacterium
CTCGCCGGGCTCGCGCTCGCCCGCGAGGCGGCGCAGGGGATCACTGACTGGCTCACCTGGCGGACCCGGATAGGCCTGCAGTACGCGCTTCTCGAGGCGACGGTGGGAAAGCTGCACAACATGCCGCTGCGGATGCAGCGCAGCGAGGGCGTGGGCGCCATCATGACCCGCCTCGACCGCAGCATCCAGGGCCTGATCGGCGCCGTTGCCCAGATCCTCTTCGGCATTCTGCCCTCGCTGGTGTTCCTCGTCATCGCGATCGCGATCATGTTCCAGCTCGACACCCGCCTCGCGGCGCTGGTGCTGGTCTTCGCCCCGATGCCGGCGCTGATCGCCATGCGCGCCGCCCCCGAGCAGGTGCGGCGCGAGCGCTCGCTGCTCGATCGCTGGGCCCGGATCTACTCCCGCTTCAACGAGGTGCTCTCCGGCATTCTGATCGTGCGCAGCTTCACCATGGAGGAGGCGGAGAAGAACCGCTTCCTGCGGGATGTCTCCGAGGCCAACAGCGTCGTCATCCGCGGCGTCGCGACGGATACCGGTTACGGCGCGGCCAGCAACTTCGTGGTCGCCGTGGCCCGGCTCTCCGCGCTCGCGGTCGGCGGCTATCTTGCGGTCACGCACGCCATCACGGTCGGGACGGTGATCGCCTTCCTGGGTTATGTCGGGGCGCTCTTTGGTCCGGTCCAGGGCTTGAGCGGCATCTATCAATCATTGAGCAAGGCCTCGGTATCGCTGGAGGAGATCGTCCGCATCCTCGGCATCCAGGAGTATCTCGGCGACTCGCCCGATGCGAAGGAGATCGCGGCGGTGCGCGGCGAGGTGCGCTTCGAGTCCGTCTCTTTCCATTACGAGCAGTCGGGGCGCCCGCTCCTCAACGGCATCGACTTCACGGCCGCCGCCGGCGAGACGCTCGCGATCGTGGGCCCGAGCGGCTCCGGCAAGACGACGCTCATGGCGCTCATGATGCGTTTCTACGACCCGCTCGAGGGCACGATCCGGCTGGACGGCAAGGACCTGCGCACCCTCAAGCAGAGCTCCATCCGGCGCAATATCGGAGTCGTGCTGCAGGACCCGCTGCTTTTCAACGATACCGTGCGCGCCAACATCGCCTATGGCAGGCCCGACGCCACGCTCGCCGACATCGAGGCCGCCGCCCGTGCGGCGTACGCCCATGACCTCGTCATGCGGCTACCCGAGGGATATGACTCCATGGTCGGGGAAAGAGGCGGGCTGCTCTCCGTAGGCGAGCGCCAGCGGCTCACCATCGCCCGCGCGCTGCTGAAGGACCCGCGCATCCTGATCCTCGATGAGGCCACCTCCGCCCTCGATGCCGAGTCGGAGGAGGCGGTGCAATCGGCGCTGGAAACCCTGATGAAGGGAAGGACGACCTTCATCATCGCCCACCGGCTCTCGACGGTGGTGAATGCCGACCGCATCCTGGTCCTCAAGCAGGGTCGCATCATCGAGATGGGTCCGCACGCAGAGCTGGTGCGGCAGGGCGGATATTACGCTTCCCTGGTACACCGCCAGCACCGGGGCCTCATCCCTGAGGAATGATCGCCGGGAGCGGCATGTCAGACCGCGTGGCCCGCGGCACGCAGTCGATCCTTCAGCTCCGCGAGTTGCCTTGTGATCATCGTCTTGTCCTCGTCGGAAAGGGCGAGTTGCGCCAGCAGCTCCACCGCACCTTGGTAGGTGAGGCTTGCGCTGTCGAGGTGTCGGCGCTTCTTATCGCCGCCATCGAGCGTCGCCGCATGAAGGTGCCAGCGAACGACGGTGACCTGCGCCTGCAGATGCTCGAGACTCCTGAATTTCTCCACGGTATGGCCCTCGCATGTGACGGACCTGCGCTGCCAGACGCAGGATCCGTGCCACCCACGGCCAAGTCAACAAACATGAATGGGACGTTAACGGATCGATGTTGACAACGTGGAGACCCGAAAGTTCCTGCGTCGTCGGCCGACGACACCGTGTTATCAAACGGCGACGGCGGCGCGACCGCTTACCAGCGGTAGGCGACCGCCAGGGTGAGGGCCGCCTGCGCCTTGCGCTCCACGATGGGGCTGCGGCCGGCGCTGCCGAGGAGCTCGCTCCAGGAGAGATTGGTGTTGGCGAGAAGGTGGGGCGTGAAGAAGCGCGTGGCGCTGAAGCCGAATCCCACGGCCTCGAGGCCGCCGTGGGTCGCGAACACCGGATAGCCGGACGCCAGGGCCTGGCGCGGGCTGATGCCGTAAATCGTCTGCAGGTGCTTGCGGTCGGCCAGTGTCACGGTGGGCCCGGCAAACATCACGAGCTTGCGCGAGCTGCCCGGCAGGGGCGTGTACACATCGAGGTCGCCGACGATACCTGAAGCTCCCCCGGCGATCTTCCGGACGTCAGCCCGCAGGATGATGGGCACTCGCTTGGAAATCACGTAAGCGCCGGCCAGCTTGAAATAGGGAGCGCGCGGGATGTCTCCAAGGCCGTGGAGAGTGCTGTAATGCCAGCGCACGCGGCGGCCGAGGTCGAGGCCCACGGAGAGCGAGACGCGGTACTGCTTACCTACGAGTACGTTGGCTCCGATGCCCTCGCCGCTCGAGATGAACGCCCTGTTCCGATAGCGGATGCTGACCACGGGCCCGAAAGAGGCCTCGTACTGGCTCGCGCCGCTGTAGACGGGCTTCGTCGAGACGGCGATGCCCGCAACGACGTCCCACTTGGGTACTTTCGGCTCAAACAGGTTCTCGAGCGCGATGCCGCCCGAGTACTGCCACTCCTGCATGGGGGAGGGGGTTTGCGCAGAGGCGCCGCCCGCTGCGCAGGCGAGAATCGCCGCGAGCAGGCACGGCGCCAGTATTTTCAGCAACAGCCATTCTCCTTCCCGAGTCAACGGGTGGAGCAGTACGCCGGTTCCCAGCGTGACCGCGGCGGCTGGCACGGCCCGGCGGTCAGCTGGCGTCGTGGAAAATGACCCCCAGGGTGTGCCGCGCGCCCGAGCGCACGCGGCTGACGCCGTGACGCATGTTAACGCGATAGTCGCCGCGTGTGCCGCGCACCGGTCGATGGTGCACCGCAAACACGACGCCATCGCCCTGGCCCAGCGGCACCACCTCGACTCGTGACTGCATGCGCGGACGCTGCTCTGTGAGTACGAATTCCCCGCCCGTAAAGTCGCGGCCGGCTCGCGAAAGGAGCACGGTCAGCTGCAGAGGGAACACCCACGCGCCATAGAGGTCTTGGTGCAGGCAGTTGTAGTCCTCAGGGCCATACTGCAGAAGGAGCGGTGTCGGTTTCGCCTGTCCCGCAGCGTGACAACGCTCGAGGAAGGCATCGAGGGTCGGCGGATAGCGCAGATCCCCTCCCAGCCGCCGGCTCCACTCGTTCGCAATAGGCGCCAGGGGCGCGTAAAGCGCCGTACGCAGGTCTGCAACGAGCGGGGGCAGCGGATAGGCGAAATATTTGTATTCGCCCCGGCCAAAGCCGTGGCGGCTCATGACCACGCGGCTACGGAAACGGCCGTCATCGCCGTAGAGCGTTGCCAGCTCCTGGCAGGCCCCGGGATCGAGCAGGCCTGGCAATATTGCCCAACCCCGGGAGTCGAGCTCAGCGGCGACTGCTCCCGAATTAAGATCCTTTATTTTCAATGCGGTATTGCTATAGTCTAAAGCCATATCGAGCATTGGCCCGCCGGTGTAGCCGCCTTTTGGCGCATGCGCCCCAACCGCGATGCTATGGCCGAATCGTGCGCCGTACTCGCCATTTCCGGACGGTATGCAATCTGGGCGGCTACAGGGCTTTTCGCAGCGTGAGATTGAGGCGCGCGAGCCCAAGTACCGGGTGATGCTCTTCCGGCACAGGTGCGATCCCGTGGTACGCCAGACGCTTCTCGCCGCCCCAGACCAGCACATCGCCGTGCACCAGCGGCAGGCGATACGGCCTGTCGGAGCGTTTCAAACCTCCAAACAGGAAAGTCGCGCCGAGTCCCAATGAAATGGAAACGATCGGCGCCGAGAAATCGCGCTCGTCCCGGTCCTGGTGCAGCGACATGCGCGCGCCGGGCTCGTATCGGTTGATGAGGCAGACATCCGGCCGAAAAGATGCAAACCCCGCCGCCGCGGCGGCAAGCTTTGCAAGTTGACCGAAACAGGCAGGTAAAGGCGGCCAGGGGCGCCCGGTCTCGGGGTCCAGGCGATCGTACCGATAGCCCTTGCGGTCGCTCACCCAGCCGACTTCGCCGCAGTTGGTCATTGCAGCCGACATCCGCTGTCCGCCGGGAGTGAGCATGCGCCGGAACGGCGCCGCCGCGGTGACTTCGTTGATGCCCGCGAGCAGGTCCTGCTCGAGCGGCAAGGCAAAACCGGGAAGGTAAGCAAGGCCGAGCCGGCTCGCGCGCTCGGCTGCGGACTCGTCGAAAAGATCGTCGCCGGGTCTCAAGTCAAGGATCACCGTAGCTCGAGGTGACACGTCTCTGGAAGGACGACGCTGCGCGAAGCCATGATCACCATCATAAGCTCGGCGAGCCTGCGCCGCATCAACAATCCATCGCTGTTGAGTAGCTCCAGTCCGGGCGCGCAGTGCCGAGCATGAACTGACGCTGGACCGTCCGGCGAAGCCGCCTGGCCCTGCAGCAGCGCCAGGACAGTACAGGCACCGATCTTGCGGCCGCGAACCGCCGTGAAGTTGTCTTCTCTCCCGCTGGTGTTGTGGGTGCCTCTTGCGAGCGGGGTTGCGCTCGGCGTCCCCGGCCTCATCGCGTACCTGTCGCATCACCTGATTCTGTTCGCGAGCCTCGGCCCGACGAGCGTGATGATCGCACAGCAGCCGCTGCTCGCATCGACCAGGCCCTACAACACCATCGCAGGCCACATGATCGGCCTCGGCGCCGGATTCTTCGCCGTCTGGGTCCTCGGCATCGCTTCCCAGCCCTCGGTGTTTGTGCTGCACATGGTGAGCGGGCCGCGTGTCTGCGCGGCGCTGCTTGCCATTGCCGTCGCGAGCGGTTTGGAGATCCTGCTCGAGGCGCAGCATCCTCCCGGCGCCGCAACGACACTGCTGGCCGCGCTCGGCTCCTTCCGGCTCGACTGGACGTACACCTGGGAGGTGCTGGTTGGGGTCGTGGCCGTGACCATCACGGGTGAGCTTCTCCAGCGGTTGCACCCAGCTCCCGCGCAGCCGGCTACGCGCCCGCATCGCGCTCTTCAGACAACCATACGAAGCTGAATTCGCCAGGGCAGCGAGCCCCCGCCACCGGCAGGTGACGTGTCTTCCCCGGGATGAGTCCGCCGGCGATATTTCGGCCCGGATCCCGTATGCTTGCATCTTGTTCGGGTCGCGAACTTATTCCGTGGGTTCATATGGCTTCCCTACTCGGCGCTTGCGTCCGCGGTGTCTTGCCTCCTGGAGCCCGTCTCTTCAGGCGGAGTCTGCCCGCGGCGGCGGCGGCTCTGCTCTGCGCGCTGCTGGCGCATCCGCCAGGCGCATTGGCGCTGGGGCAGCCGCAATACATCAGGGCAGCCGCGACTGCGGGGAGCTTCCCGCTGGCGCAGGACGGAGCCACAGCGAAACTCTACGTGGACCCCGAAGACGACTGGGGCGTGATACACGCCGCCCGGGAGCTGCAGGCCGACATCTACCGGGTCACGGGCCTCGAGGCACCGCTGGAGGAGGCCAGAGTACCGCGTGGCAATGTGGTCCTCCTCGGGACTATCGGTAAGAGTCGCCTGATCGACCGGCTGATCCGCGAGCACGCGATCGACGTGTCCCCGATCCAGGGACGGTGGGAAGCGACGCTGACCCAAGTGGTGGATCATCCGCTCCCGGGCATCGCCAAGGCCCTGGTGATCGCCGGCAGCGACCGGCGGGG
>DASVWT010000437.1:0-7395 GCA_036393055.1 Steroidobacteraceae bacterium
GGTCACCCGGTTCTTTCTCTGGGCCTTCGAGCAGGGCCAGTCGATGGCCGAGTCGATCGCCTTCGGCCCGCTGCCTGCGAGTACCGTCCAGGCGATCAAGGTATACTGGAAGCAGAACCTCGGGATCTGAAAAGCGACACGAGTGAGCCATCCAGTCGGGCAGAGGCCATGAGCTCTGCCGAAGCTTTCGCGAGGCATCTCGCGGGCCAGAGGTTGCGGGAGCGCATCTTCCGCGGCTCGACCCTCGCGGCCGCGATACTACTGCTCCTGCTGCTCGGCGGTGTCGTGCTGTCGCTGCTGCATGCGGCGTGGCCGGCGTTCGCGCGGTTTCGCCTGGCGTTCATCACCACGGATGTGTGGAATCCGGTCACCGACCGCTACGGCGCACTGTCGGCGATCTACGGGACGCTGGTGACCTCGCTCCTGGCGATGATCTTCGCGCTCCCGGTGAGCTTCGGCATCGCGGTCTTCCTGACCGAGCTCGCTCCGCCATGGTTGAAGCGGCCGGTGGGTGTGGCCATCGAGCTGCTCGCCGCGATCCCGAGCATCATATTCGGGATCTGGGGATTGTTCGTGCTCGCCCCGGTGCTGCAGGATTCCGTGGAGCCGTGGATGGACAGTCATCTCGGCGCGCTGCCGCTCATCGGTGCGCTTTTCCAGGGTGCTCCGTACGGCATCGGCTTCCTCACGGCCGGGATCGTCCTCGCGATCATGATCGTCCCGTTCATCTCCGCCGTAATGCGCGATGTGTTCGAGACCGTTCCCGGCTTCCTCAAGGAGTCCGGCTATGGGCTCGGAGCCACCACCTGGGAGGTCATCTGGAAGGTGGTGGTGCCTTACTCGCGCACCGGGATGATCGGCGGGGTCATGCTCGGCCTGGGGCGTGCGCTCGGGGAGACCATGGCGGTGACGTTCGTCATCGGCAATGCGCATCACATCAGCGTCTCGCTGCTCGCTCCAGGCACTACCATCTCGGCGGCCATCGCCAACGAGTTTACCGAGGCGACGACACCGCTCTACACCTCGTCCCTGATCGCGCTCGGGGTGCTGCTGTTCGTCATCACCTTCGCGGTGATCGCGGCCGCGCGCCTGATGTTGCTGCGGCTCGGCCGGCGGGCACTGGCATCGGCATGACGCGCCGCTCCGTCCGCAAGGCCGTAAATCTGCTCGCGCTCGGACTGTCGGCGCTTGCCACCGCGATCGGGCTCATTTTTCTCGGCGCCATCCTCTGGACCCTGCTGAAGGACGGCATCGGCGGCCTTTCCGTCGCAGTCTTCACTCAGAGCACGCCGCCCCCCGGTAGCGCAAGCGGCGGCGGGCTGCTCAACGCGATCTACGGCAGCGCCGTCATGACGGCGCTCGGGATCCTCATCGGCGCCCCGATCGGCGTACTGGCCGGCACCTACCTCGCCGAATACGGCCGCAAGTCCGCGCTGAGCTCCTCGATCCGCTTCATCAACGACGTGCTGCTGAGCGCGCCATCGATCATCATCGGGCTCTTCGTCTACGAGCTCGTCGTCGTCCCGATGGGCAACTTCTCGGCGATCTCGGGCGCGATCGCACTCGCGATCATTGCCATGCCGGTGATCGTGCGGACCACGGAGGACATGTTGAATCTCGTGCCGCAGGCCATGAAGGATGCCTCCACCGCCATGGGAGCGTACCCCTGGCGCACCATCATCAGCATCGCCTATCCGGCGGCCCGCAGTGGCATGGTGACCGGCCTGCTGCTCGCCGTGGCGCGCATCAGCGGCGAGACCGCGCCGCTGCTGTTCACGGCGCTCAACAATCAGTTCTGGAGCACCAGCCTGAAGCGGCCCATGGCGAACCTGCCGGTGGTGATCTTCCAGTTCGCCCTGAGTCCCTACGACAATTGGCAGCGGCTCGCCTGGGCGGGCGCGCTCCTCATCACTTTCGCCATCCTGGTCCTCAGCATCGTCGCGCGTGTGGCGGTGTCCAGGCTCGGCCAGGGGACGGGCCGCGGATGAGCGTCGCGCCGAGTCAGTTGGACAGCGCGCGGCGGGAGGAGGGAGCGGCAGCCGCCAAGCTCGAAGTGCGGCATCTGGATTTCTACTACGGCCGCACCCACGCGTTGAAGGACGTGAGCCTGGAGCTGCGCGATCGCAGCATCACCGCCTTCATCGGTCCCTCCGGTTGCGGCAAATCGACCCTGCTGCGGGTATTCAACCGCATGTACGCGCTCTATCCGGGCCATCGCGCGGTGGGGGAGGTGCTGCTCGACGGCGAGGATGTCCTCGCGCCCTCGGTCGACGTCGCCGACCTGCGGCTGCGCGTCGGCATGGTGTTTCAGCGGCCGACTCCCTTCCCGATGTCGATCTTCGACAACGTCGCCTTCGGGCTGCGCCTCTCGCGCCGGATCGGCAGGGCGGCGCTGCGCGAGCGGGTGCAGGCGGCGCTGCAGGACGCGGCAATGTGGGAGGAGGTCAAGGACAAGCTGCACGAAGACGGCCGCAGCCTCTCGGGCGGTCAGCAGCAACGGCTGTGCATTGCGCGTACGATAGCCCTGCAGCCCGAGGTGATCCTGTTCGACGAGCCGACGGCCGCGCTCGATCCGATCTCCACCCTGCGGGTGGAGGAAACCCTGCAGAGCCTTCGCGAGAAGTACTGCATCGGGATCGTCACGCACAACCTGCAGCAGGCGGCCCGCGTCTCCAACTTCACGGCCTTCATGTACATGGGCGAGCTCGTCGAGATGGGTCCCACCGGTCAGATATTCACCGCCCCGAAGAATCGCCGGACCGATGATTACGTGACAGGAAGGTTCGGGTGAGAGCGCTCGAAACAAGCGGCCGCCTGCACGTTCCTGACTCCCTCGAGAGTGAAGCGCCCACTCAATCTCTCGGGGAGGCCTCGGTTGCCGACGCGGTATTCTCCTGCCGCGACGTCAGCGTCTTCTATGGCGCAAAGCAAGCCCTCAAGAACGTCACGATCGACGTCGCGCGCCGCCAGGTGCTCGCCGCCATCGGCCCGTCGGGTTGCGGCAAGTCGACCTTCCTGCGCTGCCTGAACCGCATGAACGACACCATCCCCGGCGCGCGCGTGACCGGCACGATCCTGCTGGACAGCCAGGACATCTACTCCAAGCGCCAGGACGTCGCACAGCTGCGGGCCCGCATCGGCATGGTCTTCCAGAAGCCGAACCCCTTCCCGAAATCCATCTACGACAACGTCGCCTACGGCCCGCGCATCCACCACCTCGCCCGCAGCCGTACCGACCTCGACGAGATCGTCTTCACCAGCCTGGCCAGAGCCGGCCTCTGGGACGAAGTCAAAGACCGCCTCGGCTCCATAGCCACCGGCCTCTCCGGCGGCCAGCAGCAGCGCCTCTGCATCGCGCGCACCCTCGCGGTGCAACCCGAGGTCATCCTCATGGACGAGCCGTGCTCGGCCCTCGACCCCATCGCCACCGCCCACGTCGAGGACCTCATCGAGCAATTGCGCGCCTCCTACGCCATCGTCATCGTGACGCACTCCATGCACCAGGCCTCGCGCGTCTCGCAACGCACCGCCTACTTCTACATGGGCCAGCTGATCGAGGTAGGCGATACCGACCGCATGTTCACCAACCCGCAGCATCGCCTCACGGAAGACTACATCACGGGCCGCTTCGGCTGACGCGCCGCTACTCCGCCGCGCGCAACAGATCGTTGATCGAAGTCTTGGCACGCGTCTGCGCATCGACGCGCTTGACGATCACGGCGCAGTACAAGCCATATTTCCCATCGGCCGAAGGCAGCGTCCCCGGCACCACCACCGACCCCGCGGGAATCCTCCCCTGCAATATCTGCCCCGTGGTGCGGTCGTAGATCCGCGTGCTCTGCCCGATGAATACCCCCATCGAGATCACCGAGCCCGCCTCCACGACCACCCCCTCCACGATCTCCGAGCGCGCCCCGATGAAGCAGTCGTCCTCGATGATCGTCGGGCTGGCCTGCAGCGGCTCGAGCACGCCGCCGATGCCCACACCGCCGGAGAGGTGCACGTTGCGCCCAATCTGCGCACAGGACCCGACCGTCGCCCAAGTGTCCACCATGGTTCCCGTCCCCACGTACGCCCCGATGTTGACGTAGCTGGGCATCAACACCACGTTGGGCGCCACGTACGCCCCCCGGCGCACGATCGCGTGCGGAACCACTCGTGCGCCGGCCGCACGCAGCTCCGCCTCCGTCGACCTGGCATATTTCAATGGCACCTTGTCGTAAAAGCGCGCGAACCCCGCATCCATCACCGCGTTGTCACGGGTGCGGAAATAGAGCAGGACGGCTTTCTTGAGCCATTCGTTGACGGCCCAGATGCCGTCCTTGCTCTCCGCGACGCGCACGCCGCCCGAATCGAGCAGGCCGATGCATTTCTCCAGTACGCCCTCGAGCCCCGCCGGAATGTTCTTCGGGGTGATCTCGGCGCGAAACTCGAAAGCGGCGTCGATGGCGGACTGGAGGTTCTTGAGGTCGTCGTTCATGGTTGATTCCGTCGTACGAATTCGCGAATGCGCTGCGCCGCTTCGATGCACTGCTCCAGTGGCGGTACCAGCGAGATGCGCACTCGGCCGGCGCCGGGGTTGCCGTCCGCGCCTGGACGCGCGAGATAACTGCCCGGCAGCACGGTCACGGCCTGGCTGGCGTAGAGATCGCGAACGAAGCGCTCGTCATCCCCGTGCACGTCCGGCCAGAGATAGAAGGCCCCATCGGGCGCCGTAACGTTCAGGCAAGAAGCGAGGATCGGCACCACCTGCTCGAACTTTTCCTGGTAGGCGCGCCGGTTGCGCGCGGCGTATTCCTCGTCCTGCCAGGCCGCGGCGCTTGCCAGCTGCGTCGGGACCGGCATGGCGCTGCCATGGTAGGTCCGATAAAGGAGGAACTTGGAAATGATCTGCGGATCGCCGCAGACGAAGCCGGACCTCAGGCCGGGCACACTGGAGCGCTTGGAGAGGCTGTGGAACACGATGCAGCGCTCGAAGCGGCCGTGGCGGGCGGCGAGAGAGGCCTGGAGCAGGCCAGGGGGAGGGGAGCTCTCATCGAGATAGAGCTCGGTGTAGCACTCGTCGGCGGCGATGATGAAGTCGTGACGCTCGGCCAGTGCGAGGGCATGGCGCAGGTAGCTGAGAGGCAACACCTTGCCGGTGGGGTTTCCGGGGCTGCAGAGGAAGAGAATCTGACAGCGGCGCCAGATCTCATCGGGCACGGCATCGAGGTCGGGTGTGTAGGAGTTGGCGGGGATGGTGTCGAGGAAATGGGCCTGCGCTCCGGCCAGCAGCGCCGCGCCTTCGTAGATTTGATAGAAGGGGTTGGGCATGAGCACCAGGGGCTCGCGGCTGGGGTCGACGGCTGCTTGCACGAACGCGAAGAGGGCTTCGCGGGTGCCGTTGACGGGGAGCACCATGGTCGCGGGGTCGACGGTGGAGGCGGGCAGGCGATAGCGGCGCTCGAGCCAGTGGGCGCAGGCGGAGCGCAGCTCGGGGAGGCCGGCGGTGGCGGGATAGGTGCTCAGGCGATGGAGGTTGTCGCGCAGAGTGGCCAGCACGTTCGCGGGCGGCTCGTGCCGGGGCTCGCCGATCCACATGTCGATGGCAGGCAGGCTGGCGGGAGGACTCACGCCGGACTTCAGGCGGGAGAGGCGCTCGAAGGGGTACGCGTGGAGCCGCGTCAGGAGCGGATTCATGGCGTAAACGTCGGACCCCGGGAACTGCCCTTCGAACCGAGTCCCCGCCGAATGAATGCGATGTTCGTGAATCATCGGGATCTAAGCGGCGTCGCGGCGGTCGAGGGCGCGCGTGAGACTTTCGCGCAGACGCTCTTCGGCGGGGGTGTCGAGGGGGCGGCCGTCTAGATCTGTGATGTAGAAGACGTCTTCGGCGCGCTCGCCTACGGTCATGATCTTGGCGGCTTGCAGGTCGACCCGGGTTTCCATAAGGACTTTGCCGACGTCGCAGAGCAGGCCGGGGCGGTCGCCGGCGGTGAGCTCGAGCACGGAGCGGCGGTTGCGCTCATCGACGCTGAGGGCGATCAGGGTGGGGGTATGGAACATGCGGGCCTGGCGGGGGGCCCGGCGGTAGACGGCGAAGGGGGTGTCGTCGGGGCGCTGCAGCGAGCGCCAGAGGGCGTGCTCGATCTCTTCCTGGCGATCGCGGTCGGTGATGGGGGCGCCGTCGTCTTCCAACACGTGGTAGAGGTCCAGGCTGAAGCCGTCTCCCATGGGGGTGATCCGCGCATCGACGATGTTGAGGCCGAGCTGGTCGAGGACGGCGGTGGTGCGGGCGAAGCCGTGCCGGCGCGCGCGGGTGTAGATGAGCACGGCGGTGGTGCCGCGCACGCTTTGCGGGTCGAGGGCGACCAGGGGCTCGTCGGATCTGGGGTCGCGGTCGGCGAGCAGGCGGGAGTGCCAGGCGACCTCTTCGGGCGAGTGCTGCAGGAAGTAGGTGGGGGAGAAGCGGGTCCAGGCGCGCTCGATGTCGGTCGCGGGGAGATTGCGCTCCTGCATCAGGCGGCGGGCGGCTTCCTGGGTCTCGCGTACGAGCTGGTCCTGGTCGATGGGGGTCTCGAGGCCGCGGCGCAGCGCGCGGCGCACGCGGTGATAGAAGTCATGGAAGAGGGAGGCTTTCCAGGAGTTCCAGAGCTTGGGGTTGGTGCCGCGCACGTCGGCGCAGGTGAGCACGTAGAGGTAATCGAGGTGCGCTTCGTCGCCGACAGTGTGGGCGAAGGCGTTGATGACCTGGGGGTCGGCGATGTCCTGCTTTTGCGCGGTGATGGAGAAGGTGAGGTGATTGCGCACCAGCCAGGCGACGATGCGCGCATCGTAGGGGGAGAGGCCCTGCTCCAGGCAGAAGGCTTCGGCGTCGACGGAGCCGAGCTCGGAATGATCGCCGCCGCGGCCTTTGGCGATGTCGTGGAAGAGCGCCGCGAGGTAGGCGACCTCGGGGCGGGGCAGCTGCTGCATGATGCGGGAGGCTTCGGGCAGCTCGTGGTCGTATCTTGGGATGGCGAAGCGCCGCAGGTTGCTCACCACGAAGAGGGTGTGGGCGTCCACGGTGTAGGCATGGAAGAGGTCGTACTGCATCCGGCCGACGATGCGGCCGAAGGCGGGGATGTAACGCCCGAGGACGCCGTAGGCGTTCATCCGCCTCAGCTCGTGGGTGACGCCGGCGGGCGCGCGCACGATCTCGAGGAACAGCCGATGGTGACGCGGGTTCTGGCGGAACTCCTCATCGATCAGCCAGAGGCTGCGTGCGACCGCGCGCATCGTTGCGGCGCGCACGCCCTTGATGTCCGGGTTCTGCTGCAGCAGTACGAAGAGCTCGAGCAGCGCCGAGGGGGTGCGCGCGAATACGTCCTCGCTCACCGCCTCGAGCGAGCCGTTGCGCACCTGGAAGCGGGCGTT
>DASVWT010000438.1:0-4065 GCA_036393055.1 Steroidobacteraceae bacterium
GTCGGCTGCGAGCCGCGGACGACGGTGGGCGAGGACTTTGGCGGCTCCTACATGCTGATTTCCACCGATAAGGGGAATTCCTGGAGCAAGACCCCGATTCCCCTGATCACGTCGTGGTCGCTGCCGCGATTTGCGCCGGGCTTGAAGCCCAGGATCGGCGGCGTCGCCTCTCCCTGGGACAGGCCGTTCTTGAAGATCGATGACTCGACGGAAGTCATCTACGACCAGGCCGGCGGCGGACAGACCGACATCGACCAGAAGCCGGGCGTCTATCGGCTTCAAAGCTACATCACCTCTTCCACGGATGGCGGCAGACACTTCGGGACAATCTATTCCTGGGATTCGAAGGATTATCCGGAGTCGGGCCGGGGCGCATACGCCGTCGCGCTCGGCACGTTGGCGGTGGTTTACCCTGCCCGCAGCGTGCCGGCCAGCCAGCATGCCCAATGTCCTTGCGTGGTGCTCGGCGTCAGCCGTGACCGCGGGAAGAGTTTCGACTACCGTGTGATTCGCAACCTGCCGGTACCTCGGACGGATTACATCCCGTCGCGCGCTCCTTTCGGCGCGCCCCATTGGTTTCCGGGTGTCCGTGCTCCCGGTGAGCTGGACCTCGCCGCGGATCGGGCGAGAGCGGGACGCTTCGTGCTGTTGGTTACGACTCTCGAGGGCCTGGAGGTGTCCATCACGGACGATTACGGCAGGACATGGTCACCGTGGGTGATGGCGGGGCGGGTTGCCGATACTCAGCCCGCCAAGCCCTGGATGACCTACTCCAGGCAAGGGGTGCTGGGACTGATGTGGCGGGCGATTCGCACCGACGGCTCCTACGCCATCTGGTCGGTGATATCCCGCGACGGCGGCAGGACGTTCAGCGCGCCGCTCGAGGTCAGTCACGCCCTTTCGCCCATGCGCTATACCGAGCGCGATGATGGTTGGTTCGGGGACGACGTCCAGGACATGGTGCTCGACGGCGGCAATGCCTACATGGTGTGGGGCGACTCGCGCGCCGGCTTCCTGGGAACGTGGTTCGGCAAGGTCGCTCTGAGCGCCTACGAGTTCCCAGCGCGATCCGCCGGCGCCCGCTAGCGATGAATTTCGCAGACTCGAAAAGAATGCCATGAAGCGCATCGCGCTGCTCCTGATGTGCATGCCCCTGTGCGGGTTCGCGGCGGGAGCGCCGGCAGGCCCCATCGGGCATGCGCGTGCCGCTTGGGAGGATGCATCTGCCGGTACGCACTTCTCGCCACTCTCGCAGATCACGCCAGGCAACGTCGCCCGGTTGGGGGTCAGGTGGGTTTTCGATACCGGGTTACAGGGCTCCGGGTTCGAGGACACGCCGCTCGTCGCCGGCGGCAGGATGTACGTGCTGCTGCCGAGCGAGGTCGTGGTCGCGCTCGATCCCTATTCCGGCCGCCGCATCTGGAGCTACGATCCCCACGAGACGCGCACGCGCGTCAGCCGGGGAATTACCTACTGGCCGGGCACGGCGAGCATTCCCGCACGGCTGGTCATCGTGACCGCGGATGCTCATCTGATCGAGCTCGATCCGCGCACCGGTGAGCCCGTACCCGGGTTTGCGAATCGGGGCGTGCTGGATTTGCGAGCCATCGAGGCGCGTGGATATCCGTACGCGCCATTCGGATTCACCTCGCCCCCAGCGGTCTACCGCGACCTCTTGATCCTGGGTCCGGACACGCAGGAAGGGCCGAGCACGGGCCCTCCGGGCCTCGTCGTTGCGGTGGACGCCGTCACGGGCAAGATCGTCTGGACGTTTCACACGACCGCACAGCCTGGTCAGCCTGGCAATGCAACCTGGGGGCCGGGAGGCTGGAAACATCGCGCGGGGCCGGCGGCCTGGGCAAACATCACGGTGGATGCCAGCCTCGGGCTGGTGTTCGTGCCGACAGCGAACCCCGCCGATAGCTACTACGGCGCGGACCGGCCCGGATCCAACCTCTACGCCAACTCCGTGGTGGCGCTCGATGCGCGCACCGGCGGGCTGCGATGGTATTACCAGTTCGTGCACCACGATCTCTGGGACACAGACACCGTCAGCACCAGTCTGGTGGACGCGTGGAAGGACGGGCGCGAAATACCCGCGGTGGCGGCGCTCACGAAATCGGCTCTGCTCTTCATTCTGGATCGCCGCACCGGAGAGCCGATTTTCGGTGTGCGAGAGCGGCCGGTGGCCCGGAGCGACGTACCGGGGGAGCGCTCCTCCCCCACGGAGCCCTATCCGGTGCAGCCGCCGCCGCTTGCGAGACAGAGCGCGAGCATCGCCGATGTGACCACCGTGACGCCGGCATCGGAGGCCGACTGCCGCAGGCAATTCGCCGAGTTCCGCGACCAGGGCCCCTACGCTCCGTTCCAATTGGAGCCTAGCCTCCACTTTCCTTCCGCGGTCGGCGGCGGCAACTGGGGCGGCACCAGCTACGACCCGCGGCTCGGCTATGTTTACGTCAACACCACCGATCTCGGCAGCATCGGCCAGATGGTCAAAGCCGGATCGTCGATCGTGGGGCGGCCCGCCTTCAAGCCGCGGGGTGCGTTCGCCGAGATGCTCAAGCATCTGAAGCCGATGCCCTACCACAATGCCTATGTGGGCGCCCGCTTCGTGGACGGGAACGGCTTCCCGTGTCAGCAGCCTCCATGGGGCCTGCTCTCCGCGGTCGACATGCATGACGGCCGCATCGCCTGGCAGGTGCCTCTGGGGAATTACCCGGCACTCGCGCGCGCCGGAGCGCCGCCGACCGGAACGCCGAACCTCGGCGGCAGCATGGTCACGGCCAGCGGGTTGGTTTTCATTGCCGCGACCATGGATGGAGACTTCCGCGCCTTCGATGCGCGCACAGGGCGCATGCTGTGGGAGGCCGGACTCGATGGGTATGGCGAGGCAACCCCGATGAGCTACCTGGGGCCCGACGGCAAGCAGTACGTTGTCATCGCGGCGGGCGGGCCGGGACTCCTGCGCGGCGTGCACCTGAGCGTGCCGGCTCCGAAAGTTCGTTTGATCGCATTCACGCTCGGCGGCAAGCCTTCGGCGCCGACCAAAGCTTCGCCCGTGTCTGCGAGGTCGGAAGGCGGTGGAACGATGCAGCAGGGCCGGGGAGCGGCGGAGGGCCAGCTGCCTCCGGGCGCCGGACGGCGGATCGTCCAGCAGGATTGCACGCTCTGCCATGGCACCGACAGCATCACCCGGTCCCGCTTCACCCGAGCCGGGTGGCAGGCGACGGTGCGCGACATGATGAACCGGGGCGCGCCCGTTACCGCAGGGGAGTACCAGACCGTGGTCGACTATCTCGCGCACAACTTCGGGCCCTCCGGTCCGAAATGAAATAGAGCGAAGTGCACCATGAACAGACGGCAGATGATCTCGCAGGCCCTCGGTACTGTGGGCGCGGCGGCCGCGATGGGCTCGAGCCGCATCGGACCCGCTGAAGCGAAGCCGTCCATGGGGCGTGGCGTTCCTTCGGCCGCTGCACGCGCCCGCTTCCTCCAGAGCTACATGCGCCGGCCGGGACGCAAGAACGTTCTGGCCTGGGCGCCGGTCGAGAATGGCTTTCAGCACAACTCCATTTCCCACGCCATGTCCCTGATCGAGCGGCTCGGCTACTCCTCGCGGCTCTACGATACGTTCATCCACACCGATAACCAGCCCATCACGCTGCACGGCATGATCGGCACCTATGGCCAGGAGGTCATGGGGCGTGACCTCAACAACTACGATGCGATTTTCTGCCTGGGGGTGCGCGAGGTCTACCTCACGGACCCGCAGCGCGCGGATCTGCTCGAGTTCATCCGCAACGGCGGCGGATTCGTGGGTGTGCACGCGGCCTCCACCATGTTCCTGCCATGGCCCGCCTTCGGCAAGTCCCACGACGAGCCAGCCGGCTGCGGCCGGGTGTTCGAGCCGTGGCCGCAGTTCAACGAGATGGTGGGCGCGGAGTCCGTGGAGCATCCTTACGGCGTGACCGAGGCGCCCGTGATAGTCGATGACCCGCGATTCCCGGCTACACGGTTCCTGCCGCCGAAATTCAACCTGCGCGATGAGATGTACGAATTCAA
>DASVWT010000439.1:0-8754 GCA_036393055.1 Steroidobacteraceae bacterium
AGATCGTTGAAGATTACGTTGGCAATTGCTGTCGTAACCGCCACGACGAAACTGACGCGCGGCCGGCCGATGCCGTTGAAGAAGCCGATCATGGCCCACGCCGCGACGCCGAAACAGGCGCCGCCGACGCGCGGATACCAGAACTCCTGTGCCAGGTCCCCGATGCGCGGGGCGAAGCCGAACGGCGCGAGAATCTCGCGTCCGGCGGCACCCAGGCCGATGAAGATCGGCGCTGCGCAGACTGCGAGCCAGAGAGCCGTCCAGGCCGCCTCAGCCGCGCGCCGATAGCGGCGCGCGCCGTGAGCGTGCGCGGCAAGCGTCTGCACCGCCATGCTGGAGCCACCAAGGACGAAGACCGCCGCGAGGATCATCCACTGCACCGCGCCGACGGCAGCCAGGGCAGCGGTCGAGATGTGCCCGACGAACCACATGTCGGTGAGATTCAGGACGATCTGCATCGCGCTGTTGGCCATCAGCGGCAGGGCGAGCGCCAGCACCGCGCGAAAATCGACGTGCGCGCGTCCTTGGGAGTCGATGCGCTGCGCCGGCAGGCCGGCGGCGGGCGCACGCGCAGATGCGAGGGTCATGTCCATGTCTACCAGTCCGGATCGCAGCGGGATCGAGCGGCCAGGCCGGGAAGCCGGGGTACCTGCCAGCCCGTGGACGGGCTGCCGCAGCAGGCCGCTCGCCCTTGCGGCCAGATGCTTGCAGCCAAGCCGGCTATTGTGCACCGTAGCGCGCATGGCAGCTCGCAAGAAGACTTCCGGTCCCCCCGGCCGGACCGGATCCGGCAGCAAGCGCACCAAGGGGAAGCTCGCTCCGGGGAAGCAGGCCCGCGGCCTCGAGGCATCGCAGGTCGCCGTCGCGATCGACAGTCCTGAGATTGCGGAGCTGGCTGCGCTGGTGCGCGAGGCAGGGGGTGCGCCGATCGGCGCATATCACGAGCCCATGGGCGGACGTCCACTGATGCTGGCATGCCTGCCGCTCGCTGCGGTGCAGCCCACACCCTTTCAGCGTGACCTTTCCCCGACGCATGCCAAACGGCTGGCTGAGAAGATCGGCGAGACCGCCGCCTTCCTCGACCCACTGATCGTGGTGCGGGGTGAGGACGGCAGGCTCTGGACGCCGAACGGCCGTCATCGGCTAGCGGCGGCGAAGGTCCTCGGGCTGCGGCAAATCACCGCGCTCATCTCACCGGATGAGGCGCTGGCGTATCGCATCCTGGCGCTGAACACAGAGAAGGCGCACAACCTGCGCGACCGCAGCCTGGAGGTCATCCGCATGGCCCGCAGCCTGGCGAGGCGGCAGAAGGCCGGCAGCGAATCGGAGCGCGCGGCGGAATTCGAGTCCGCCGAGCTGCTGACGCTGGGCGTTGTCTATGAGCGCTCCTCGCGCTTTGCCGGCGGGGCCTACAGCGCGTTTCTGAAGAAAGTGGACCGCTTCAGCGACAAGGCGCTGGGCGCGAGCCTGCGCGACCGGGAAGACTACGCCGCGCGGCTGATCGAGATCGACGCGCAGGTGAAGAAGATCATCGCCGCCCTGCAACAGCGCGGCTTCAAGTCGCCGTACCTGCGCAACTATGTGGTCGCGCGGATCAACCCCGTGCGGTTCCACAAGGCCAAGAAGGGCGATACGAAGCCGCCGATGCCGCTGGCGCAGGCCCTGACCCGGATGGCGGCCGCGGCACGGGCGTTCAAGCTGGAGTCCGTGTCCAACGCCGATCTCGCATGGGTGGCGGTGGGCGCCGGCGCCCAGGATTGAAGTCACGAAGCCCGGTGCGGTTTGCGGGCAAGGGCACTGCGGGCCGCGTCATCTGAAAGCCACCACCACGATCGACGTGAGGATCAGCAGCGCGACGGCCTGCACGCGGTAGTTGCGCCAGAGGGGAATCGACCGCAGCCGCGCCGTCTCTTCCCGGTAATGCGTGGGCGTCCAGACGAGCGTGCGAGTCATGGCGGATGAGGTCGAAGGGCGCCAGGCGCTGGCGGCGATCAGGATGATCGTATCGATAGCCAACAGCAGCGGCGCGACATACAAGAAGTGCAGATGCAGCAGGTGCAACGGCACGTTCAGGATGAAGAACGCGATGCCGCAAGCGGTGCCGAGCACCAGGGTCGCCGCCGCGCCCGCCGCATTGGCGCCGCGCCAGAAGGTGCCGGCCAATACCAGCGCCACGATGGGCGGCACGGCATAGGCCAGCATCGCCTGCAGGTACTGCCAGAGGGTACCGAAGCGCTGCAGCTGCGGGGCCCACAGCATCGCCACGAGCAGCAGCGCCGCCATGCTCCTGCGCCCGATGCGTACGATCTGCCTGTCCGTCAAGTGTGGAGCGATGCGCTTCACCACATCCATGGTGATGATGGTGGCGGCGGAGTTGAGCGTGGAAGCGACAGAGGCCATGGTCGCGGCAACGAATCCGGCGGCCACCAGTCCGAGCAGTCCCGTCGGCAGGAGGCGCAGCATCAGCGTCGGATAGACAAGGTCCGAGCGCGCGAGATGCGGAAAGAGCACCAGTGCGAAGGTGCCGGGCAGGATCAGCAGGAAAAGCACCGCGAGCTTCAGCAGGCCGGCGAACAGGGCCCCTGCCCGGCCGTCATCGAGGCTGCGCGCCGCCAGGGTCTGCTGAACCATGTATTGGTTGGTGCACCAGTAGTAGATCCCGAGGACAGGGATGCCGAATAGCAGACCTGGCCACGGCACCCCGGGGTCGCCGGCCGGCCGGATCAACGACAGCATCCCCGGCCCGACGGCGTGCGTGACCACATGCCACCCGCCGGCGCGTGTCAAGGCGACCGCGGAGATGATGACGGCGCCCGCAATCAGCAGCACCGCCTGCGCCGCCTGAGTGTAGATCACCGCGCGCAGCCCGCCCACGAGGGTGTAGAGACCGGCGGCACCGGCCAGGACTGCGACCATGAGCCACAGCGGTGGCCCGGGAATCAGCATCCGGCACACGATTGCGCCGCAGTAGAGGGCCGCGGCCGTATCCACGAAGACGTTGAGGAAGACATTCAGCGCCGCAAAATACAGGCGCGCCCGGCCATCGTAGCGGCGCTCCAGAAACTCCGGCATGGTGTAGACGCGGCTGCGCAGCACGAAAGGCAGCAGGAACACGCAATAGAAGGCGAGCACGACGCCCGCGGACCACTCGTAGTCATAGACCGAGATCCCCATGGCGTAGGCGGCGCCCGCCAGGCCCACGAGTGCCGTCGAGGAGATGTTGGAGGCGAAGAGCGCCAGTCCGATCGCCGGCCAGCCCGAGGCGCGGGAAGCGAGGAAATATTCCTCGGCGCGCGCCTTGCGGCGCGAGACGGCGAGCCCGAAGAGGACGATGCCGCCGACGCACGCCGCAAGCACGAGCAGATCGAGCCGCGGCGCGCCGGTTGACAGCGGTGACATATGTCTTATCGTACCCCGATGAGTAAAGAAGCGAGCGCGCGGCGGGGCCCCGCGACGATCCAGATGGTCGCGGACCGCGCGCGCGTGTCACCCAAGACGGTATCGCGCGTCATCAACAATGAGCCCGGGGTTCGCGGCGACACTCGCGATCGGGTCCTCGACACCATCCGGCAGCTCGATTATCAGCCCAATCTCAACGCGCGGGGGCTCGCCGGCGCCCGCTCGTTCCTGATCGGCCTGTTCTACGACAAGCCGGGCGATTATCTCAACGAGTTTCAGACCGGCGCCGTGCAGCGCTGCCGCGAGTCGGACCTGCACCTGATGGTGCAGCCGCTCGACATCGCAAGCAAGGACATGGCGCGGGACGTGAGCATGCTTGCGCGGCAGCTGCGACTGGAGGGGGCCATTCTGCTGCCGCCGTTCAGCGATCACCCCGTGGTGCGCAAAGCGCTGGCGGATGCCGGTGTGCCGGCCGTACACATTGCCCCGATCCACGAGCCGATCGACTCACCGTCGGTCGACACTGACGATCGTGCGGCGGCGCGGCGCATGACCATGCAACTGCTGCAGCGTGGACATCGGAGAATCGGGTTCATGCTGGGAGCGGCCGGCCACCGGGCCACGGAGCAGCGCTATCTGGGCTTCGCCGATGCGATGCATGCGCACTCCTACAGCATCGATCCCGAGCTCGTCCAGACCGGCAACTTCGAGTTCGCGGACGGTCTGGAATGTGCGCGCCGCATCCTTGGCGCGCGCCTGCAGCCGACGGCGATCTTTGCCAGCAACGATGACATGGCGGCCGCTGCTGCCTGCGTTGCGCGCCAGATGGGACTCGACGTTCCAGGGCAGCTGTCCATCGCGGGATTTGACGATGCGCCGATCGCCAGCATGATCTGGCCGCAACTCGCCACCGTGCACCAGCCGGTGCGGGAAATGGCACGGCTCGCCGTGGATCTCATCGTCGAGCATCGCCCCCACCGGCGCGGCTGGCCGCAGCCCATTCCGCGGCCGCGGCTCGACCTGGAGCTGGTGATGCGCGGATCGATCGCGCCCAGTGTCGAGCGCGGCGATGCTCGAGCCGGAAAACCCCCTTGAGCGTCACTCATCGGCCTTGTCTCAATGGGGCCTGCTGGCGGGCTGAGAGGGTGTTGTAATATTTCCGCTGGTTGCAGTTCCCCATCCTCAGCGGCGGAAGGCGGACAGCTCGGTCGGCTCCGAGCTTCGCCGGGTTGAGGTGCGCCCGCGCGCAGCCTGCAGCTCGTCGATGAAGCGGGTGTGCCAGCGGTGGATGTCGTTCTCCCGCAGGGTGGCGAGTGAAGTTGCATGGCGCGCGCGGCGCTCCGCGAGCGGCATGGTGAGGGCTCGCTGGATGGCGCCCGCGATGCCCTTGATGTCGTAGGGATTGACGAGCAGCGCCTCGGTCAGCTCGCAGGCGGCGCCGGCGCGATTGGACAACACGAGGACACCCGGATCGTCGGGGTCCTGGGCGGCGATGAACTCCTTGGCGACGAGGTTCATGCCATCGCGCAAGGCCGTGACCAGACATACCTGCGCGGCGCGCAGGAAGCCCATCAGCGTCGCATGGGGGAAGTTGCGGTTGAGATAGCGGATCGGGGTCCAGTCGGCGTCCGCGAAGCGGCCGTTGGTGCGGCCGGAGCTCTGCTCGAGCGAGTCGCGGATCTGAGCGTAGGCCTGCACTTTCTGGCGCCCGAGGGGCGCGATCTGCAGGAAAGTGACCTGCCCGATCTGCTCGGGGTAGCTCTCGAGGAACTGCCGGTAGGCCTGGAAGCGCTCGAGCAGACCCTTGCTGTAGTCGAGCCGGTCGACGCCGGCGATGAGCCGCCGCCCGACGAGGCTCTGCATCATCCGCTGCACCGGCGCGGAGCCCGCCGCCTTGGCGGCGCTCTGGGCGACCGCATCCACATCGACGCCGATCGGAAAGACACCGGTGCGGATGGCGCGGCCGCCGCTCATCACCGTGCCATCGTCTGCGACGGACTGCGCCCCCCAGAGGACGCGCACCGCGTCGAGGAAGCCCTCACGATCGGTTTGAGTCTGGAACCCGACGAGGTCATAAGCCAACAGCGCGCGCACGATCTCAGCGAAGGTCGGCAGGGCGCGCAACACCTCGAAATGAGGGAACGGGATATGGAGGAAAAAGCCGATCGGCTGGCGGACGCCGAGCGTGCGCAGCTTTTCGCCGAGCGGGATGAGGTGATAGTCGTGTACCCAGATGAGATCGCCCGGCGCGAGCAGCGGCGAGAGACGCGAGGCGAACAGCGCGTTGGCTTGCTCGTAGGCGGCGTATTCCTGGTCCTCGTAACGGAACCCCGCGAGAAAATAGTGGAACAAAGGCCAGAGCGTGCCGTTGGCGAAGCCGCTGTAGTAGCGCTCATAAAGCGTCTGCGGCAACGGGATGGTGGCGTAGGTCAGCGAGTCGCGGATGGTGATCTCCGGCTCCGCCGGCTCCTGGCCGCCGGTCTCGCCGCTCCAACCGAACCAGAGGCCGCCGCGGGCCCGCATCGCGGCGAGCACGCCGACGGCGAGTCCGCCCGGCGCCGCGGTCTTGGCGAGCGGCACGCGGTTGGAGACATTGATCAGCCGGCCCATCAGGCGCGGCTCCGCAGACGTGAGGCCCGTGGCTCGGACTCGAGGTCGGACAGGTGCTGCAGAGCGGCGGCGGGCTGCGCCTGCAGATGGGCGAGCCAGCTGCGTACGGCGACCACATCCGCCAGGCGCACGCGCGCCGCGGACGGGCGCGTGGCGCTCACGACCGCGGACCATCCGCCCAGGCGATTGACGAGCTCGAACGCCGGCTCGTCCGTCAGATCATCGCCGATGAAGATCGGGCGGCGACCGGCAAACGGCGCCTCCTCGAGGAATGCAGCCACGGCCTTGGCCTTGGTGGCGCCTGCGGGGCGCAGCTCCACCACCATCTTGCCGCGCTGCAGCTCGAGCTCCCCGCTGGCATGGGCCGCGGTGTCGCGCGCCGCGGTGACGGCCAAATCCTCCAGCTGCGGGGCACCGCGATAATGGAGCGCCAGCGCGAAATGCTTGTCCTCCACGAACAGGCCCGGATGCCGGCTTGCGAGATCCAACATCACGCTGCGCGCAGCCTGGAGCGCGGCCGCGGAGGGAAGCGGCCGCCGGCGATAGGCGCCCGATGTGCCGCGATGCTCGAATCCGTGTAAGCCGGCCGACGGCAGCGCCAACGGCGCAAAGAGGGCGTCGAGATCCGCGATCGCGCGTCCACTGACGAGCGCGACGGCCCCACTGGACGCTAGAAAGAGCGCCCGCAGCCGCTCCCGCAGGTCATCCGGCACTGACACGGCCTGCGGAGACGCGGCAATCTCGAGCAGCGTGCCATCGACGTCCAGGAACAGAGCGATCCCTGATAGAGCCGGTTTGTCGATCCAAGGAATATTCGTCACGCCCCTACTCTATGAAATATCGAAGGTAATGTAAAAGAAGCGCGACAGTTCCGTCGCCGCTGAGCTCAGTTGGCCCGTTGGGCTCGGTTGGCCCTGGTTGGGCGCAGTCAAGTCCGGTGCGGAGCCGCCAGCCGTACGCTCATGACAGCGTCGGTGTTATGTCAGCTGGCCGGGGCGAGCCGAACCCAGGTAGGCGCGTGATCGCTCGGCTTCTCCCCTCCCCGCACCCAGCTGTCGACATTGGCGTCGACGAGGCGAGGGGCGAGCTCAGGACTCAGCAGCAGATGATCGATGCGCAGTCCCGCATTGCGCTTGAAGTGATCGCGGAAGTAATCCCAGAACGTATAGATCCTTTCCTCCGGATGACGAGCGCGCAAAGCATCCGTCCAGCCCTGCCCGAGCAGACGCTGGTAGGCGGCCCTGCTTTCCGGCTGCAGCAGCGCGTCCTTCCTCCAGTACTTCGGATCGTAGATATCGAAGTCGGTCGGCACGACGTTGTAATCGCCCGCCAGCACGACCGGCTTGCCCAGCGCGCGCAGCGCCTGCGCGTGACCGATGAGCCGCTCCATCCAGGCGAGCTTATAGTCGAACTTCGGCCCCGGCTGCGGATTGCCGTTGGGCAGGTAGAGACAGCCGACCACCAGCTCGCCGACCTCGGCCTCGATGTAGCGGCTGTGGCTATCGTCCGGATCGCCCGGCAGTCCGCGGCGGGTCTCGACCGGCGGAGTGCCCCGGGCAAGGATGGCGACCCCGTTGAAGGACCGCTGGCCGTGCCAGACCGCCTCATAGCCCGCCAGGCGGATCGCGGCCACCGGGAAGGCCGCATCCGGGGCCTTCAGCTCCTGCAGGCAGGCGACGTCCGGGGACTCCCGCTCCAGCCATTGCAGGAGCGCCGGCAGGCGACTGCCGATGCCATTCACATTGAACGTTGCTATTTTCATAAACGTCCGAAAAAAGGCCCGCGCCGCCATTGACCCGGTGCCAGGGGCGGATATTATCGGGCTATATCGGCGGCTCAGACGGGCTCGCGCCGCCCGGACGAAAGCTCAAGCGTCCGGGCGCAGCGCCGCGATCCGCCCTCCAGCTTTTGACAATTTTGCGGGCATCACCGGCGAGATCTCTCCTCTCGAGAGGGGCTCGGACCGGCATGAGGATACGTGCGCCCGCTTTTCAAGCAACGAGAGGCCGATCAGTCATGCGACATCAGCGCCGGAGTGCCGCGGCGCGCAGCCCCCGGGTGACCCCTGGAGCGCAGCGCCGTCCCCCACACCTTGCCCCCGGCAAGCAGGGACTCTACGACCCGTGGTTCGAGCACGAGGCCTGCGGCGTGGGCTTCGTCGTCGACGTCAAGGGCCGCAAGTCGCACCGCATCCTGGAACAGGCAATCCAGGTGCTGCGCAACCTCGATCACCGCGGCGCCTGCGGCTGCGAGGCCAATACGGGCGATGGGGCGGGCGTGCTCATCCAGATGCCGCACGCCTATTTCCAGCACATCACCCGCAAAGACCGCCTCTTCACCCTGCCGGGCCCCGGAGAGTATGCAAGCGGGCTGGTTTTCCTCCCCCGCAACCCGACCCGCCGGCGGCGGCTGGTCGAGGTGTTCGAGCACATCATCCAGTCGGAAGGGCAGACGCTGCTCGGCTGGCGCACGGTCCCGGTGAGCAACAGCTCCCTGGGGGAGACCGCGCGGGCCGGCGAGCCCTTCATCCGCCAGGTGTTCATCGGGCGCGGCCCCGCCATGCGGGATGAGGCGGAGTTCGAGCGCAAGCTCTATATCATCCGAAAGCGCGCCTACAGCGAGATCCGCACCTCGACCATAGACGGGGCGGAATACTGGTACCTCTGCAGCCTCTCGCACAAGACCTTCGTCTACAAGGGGATGCTGCTCACCGAGCAGCTGACGAAGTACTTCACGGACCTCGAG
>DASVWT010000440.1:0-6760 GCA_036393055.1 Steroidobacteraceae bacterium
GATCTCGAGGAGTTCACCCAGCTTGCGGTGTCGGCCGGCGCCCAGCCTGTCGCCACGGTGACGGGCCGCCGCGAGCGGCCCGACCCGCGGTTCTTCGTCGGCAGCGGCAAGGCGCAGGAGCTGAAGCACGCGGCCGAGGCAGGCGAGGCGGAGGTGATCCTGGTGGATCATGCGCTGTCCCCCAGCCAGGAGCGCAACCTCGAGAAGCTCATAGGCAGGCGGGTGCTCGACCGCAACGGACTGATCCTCGACATCTTCGCCCAGCGGGCGCGCAGCTTCGAGGGCAAGCTCGAAGTCGAGCTCGCGCAGCTGCGGCACATCGGCAGCCGCCTGGTGCGCGGTTGGAGCCACCTCGAGCGGCAGAAGGGCGGTATCGGCATGCGCGGTCCGGGCGAGACACAGCTCGAGAGCGATCGACGCCTGATCGCCCAGCGTGTGCGCGTGCTCACGCGGCGGCTGGAGAAGATCAAACAGCAACGGGAGACCGGACGGCAGATGCGCGCCGAGATTCCGGTGCCTTCGCTCGCCCTGGTCGGCTACACCAACGCAGGGAAGTCGACGCTCTTTCGCGCCTTGACGGGCGCTGACGCCTACGTTGCCAATCAACTGTTTGCGACGCTCGATCCGACGGTCCGCCGGATCACACTGCCCGGCGGGACCCCGATCGTGGCCGCCGATACCGTGGGCTTCATCCGTGAGTTGCCGCACGAGCTGGTGGCGGCGTTCCAATCGACCCTGACGGAAACGCGCGAGGCAACACTGTTGCTGCACGTCATCGATGCCAGCGACCCGCGCAGGGACGAGCACATTGCGCAGGTGAACGAGGTGCTGGCGGAGATCGGCGCGGACTCGATTCCGCAGATCATCGTCTACAACAAGATCGACCGGCTGCAGCGCCCGGCAGCCATCGAGCGCGATGAGGCCGGGATGCCGTCCGCCGTGTGGATCTCCGCGCAGAAGAGCCTCGGCCTCGACCTGCTGAGGAGCGCCATTGCGGAGCGCCTGTCGCGCTTCGCCCGCCGGGCCCGCGTGCGCTTGCCCGCTGAGGCCGGTGCGCTGCGATCGCGCCTCTATGCCGCCAAGGCCGTACGCGAGGAGCGCACGGCGGAAGATGGCGCCATGGAGCTCACCGTGGAGCTCCCCGACATGGAAATCCGGGCCCTGGAGCGCACCGCAGGGGTGCAGATCCTGGAGGCGCCCGGACCCGATATTCCTTGTGCCTCCCGCGACCCGTACCTAGAATCTCGGACGGCTTAGAGGTCGTCGCGGAGCACAGAATCATTGGGTAAGTTCGTCGTCGTCATCGGCACCCAGTGGGGTGACGAGGGCAAGGGAAAGGTCGTCGATCTTCTGACGGAGCGCGCTGCCGCAGTGGCGCGCTTCCAGGGCGGACACAACGCCGGGCACACGCTGGTCATCGGCGGCCGCAAGACCATCCTCTCTTTGATTCCCTCCGGCATTCTCCGCGAGGACGTCCGCTGCTTCATCGGCAATGGCGTCGTGCTCTCGCTGCAGGCGCTGCTTGCGGAAAGCCGCACGCTGATCGAGCAGGGCGTGCCCGTGTTCGAGCGGCTGCGCATCTCGCCGTACTGTCCGCTCATCCTGCCCTCGCACATCCTTCTCGACAAAGCGCGCGAGCAGGCGCGCGGACCCAACGCCATCGGCACCACGGGCCGCGGCATCGGGCCTGCGTATGAGGACAAGGTGGCGAGGCGAGCCGTGCGTGTGGCGGACCTCTTCCAGCGCGACCGCTTCGCCGCCAAGCTGGGCGAGGTGCTGGATTTCCACAATTTCGTGCTGCAGCACTATTTCCGCCAGCAGGCGATCGACTTCCAGAAGACGCTCGATGACCTGCTTGCCCTCAGCGAGACCATCGCGCCCCTGGTCACGGACGTGACGCTGGCATTGCACGGTCTGCGCCGCTGCGGTGCCAATGTGCTTTTCGAAGGCGCGCAGGGCGCAATGCTCGATGTCGACCTCGGCACCTACCCGTTCGTCACCTCATCCAACACCACCGCGGGATTCGCGGGCACCGGCACCGGCCTGGGGCCGCGGGTCTTCGACCATGTGCTCGGCATCGTCAAGGCGTACACGACGCGGGTCGGCGCGGGCCCCTTCCCGACGGAGCTGTTCGATGTTTACGGCGAGCACCTCTCGCGCGTAGGCCACGAGTTCGGCTCCGTCACCGGGCGGCGGCGCCGCTGCGGCTGGTTCGATTCCGTGGCGCTGCGGCGCTCCATCGTCCATTCGAGCGTCTCCGGGCTCTGCATCACCAAGCTCGATGTGCTGGATGGTCTCGATACGATCAGGATTGCCACCGGCTATCGCGTGGACGGCCAGGTGGTCGCCGAGCCGCCGCTCAGCATCGAAAGCTACGCCGGGCTGGAGCCCGTCTACGAGGAGCTGCCTGGCTGGCGGGAATCGACCGCGGGCATCACCGATTACGATGCTCTGCCGTTGAACGCGCGCAAATACCTCGAGCGCCTGCAGTCGCTGGTCGAGGTCCCGGTCGATGTCATCTCCACGGGCCCGGACCGCGACCAGACAATCGTGCTGCGCCACCCATTCGACGTGAACTAAACGCTCGCGGGTATCAGCCGGAAGAGGACGCGCGCAATCCCCGGAACGAGTCTAGGCCGCTTCAGGCGCGCGTCATATTCCGCCATGCGGCGCTCGTTCTCGGTCAGACACAGCTCGAGCAGCCGGTGCAGCGTCACCTCGGTCCCGAGGTCCTGATGCGCCGTCAGGGTGAAGTTCTCGCTGGAGGCAGTGCCGGCTGCCGGCTGCGGCTTGCCCATGCTGCGTGCCGTCCTCACCCGCGAGGCCACCTGTTTCAGGATGATCCACGCGCAGCGCAGGCGAAAGAGGGGCCGGCGCCACAGCGGCAGCTGCGAGCGGCGGTACTTCACCCAGTTGACGAAGAAGAGGATGTGGCGGGCCTCCTCCTGCATCACCGGCTCGAAGACCTTTATCAGCGCGGGCGGGAAGAACCCCGACTCGCGGGCGAGGGCGAAGAGCCCGAAGGCGAAGAAGGAATCGAAGCACTCGCCGAAGCCGGCGAAGAGAAAATCGCTCTCCAGCGAGCGCGGCGTGAAGCGCGGCGGCGACTCGATGGCAATGTGGTAGTGGGAGGTCAGCGCGACGAGCAGGCGCGCGTGGCGCATCTCCTCGAAGCCCTGCAGCTCGATCGCCTTGCGCACCAGCGGGTCGGATTCGAGCGCCGCGGCGGCGGCCACGGTGTTGGAAGTCACGTTCTCGGTCGATACCGCCTCCTGCCAGAAGGGCAGGCTCCGCAGCCGCGCGAGCTCCTCCTCCGCAAGCGCCGGCCAGGGCATCTGCTCGGGGACGTACTCGACGTGGCTTTCGAGGAAAAACCGGCCGAGAAGGCGCCGGTGCTCGGCCGATCCGACCGCGAGACTCTCCGACTCAATATTTGCCGGGACCGCGGACATGTTGTAGCTCTCTCCGTCCTTCCACCCAATACCATGACAGCAGCGCGGGGACCCCGAAGAGGATCTCCCGCATCCGTTTGGCCAGCGACAGCGCCAGGGCCAGCTCGCCATTGATCCCGAGGAGCGCCCCGAACCCGATCAGGCTCGCCTCCTGCACGCCGAGCCCCGCCGGCACCAGGAAGGCGAAATTTCGCACGGCCAGCGTCAGGCTCTCGAGGGCGATCGCCGCACCGAAGGGCACGGGGTGCCCGAGCCAGCGCAGGGCGAGCCAGGTCTCGAGCGAGCCAGACACCATTCCGGTCACCTGCCAGGCCATCGCCGTCAACAGGCGCGGCGCATCGGTGCACAGCTCGCGGATGGCGGCATCGAGGCTCGCGGACTGCCCCGTGAGAAAGCTCAGCGTCTCCTGCCCGAGGAAGCGGACCGCGACCCGCTCCATCCGCTCGAAGATGGAGCCGTAGCGCAGCAGCATCGCAAGCAGCACTACCAGCGGCAGGCTCGCCCCGAGGCCGATCAGCACGTCGTCGGCGAATTGTACCGTGTTCGTGAGCCTGAGCAGGCACAACACGCCGAGCATGACGAAGAGATACTGACTGACGATGGTGAGCACCACCTCGGTCGTGACGCTCGCCGCCGCCGCCACTCCGTCGACGCCCGTCTCGCAGAGCAGGCGAATCCCGACGAGCTCCCCGCCTATGCTCGCCGCCGGCAGCAGACGGTTGATCCCCTCGCGGATGCTGGCGATCCAGAAAAGATTGGCCACACGGCTCTCGCGCCAGCGCGCGATGAGCACGCGCCAGCCGAGGGAGTCGAGCAGGAGAGGCAGCGCATGCAGCGGCACGAGCCACAGCAGCACCCGGCCGGCGCGCGCGAGCGGAATCAGGATGGCGCTGCCCTCGCGCATGACCAGCCAGATCAGCAGCGCGAGGCCTGCTGCTAGAGCGATGCGGACCGCGAGCCTCATGCCGCGTGCCGCTCGGCCGTCCGCGCGGCGGTCAATTGCCTGAAGCCACCGGTCTGTGCGCCGCTGGCCGTCAGGGCCGCGCGCACCCTGGGGCTCAGGAGGGCAGCGAGCTCATCGGCGTGGCGGTAGCCCCTCATGCTGGGCGCAATGGCCGCGCCGGACTCGACTGCCGGATGCAGATAGATCTCCGTGACTCCCTCCGGAAGACTGCCGAGCGCCTCGAGCAGCCTGGTCTCGTCCATCGAGCCGCTGTCGGACATGCCGAAGACATAGTCGTTGTAGGCCATGCGTGCGGTCTCGAGCCGCCGCCGCATGAGTCCCAACCAGGGGGAGAGAAGTCCGGCGATCGCGGGGCCCGCAATGGCACCGCCCGCCCGGCGCGCGACCCACGCCGGCTCTCGCGGCAGCCTCACGGCCGGCACGCCGAACTCCCCGCCGATGCGCAGCAGCATCTCCAGCAGCGTCGGATGCAGGTGGAAGTGCTTGTGCGCATTGACATGGTCCAGCGGCAACCCGGTATCGGCGAAGGCCTGGAACTGGGCGCGGATCTCCGCCTCGAGCTGGCGGCGCACGGTCGGCAAAGCGAAAAAGCGCACACCGTCGCGCACCATGTTGTTGCCGAACCGGCCCTGGGCATCGACCAGCGCCGGAATGCTCCGCGGCGGCAACACCGACCAACCGTCTGCCAGCACGAGGTGCAGACCGACCGAAAGACTTGGCAGCTCGCGAGCGAGCCGGACCGCCTCCGCAGCCGCGGGCGCGCCGACCATCAGGCTGGCCGTCGTCAGCACACCGTCGCGGACGGCCTGCTCCACGGCACGGTTGACGGCCTCGTGCAGGCCGAAATCGTCCGCGGTGATGATGAGCAGCTTCAACGAGTCGCCCGCGGGCCGCTCAGGCCTCGTGCGCGTGCAGGAAGCGGAAGAACTCCACGCCCTCGCGCAGGCGTCGCTTGGTCATCTCCCAGCTGCGCAGCATCTCGCCCGTGAGCTCGGCGATCTTGCGCGGCCGGAAGTAGAACTTCTTGTAGAAGGTCTCCACCGCGTGATAGATCTCCTTCGCCGGCAGGTGCGGATAGCTGATCGGCGAGAGCTGCACGCCGCGGTCGTTCACCAGGTTCAAATTGTCGTGGGCGGTGATCCAGCCGTTGTCCACCGCCTGTCGGTAGAGCTGGGTGCCCGGATACGGCGCGGCGAGCGACACCTGGATGGTGTGTGGATTGATGTCGACCGCGAACTGGATGGTCTCGCGGATGGTCTCGGCCGTCTCCCCCGGCAGGCCCAGGATGAAAGTGCCGTGGATGGTGATGCCGAGCTTGCGGCAGTCGCTGGTGAAGCGCCGCGCGATGTCCGTCCTCAGGCCCTTCCTGATGTTGTGCAGGATCTGATCGTTGCCGGACTCGTAGCCGACGAGCAGCAGCCGCAGGCCGTTGTCCCGCATCACCTTCAGCGTGTCGTAGGGGACATTGGCCTTGGCATTGCAGGACCAGGTGACGCCGAGCTTGCCCAGGCCGCGGGCGATCTCCTCGGCGCGCGGGCGGAAGTCGGTGAAGGTGTCGTCGTCGAAGAAGATCTCCTTCACCTGCGGCATGCTCTCCTTGACCCAGCGGACCTCCTCGATGACGCTCTCGGCGCTGCGCACGCGGTAGCGATGGCCTCCTACGGTCTGCGGCCAGAGGCAGAAGGTGCACTTGGAGCGGCAGCCGCGCCCCGTGTAGAAGGATACGTACGGGTGCTGCAGATAGCCGATGAAGTAGTTCTCGATGGTGAGGTCGCGCTGATAGACGGGAGTCACCCAGGGCAGCTCGTCCATGTTCTCGATCATCGGGCGGGCCGGATTGTGCTCTATCCTGCCGTCCGGGCGGCGGAAGGAGAGCCCGGGGATGGTGGCGAGATCGCGGTCCTCGGCCACCTCCTTGCAGGTGTAGTCGAATTCCTCGCGGGCCACGAAGTCGATGGCGGGCGAGGCGCCCAGGGAGCCCGCCGGGTCGACGGCGACCTTGGCGCCGACCAGGCCGATCTTGAGGCGCGGGTTCTCCTCCTTCAGCAGCTCCGCGACCTTGGCGTCGGTCGGGAAGGAAGGGGAGCTGGTGTGCATGATGACGAGGTCGTATTCCTTCGCGAGCGGCAGCACCTGCGACATCGAGGTGCCATCCGCCGGCGCATCCAGCAGCCGGCTGCCGGGCACGAGTGCGGCGGGCTGCGCCAGCCAGGTGGGATACCAGAAGGATTTGATCTCCCGTTTCGCCTGGTAGCGCGCGCCGGCGCCACCGTCGAATCCGTCGAAGGAGGGAGCTTGCAGGAACAGTGTTCTCATCATGATGAAGTCCTCAGGAAATCGGCTG
>DASVWT010000441.1:0-2043 GCA_036393055.1 Steroidobacteraceae bacterium
TATTTCCCGGTGCCGCCGGTCGATGCCTTCCAGGATATCCGCTCGGCGATGTGTCTGGCGCTGGAGGAGCTGGGCCTCAAGGTCGAGGTGCATCACCACGAGGTGGCCACCGGCGGTCAGGGTGAGATCGGCGTAGGCGCCGGCACGCTCGTGAAGAAGGCCGACGAGGTGCAGATCCTGAAGTATGCGGTGCTCAACGTGGCTCACCGCTACGGCAAGACCGCCACCTTCATGCCGAAGCCGCTCGTCGGCGACAACGGCAGCGGCATGCACGTTCACCAGTCGCTGCAGAAGGAGGGCAAGGCACTCTTCGCGGGCGACAAGTACGGTGGCCTGTCGGACATCGCCCTCTACTACATCGGCGGCATCATCAAGCATGCGCGCGCGCTCAACGCCTTCACCAACGCGGGTACCAACAGCTACAAGCGCCTGGTGCCCGGGTTCGAGGCGCCCGTGATGCTCGCGTACTCCGCCCGCAACCGCTCGGCCTCCATCCGCATTCCCTGGGTCTCCAGCCCCAAGGCCCGCCGCATCGAGGTTCGCTTCCCGGATTCCAGCGCGAATCCCTACTTCGCGTTCGCGGCCATGATGATGGCCGGCCTCGATGGCATCCAGAACAAGATCCACCCCGGCGACCCCGCCGACAAGGATCTCTATGACCTGGAGCCGGAGGAGGCCAAGCACATCCCGACGGTCTGCCACTCCCTCGACATGGCGATCGATTATCTCGACAAGGACCGCGAGTTCCTGACCCGCGGCGGGGTCTTCACCAACGACGTGATCGACGCATACATCGGCCTGAAGATGCAGGAGATGACGCGTTTCCGCATGGCGACTCATCCCGTAGAGATGGAGCTGTACTACAGCTGCTGATGGGTGAGGGCGGTGCCTTCATCGAGGACACTTAACGTGTCCTCGATCCGCCCGAACGCCCGCGCACGGATGCGCGGGCCGGGGGCCCCGCCGCCAAGGATGGCCAGTGGCACGGCCGATTTGCGCCGACTTGAGGCAGGCATGGGTAATTGGGACCGCCTTATTTTGTACCGCGCGCCGCATCGGGCTATGCTCGAACCCTATGCGCCACCTTCCATTTACCTTAATCTGCCTCGGTCTGCTGCCGCTCTGTGCGCTCGCGGACAACGGGCATACGACGGTCTACAAGTGGGTCGACGCCCAGGGCGTGGTCCACTACAGCGATCAGCCGCATCCCAACGCGCAGAAGCTCGAGATCCGCGG
This sequence comes from Steroidobacteraceae bacterium, assembly GCA_036393055.1. Lineage (GTDB taxonomy): Bacteria > Pseudomonadota > Gammaproteobacteria > Steroidobacterales > Steroidobacteraceae > 13-2-20CM-66-19. The sequence goes on from DASVWT010000441.1 coordinate 1,237, forward strand.
CGCGCAGACCTTCTCGGCCATGCCGTTGCCGCAAACCCCCTCGACGCCGGTGACGGCACCGACCCAGTCCTCGGGTCCGACGTACGAGAGCTGCTCGATCGCGCAGCCCGCCGACCAGCAGATGCTGATGAACGTCCACCAGGCCACCGCCGTCGTGCAGACCTCACCGCCGCTGCGCCCCGGCGACGAGGTCCGCCTTTTCGTCGACGGCAAGCAGATCCAGGGCTCCGGCACTTCCTTCACCTTCCCGGTCTTCCGCGGCCAGCATTCGGTGCAGGCCGTGATCGAGGACAGCACCGGCCAGATCGTCTGCGAGACGAGCAACGTCACGTTCTTCGTACATCAGCCCTCCATCCAGAATCCTCACAACCCTGTCCATCCCCACTAGGGGGACCGCGGTCGCGGGGCGGAGGGTCCCGTGGCCGCTGAGTACCACATTCCCTCGGCGCTGTCGCATTTCGAGCCCGCCGACCTGCTCGATGCACTCTCCACCGGCATCATCGTCCTCGATGCGCAGCTCTGCGCCATCTACGCCAACGTGGCGGCGCAGGATCTGCTCGCCTTCAGCCTCAACAAAGCGCGCGGTCGGCCGTTCTCTGACTTCCTGCTCGACGGCAACGGCCTGATCGGCATCCTCCGCCGTGCCCTGGAGGCCGGCGAAGGTATCGCCGACCGCGAGCTCACCATCCGTCCGGCCGGCACGCCGCGCGAAGCCCGCACGCTGGACGTCACCATCACCCCGCTCGAGGGACAGATCACCGGCACTCACCTGCTCCTGGAGCTGGCCGACACCACCCAGCGGCAACG
>DASVWT010000442.1:0-2008 GCA_036393055.1 Steroidobacteraceae bacterium
GGCGCTCCTGTTGTCGCTGACGCTGGCAGCCGGCGGTGCCCGCTCCAGCCAGCCATACCAACAGCCGCAGTGAGCGGGCTCAGGCGAGGGACAACTCCACGTGCCGGCCGAGCACCGCCAAGGCGGCCTCGATCCTGAGAACCTTGGTTGGGTGATGCGGGTCGAGGATACGGCGAGCCTCTTTCTCATCGAGCTGCATCCGCCGGGCGAGTTCCGAGTTACTGATGCCGGCCTCACGGACTGCGAGGTACACAGCAGCCTTCAGTGCCATGGATGGCGGCACGCTCACCGTCCGTTCGCCGCGCTTGGGCGATGAGGGTGAAGGGATCTCACGTCGCGCAATCACCACCTCGCGCGCACGCCATCGGTCGTGTACGCTCCGCCGGGTGACAACACCCGCCTCTCGTAGCGATCGGCAGTGGACTGAAATCCAGCACATCACGGCGCTTGGCGAGCCGCTGCTGGAGCTGCAGCCAGCGGCCGATGGCGGGGTCTGCTTGGCCTCCGGCGGCGATGTCGCCAACTCGATGATCTGCCTCTCCAGGATGCTGGGCGCGGGCGCGTATCGGGTCTCAGTGGCCACCGCGCTGGGCGACAGCAGCTACTCCGCGTGGCTGCGCTCGCGGCTGACGCGGGAGAAGATCCGCCTGATCGAGCCGCCCATCGCCGGCGAGCCGGGCATTTATGGACTACCGCTCGATGCGCGGCACGGGTCCCCTTTCTCGTACTGGCGGTCGCAGTCGGCCGCGCGCAGCTTCCTGCAATCCGCCGACCTCGGCCGCTTCGAAGAGGTGCTCGGTGATGCGCAGCTACTCCTCGTCACCGGGATCACGCTCGCCCTCTGCTCCCGCGCAAGCTTCGAGCAGCTCTGCCGCTGGGTGGATCAGCACCGCGACGCCTGCCGCATCGTCTTCGACTGCAATTTCCGCAGGCGCCTGTGGGATAGCGAAGCCGAGGCACGAGAGCGGATCGGCACCTTCGAGCGGCTCTCTTCAGTGATCGCGACCGGCGCCGAGGACGAGAAGTCTCTATGGGGCGCTGCAAGCCGGGAGCAGATCATCGAGCGCCTGAGCCGCCTGTCGGCGGAGTATCTGATCCGCGGCGGCCCGGAGGGCTGCTGGGTCGGATCGGGGCGGGAATATCAGCACGTCCCGACAGAGCCCGTGAAGGTCATCGGTGACACCGCGGGCGCGGGAGATTCGCACCTCGCCGGTTACATGGCCGCCAGAGTCTCCGGGTGTGGCAGAGCGGAAGCCGCCGCTTACGCGAACAAAGCCGCAGCCGTCATCGTGAGCCAGCGCGGCTCCGTGCCGAAAGATAACGCGAGATTTCCGGCGCTGCCGGCTCGCTCACCTGCGTAGCTTCCTGCCTACTCGCGTCCACGCACACGTGCGCCGCAGCGAGGCCAAAAGGACGCGCTCGGCCGAAGCGGCTGCGTGATCGCCGAGGCTCCGGCACGCTAATATGCGAGGACGATGCGCCTCGGACTCCAACACAGCTACGCCGCCCTGCCGGAGAGGCTCTTTGCACGGGTCGCTCCGACACCCGTGCCGGACCCGAAGCTCGTCGTGCTAAATGCGACGCTCGCCCGGGAGCTCGGCCTCGACCCGGACATGCCGGAGGCCGAGGCGGCGGCCCTGCTCTCCGGCAATCTCCTGCCGGAGGACAGTGATCCTATCGCCATGGCCTACGCCGGCCACCAGTTCGGCGGTTTCGTGCCATCGCTTGGCGACGGGCGCGCCATCCTGCTGGGAGAGATCCGGGGACGGGACGGGGCTCTGCATGACATTCAGCTCAAGGGCGCAGGCCTCACGCGCTTCTCCCGCAATGGCGACGGACGCGCCGCGCTCGGGCCCATGCTGCGGGAATACCTCCTCAGCGAAGCCATGTACGCGCTCGGCATCCCCACACCCCGATCGCTGGCCGTCGTCACGACAGGCGATCAGGTCTCTCGCGAGAGGACGCTGCCGGGCGCGATCCTGACCCGCGTGGCCGCGAGCCACGTGCG
>DASVWT010000443.1:0-2918 GCA_036393055.1 Steroidobacteraceae bacterium
CGGCTGCGCGACATCGCCCTGATGCTCTACACCTCGGGCACCACCTCCAACCCCAAGGGATGCCTCATCTCGCACGAAGCCATGGTGCGCAACTCCATCGCCCTCGGACGCCACCGCTACGGGCTTCGGCACGAGGATGTCTTCTGGTCGCCGCTGCCCATCTTCCACATCGCCGCGATCCTGCCGCTCTGCGCGATATTCGACGTCGGAGGCGTCTACGCGACCATGACGTACTTCGAGGCCGGCGCGGCGCTCAAGATGCTCGAGAGCGAGCGGGTCACGGCGACGTACCCGTGCTTCGTCACTATCATGTCGGACCTGATCCATCACCAGGATTTCGCGCAGACCGATCTCTCGCGTATCCGCCTGATGAATTCCAACTTTGCGGTACAGCCGCGCGCCATCGCGGATGCGATGCTCAAGGCGATTCCCGAGGCAATCTACGTCGGCACGTTCGGGATGACGGAGACCGCAGGCACCGTGACGACGAGCCGGCTGGACGACCCGCTGCAGGAGCGGATCACGCGCCTCGGCCGGCCCCTGCCGGGACTCGAGCTGCGGATCCTCGATCCGGCGACCGGGCGCGACGCGGCGCGGGGCGCCCCGGGTGAAGTCCTGGTGCGCGGCTACAGCACGCTCGAGGGCTACTACAAGGATGCGCAGAAGACGGCGCAGGCGCTCGATACGGAGGGCTGGTTCCACACCGGCGACATCGGCTCGCTCGATGAGGCGGGGACCGTGATGTTCCACGGGCGCCTGAAGGACATGTTGAAAGTCGGCGGCGAGAACGTCGCCGCGGCGGAGATCGAGACCTGCCTGCAGCGCCATCCGGCGGTCAAGCTCGCCCAGGTCGTGGGCGTGCCCCATCCTCGCCTGGTGGAGGTGCCCGCGGCCTTCATCGAGCGGCAGGCCGAGATCACCGTCACCCCGGAGGAGCTCATCGAGTTCTGCCGGCGCGAGATCGCGGGCTTCAAGGTGCCGCGCCACGTACGCTTCGTCACCGAGTGGCCCATGTCCACCAGCAAGATCCAGAAGTTTCGCCTGCGCGACCAGCTCATTGCCGAGCTCGGTCTCAGCGGCGCCTGAGGCAGCCCATGTCCACCACCTTCATCGCGACCCTCGTCGTCAAGCCGGGCATGGAGAGCCGTTTCGAGGCGCTGCAGCGCGAGCTCTCGCAGCTCACCCACGGCAGCGAGCCCGAAACCATTGTGTACGATGTCATCCGGCACCGCACCCGACCCTCCACGTATGTCGTATACGGGCGGTTCAAGAGCGAGCAGGCGTTCGCAACCCATCAGGCCTCATCGTTTCACGAGCGCCTCGTGCCGCCGATCCTCGCCTGCCTGGCGCAGGAGATGGACCTGCAGCTCTTCGACTGGGTCGCCTGAGGGCGCCTGCCTCAGCGGCCCCGGAACTCGAACGCCAGCAGCACGTTGCCGGGCATGTGGAAGTACAGGCCGTAGCCTGAGTTGACGACCACGTAGCCGGCGCGCACGGCCGCCCCCGGCCCGCCGAACGAGCCTCCCTGGGCGACAGCGCCGGAGACGGTCTTGAACTTGCGCAGCGCATCGAAATGCCAGAGCACCCGTCCGGTGCTCGCATCATATGCGCGCAGCACTCCATCCAGGTGCCCGGCAAACACGACGCCGGGGATGGCGGTGACCGCCGCCGTGATGCCGGGATCGCAGAATGGACGAGAGCCGCAGGTGTCGGGTGCCGGATGCGACCAGAGAATCCGTCCGCTCGCGATGTCCAGCGCATAGAGGCCGGGATGCGGTGACTGCCGGTACGTGCGCCCGTCGCGGTCGTCCGTCATGTCGGCGATCGGCACGAATAGCCGTCCGTCCTGCGCCGCCATGCCGAACTCGATGCCTCCCTGGATGCCGCCGCGCCCGAGCCGCCTCTGCCACACGATCCGGCCGCCGGCCTCCGGATCGAGCGCAGAGACGATACCGTTCTTCTGTCCGGCAAGCAGCAGCGAGCGGCCCGCAGACACGCTCGCGAGGATCACGGAGGCACCGAAATCGCCGTCCGGCCCGGAAACGGCCGGACAGTTGGGGTTGTCCTTGACCATGCAGGCCGCATTCCAGGCATCGCCCGCCAGCAACTGCCGCTGCCATGCGACTTTCCCGTCGCTCAGGCGCATCGCGAGAATGGCATCGCTGCGATCGCCGGTGGGCATCGAGTAGTTGTCGCCGGTGCCGACGTAGAGCAGGCCGCGACGGGCGTCGATCGTGGGACTGTTCCAGACGGGCGCCCCCGATGGAGCCAGGATGGGCGCGCCGGCGCGCGTCTTGCCGATGAGGCGAGGCTTGCGATCGATGGTGTAGGTGCGCCAGCGTACGGCGCCCGTGCGAGCATCCAGCGCAACCACGGAGCCGCGGAAGGTGCAGCAGGCACTGCGCGAGCTTGCCGCAACGGTCGCCTCCTCCAAAGAGGAGACAGGAACGTAGAGCGTCCCGTCATGAAGGGAAGGCGTTCCCGTCAGGGTAGCCTCCGGGTTGTCGGAGACCTTCGTCCGCCATGACACCCTCCCCGTCAAGGGATCCAGAGCGTACACGTGCCCGACCACGTCCCCGAAAAAGAGGCGCGGAGCATCGACGTGGTCGCCCGGTGCGGCCAGCACCATGCCGGTGCGCACCTCCGCCATCGCGTGATACATCCAGCGCACACAACCCGATGCCAGATCGAGCGCGTACACGGTGCCATCCGGGCCGCCGACGTACACCGCTCCATAGGCGATGGCGGGCTGCGAGCGCGCGCGGATCGCCTGTGGAAAGGCGAATGCCCACTTCAGCTCAAGGTGCGGCACCTCCCCCGCCGGAAGCTGTGCGACCGCCGCCGGGATGCTGCGGGAATTATCGTGACCCCAGCCGTAGGGCACCGGTGCCTGCCCAAGCTGGAAACGGGCCGCGCTG
>DASVWT010000444.1:0-3208 GCA_036393055.1 Steroidobacteraceae bacterium
GACGACATGCGCGTGGTGCGCGACGGCAAGACCAACCTCGAGGTCAACAAGGACCTGATGCGCTACGAGGTGGAGCTGCCGCTGAACGACGCCGCCGGCCAGCGCATCGGCGCCCTGGGCGTGGTGTTCCCGCTGACGGCGCACACCAACCAGCCGGCGCGCCACGCCGAGGCGATCCGCATCCGCAACGAGATCGCGCGCGAGATCCCCTCGCCGGCGAAGCTGGTCGAGACGGTCGCGGCCGCCGAGCCGTCGCGCCAGCCGCTCGTGCAGTCCGGCCGCACCAGCCTGCCCGGCTACGACGGCGACTTCGACCATCTCTTCGCCGACATCGGCGAGAACAAGCTGTTCGTCGCAGCCGAGGACCACGGCACGGTCGAGGTCTTCAACCTGAAGACCCTGAAGCATCTGAAGACGCTGACCACCTTCAAGACGCCGCACGCGTTCTTCCTGGTCCCCGGCACGCACCGCCTGATCGTCACCGATGACAGCGGTCCGCGCATCATGGATGACCGCAACTACCAGATCCTGGGCCGCGTCGACGTCGCTCCGGGCTCCGACACGGAGTACTACGACGCCTCGACCAGGCACCTCTACATCGTCAGCGGCGGCGGCGACGTCCACCTGAAGAACTGCTGGCTGAACGAGATCGATCCCTGGAGCGGCAAAGTGCTGCGCCAGCTGAAGTTCGACTCCGACCACGTCGAGGCCATGCAGGCCGAGCAGCATGGTGATCGGATCTTCATCAACGTCGCCGACAAGAACGAGGTCGACATCGTCGACAAGAAATCGCTGACCGTCATCGGCCACTGGCCCATCGTAGGCCCCACCGACAATCTCGCCATGGCCCTCGATGAGCGCGATCACCGCCTCTTCGTCGTGACCCGCAAGCCGACCAGGATGGTCGTGCTCGACACGAATGACGGCAAGGCAGTGGCCACGATCGACGTGCCCGATATCAACGACGGCATCGCCTACGACGCCGCGCGCAAGCGCATCTACGTGCCCGGCGCCGTCGGCCAGATCGGCGTCTACCAGGAGGTCGACTCCGACCACTACACCCGGATCGCCCTGGTGCCCTCGGCCCCCGGCGGCAAATCGGATCTCTTCGTCCCCGCGCTGAACGAGTTCTTCGTGGCCATCTCGCCGCAATACAACAAGCCCCCCGCTGGCGGCGTGCTGCGCTACAGCGTGGAGCCTGCGGTGACGAAACTCGCGAGCGAGTGACCCGGCCGCGGAGCGCCCAGGGACGGGCGCTACAGTCGAATCAACCCTCGCTTGTGCGCCACCGCCACAGCTTCCGTGCGGCTGATTGCATCAAGCTTGGTGAGTATCGACTTGACGTGAGTCTTAGCCGTCCCCTCGGTGATGGACAACCGCCGCGCGATATCTTTGTTGCTTCTTCCCTGCGCGACCAATTCCAGGACATCCAACTCCCTCTGCGTCAAGCTGGGCTTGGCCATCCTCAGCAGCGCCTTGGCCGCCACCGACGATGACGTATAGGGCCGGTCCTCGCTGACTGCCCGAATAGCCGACAAAATCTCCTGCCGCGGCGCATCCTTGAGCAAGTATCCCTTCGCCCCCTGGCTCAAGCACTGAAAAATATCCTCATCCCCATCATAGGTGGTCATGATGAGCAGCCGCGCCTTGGGATTGATCTCCAGCACCCGCTGCACCACTGCCACCCCATCCCGCTTGGGCATCCGCAGATCCAGCACCATCACATCCGGCTGATGCTGCTCATACAAGGCGATCGCCTCATCGCCATCGCCGGCCTCCGCGACCACCTCCATGTCCGCCTGCTGATTTACCATCGCCGCCAGCCCGTCCCTCACCACCGGGTGATCATCCGCCAGAATCACCCGGATCTTCTTCTTGGTGAGTACCGCGACCATCACGCAGCTGCCTTGCGCTTGGGCAACCGCACGCTCACCCGGGTGCCCGCGCCGCGCTGGCTCTCGATCTGCCACTCCCCACCGATCGCGCTCGCCCGCTGCCGCATGCTCGTCAGGCCAAAGCCCTCCCGCGCATACCACTCCGGCCGCTGCTCCATCCCGCGCCCGTCATCCTCAACCGACATCACCCAATGCGCCGACTCATCGGCCATGGTGATGCGGACCACGCTAGGCCTGGCGTGCCGCACCGCGTTGCTCACCGCTTCCTGCGCGATGCGCAGCAACTCGTGCTCGTGCTCCGGTTTCAGTCCCGTGGTGATCCCACCGCCCTCGAAGCTGCAGGTCACGCCGCCCGGCACGGTCGAGCGCTCCGCCAGCTGCCGCAGCGCGAGCTCGAGCCCTGCGCGGCGGGTCTGGTCCAGCCTGAGCGCCATCACCGAGCGGCGCGCCTCCGCCAGCCCTTCGCGGGCGAGGTCGCGGATGCGCGTGAGCGTGATCGCCAGTCCCGAGTTCTTCTTCTTGCAGGGCGGCGACTCCTCCACCGCCCCGAGCTGCATCAGGATCCCCGTGAACGCCTGCGCCAGACCGTCGTGGATCTCCTGCCCGATGCGCGCGCGCTCCACCAGCACCGCCGCCTCCTTCGCCTGGTAGGCGAGGCGCGTGAGCTGCACGGCGAGCGTCGCCTGCTGGGCGAGCGCCACCAACAGCTCGCTGCGCTGCACGTCGGCCGCATTGCGGCGGAAGCGCAGGATGAGAAAGCCGACATTGCGGGAACCGAACACCAGCGGGTAGACCACGCTGCCGTTGTAGCCCTCCTGGCGGTTGAAGGCGAGCATGCCCGGCCAGAATTCCTCCGACTGCTGCTCCACCTCGAGATACATCGGCTCGGTGGGTCGGGTGAAGCGGTCGCCGAAGGAGGAGCCGTTCATCGGCACGCTGATCGGGTAGGGCGGCTCCTCGATGCGTCCGTCCCGCACGTGCGCGGCGATGCGCCACTCCTGCAGACTGTCCTTCGAGACGACCACGGCGCCCGAGGCCGCATCGAACTGCCGCGTCGCTTCCAACAGCACGTGGCCGAGGAAGCTGTGCAGGTCCGGCTCGCTCGCCAGCCGCTCGAGGTTGCCGCGGATCACGGCGTTGGCTTTCGCCAGCTCCGCGACGCGCTCCTCCGCCGCCCGCTCGCGCTCGCGTCTCATATCGTCGATGAGGCGCTGGCGATGGAGGGCCGCGCCGATGACGCCGGCCGCGGTCTCGAGCGCGGCGAGCTCCGCGGAGTCGATGGCGCGGCGCTGGCGGGTGTTGTCGAAGCCGAC
>DASVWT010000445.1:0-6462 GCA_036393055.1 Steroidobacteraceae bacterium
GCCGATCCCGACCTCGCGCAGCTCCAGGCGCTGCAGGCGGAGGCGAACCTCGCCGCCCTGACCTATCACCGCGATCTCATCCAGTACCAGGCGCAGGCCATCGGCCGGGCGCAGCTCGACACCGACGCGGCCAACCTGAAGAGCACCCGCGAGCAGGAGGCCGCCCAGGCCGCCCTGGTGGCGAAGAAGACCGTCCGGGCGCCCTTCGCCGGGCGGCTCGGCATCACCACCGTCAATCCCGGCCAATACCTCAATCCGGGCGACCCGATCGTCACCCTGGAATCGGTCGATCCGATCTATGTCGATTTCCACCTGCCCCAGGATGAGCTGGCGCGCGTCGCCGTGGGCCAGACCGTCCATGTGACCGCCGATGCCTTCGGCGGCAAGACCTTCGACGGACAGATCACCTCGATCGATCCGCTGGTCGATCCGTCGACCCGCAATTTCCAGGCGGAGGCGACCATCCGCAATCCCGGGCACAAGCTGCTGCCGGGAATGTTCGTCCGCACTGCGGTCGATGCGGGCGCGAAGGAGCGGTATCTGACGCTGCCGCAGACGGCGATCACTTACAACCCCTACGGTCAGACCGTGTATCTGGTGCGCAACCCCGCCAAGCCCGGCGGGCACCCGACGGCGCAGCTGATCTTCGTGACGCTGGGGCCGGCTCGCGGTGACCAGGTGGCCGTCGTCAAAGGCCTGAAGGAGGGCGACGTCGTCGTGAGCAGCGGCCAGATGAAGATCAAGAACGGATCGGAGCTCACCGTCAACAACAGCGTGCTGCCGCTCAACGAGCCGAATCCGACGCCCCAGGAGCACTGAGGGAGCCCGCGTGAAGCTCACCGACCTCTTCATCCGGCGGCCCGTCCTCTCGGCGGTCATCAGCCTGCTCATCCTGGTGCTCGGCCTGCGCGCCATCTTCCAGCTGCCGGTGACCCAGTTCCCACAGACCGAGAACGGCGTCATCACGGTATCGACCACCTACTACGGCGCCGACGCGCAGACCGTGGCGGGCTTCATCACCCAGCCGCTCGAGGTGGCCATCGCGCAGGCGCAGGGAATCGACTACCTGTCCTCCGTCTCGAGCGCGGGCAGCTCCGTCATCACGGCGACGCTGCAGATGAACTACCCCTCGAGCAAGGCGCTCACGGAGATCAGCGCGCAGGTCAATGCGGTGCGCAACCAGCTGCCGCCGCAGTCGCAGCTGCCGGTCATCACGCTGCAGGCCAATCAGACCACGGACATCCTGTACATCAACTATTCGAGCAAGGTCCTGCCGTCGAACGACGTGACGGATTACCTGCTGCGCGTCGTACAGCCGAAGCTCAACTCGATCCCGGGCGTGCAGACCGCGGAAGTCCTCGGCGGCCGCACGTTCGCGCTGCGCGCCTGGCTCGATCCCGACCGGATGGCGGCGCACGGCGTGACCGCGAGCGATGTCTACGCGGCCCTGGCTGCCAACAACTATCTGTCGGCGGCCGGCCAGAGCAAAGGAAACATGGTCAGCGTCAACCTGACCGCATCGACGGACCCGCACTCGCTGGAGGCCTTCAAGCGCCTGGTGATCCGGCAGGCCAACGGCGCGATCGTGCGGCTGGAAGACGTCGCGACCGTGGTCCTTGGCGCTGAAAGCTACAACTCCGGGGTCTCCTACAGCGGCCTCTCCGGGGTGTTCATCGGCATCAAGCCATCCCCGACCGCCAACGTGCTCGATGTCGTGCGGCGGGTCAGGGCAGCCCTTCCGGAAATTGCCCGGCAGCTTCCCAACGGCATCAACCAGGCCGTGGCGTTCGACGCTACGACCTTCATCAATGCTTCGATCACGGACGTCATCAGGACCCTGGTCGAGGCGCTGCTCATCGTGACCGCGGTCATTTTTCTTTTCCTCGGCAGCCCGCGGGCCGCCGCGGTGCCCGCCATCGCGATGCCGTTGTCCCTGGTCGGCGCGTTCATCGTGATGCTGGTGCTCGGCTACTCGATCAACCTGCTGACGCTTCTCGCCCTCGTGCTCGCGATCGGGCTGGTGGTCGATGACGCCATCATCGTCGTCGAGAACATCGACCGGCATCTGAAGGAGGGGGTCACTCCGTTCTCGGCCGCGATTCAGGGCGCCCGGGAGCTCGGCGGCCCCATCCTCGCCATGACCGTGGTGCTGGTCGCCGCGTACGCGCCGATCGCGTTCCAGAGCGGCCTGACGGGCGCGTTGTTCACCCAGTTCGCCTTCACCCTGGTCGGCGCGATCACCGTCTCCGCCGTCGTCGCGCTCACGCTCTCGCCGATGATGTGCTCGCGTATATTCCGGGCGGAGATGGAGGAGGGGCGCTTCGCGCGGCTGGTCGACCGCTGGTTCTCAAGGCTTCGCTCCGGCTACCAGCGCATGCTCACGGGCTGGCTCGAGACCTGGCAGGTGCTGATCGTCCTGCTCGTGCTGCTGCTGGCCTCGCTGCCGTACCTCTTCATGACCTCGACCTCGGAGCTCGCGCCGCAGGAAGACCAGGGCTTCGTGGCCTATCAGCTGATCGGCCCGCCCGATGCGACATTCACGCAGATGGAGACGTATTCGCGGCAGGCGCTCGCCGCCGGCCAGTCGCTGCCGGAATACCGCGGCGCCTTCCAGGTCGTCGGCGCGCCGTCGGTCACGCAGGGCATCGGCGGGATCCTCTTCAAGCCGTGGAGCGATCGCAGCCGCTCCGCCAACCAGCTGCAGCAGGTCCTGCAGAAGAAGTGGAACACGATCGCGGGCGCGGAGGTCGCGGCCTTCCAGTTCCCGCCGCTGCCCGGTGCCCAGGGCCTGCCCGTGCAGTTCGTGATCGCCACCAGCGAGCCGATCGGGAATCTCTATCAGGTGGAGCAGCAGGTGTTGAGCCGCGCCAAGGCGAGCGGGCTCTTCTGGTTCATCGACGGGGACCTGAAGATCGACGCGCCGCAGCAGACCATCGTGGTCAATCACGACATGGTGGCGCAGCTCGGCCTGACGGAGCAGCAGGTTGCCTCCGTGCTCGGAGCGGCCATGGGCGGCGGTTACGTCAACTATTTCACCCTCGCCGGCCGATCCTACAAAGTGATCCCGCAGGTGCTGCAGAAGTACCGGCTGAACCCGCAACAGGTGCTCAATCTGCACCTGCGCGCCGCCAACGGGTCTCTGGTACAGCTCGGCACCATTGCGCATCTCGAGCGGCAGACGGTTCCGGAGTCGATCAACCACTTCCAGCAGGTCAACTCGGCGACCATCGCCGGCGCTCCGGCGGTCGCGCAGGGTGCGGCCCTGGCCTTCCTGCGCAAGACTCTGGAAGAGGTCGCCCCGAGCGGCTACACGGTCGATTATTCGGGCGCTTCCCGCCAGTACATGGAGGGCTCGAACAGCTTCCTCTATACCTTCGGGTTCGCGCTCATCATCGTCTATCTGTCGCTCGCGGCGCTGTTCGAGAGCTTCCGCGATCCGATAGTGATCCTGGTGTCGGTGCCAGCGGCGCTGTTCGGAGCGCTGCTCTTCATCAACTTCGGCGTCACCTCGCTCAATATCTATTCGCAGGTGGGCCTGGTGACCCTGCTCGGCCTGATCAGCAAGCATGGCATTCTGATGGTCCAGTTCGCCAACGACGAGCAGCGGGCCGGCAAGCCGAAGCGGACCGCAATCATCGAGGCGGCGGCCGTGCGGCTGCGGCCCATCCTGATGACCACGGCGGCGATGGTGCTGGGCGTGGTGCCGCTCGTCATCGCCAGCGGCGCCGGCGCGGCCGGCCGCAAAGCCATGGGCTGGGTGATTTTCACCGGACTTTCGATCGGCACGATCTTCACGCTCTTCATCGTGCCGGCCGTCTACCTCCTGTTGGCGGCCGATCACGAGAAGGAGCGGCAGCGGCTCGCGGAGCCGGCGATGTCCGCCGCCGCCGATTGACTCGCCTGGATCGATTTACTCAATCGCCCGTCAGAAGTTGCCGCTCTGGTAGTCCTGGAAGGCCTGGATCAGCTCCTCGCGGGTGCTCATCACGAACGGTCCGTGCTTGGCCACAGGCTCCCGCAGCGGGCGGCCGGCGACCAGGATGGCGCGGCTGGCGGCGCCATCGCGCGGCGGCTCGCGGCCTTCGAGCTGCACCGACTCCCCGTCCCCCAGCACTGCGAGCTCGTGAGCGCTCACCGTCGCCGCCGAGTCTCCGGCGCCGATGCGCATCGCCCCCTCGTAAACATAGAGGAATGCCGAGTGCCCGGCAGAGAGCGGCTGCGAGAGTTTCGCGCCGGGCTCCAGCGCTATGTCGAGGTAGGTCGGGTCGGTCGCAGGCTGGGCAATCGGTCCGGTGATGCCCGCCAGCCGGCCGGCAATCACTTTCACGCGCGCGCCGCCACCGAGGTCCGCGGCCGGGATCTTCTCCGGGCCGAATTCCTGGTACTTCGGCGCGGTCATCTTGTCCCGCGCGGGCAGGTTGATCCACAGCTGAAAGCCGCGCATCCGGCCCTCCTGCTGTTCCGGCATCTCGGAATGCACGATGCCGCGTCCAGCGGTCATCCACTGGACGCTGCCCGGAACGAGAACGCCCTCGTGGCCGTGATTGTCACGATGGCGCATCTGCCCATCGAGCATGTAGGTGACCGTCTCGAAGCCGCGATGCGGATGCTCCGGGAAGCCGGCGATGTAATCGCCGGGGTTGTCAGTTCCGAACTCATCGAGCATCAGGAACGGATCGAGGTCCGGCAGCCGCGGCTGACCGATGACGCGCGTCAGCTTGACCCCGGCGCCGTCGGATGTCGGCATGCCGCGCACGATGCGCGAGACGCCGCGCAGGGATGAAGTGCTCATTCCAGTTCTCCTCCCCGCCATGTGGCGGGATCAGGAATCGTAATATGGGGGCCGTTTCAAGGCCCGTCAGGCCGCGAGCCCGGCGGCTTCGGCCGTGGCGGCGGCGATCGAGGCCTTGCGTTGATCCGTGCTGACGTTCAAGCCTTCGGCACGGACGAAGCTGATGTCCGTGATGCCGAAGAAACCGAACAGGCCACGAAGGTAGCTCTCCTGGTGATCCAGGGAACCCGAGGGGGTCTGCGGACCGTAAAAGCCGCCGCGCGATGAGACGACGATGAGCTTCTTGCCGCCAGCCAGCCCTTGGGGGCCCTTTTCGGTGTAGCGGAACGTCTTGCCGGCGACGGCGAGGCGGTCTATCCAGGCCTTGAGCTGCGAGGACACCGAGAAGTTGTACATGGGCGCGCCCACGACAACGATATCGGCGCTGAGGAAGTCCTCCAGAGCCTGCTGGCCTCGTGTCACGTCCTGCTGCAGGGAAGGATCCTCGGCGAACAGACCCTGGGCGGCCCCGAGATGTGCGCCCGTCAAGTGTCTCAGTGGCTGAGCTCCGAGATCGTAGTACTTCACCGCGATATCCGGGCGGGCCTCCTTGAGGCGCGCGACGACCGCCGCGCTCAGCTGACGGCTGACGGAGGTCTCTCCGAGAATGCTGGCATCGACGTGCAGGAGTTTCATGGCTGGCCTCGAGCTGGTGGTATAAAATTGTTACCGAGGCTAATTATGTGAGTGTGGCCATGGCCGCACAAGAAGGCACACACATGCGACCCGGTAAAGTTGGTGTAACCGTCGTGAGGCATCTGCCGAGCGAGGAATGTCCGAAAGTCAGTCAGGTGTTGGCGCGGATCGGAGAGAAATGGAGTGTCCTCATCATCATCATGCTGGCGGAAAAGGTGCGCCGGTTCTCCGAGCTCAAGCGCGCGATCGGCGGGGTCTCGCAACGGATGCTGACGCTGTCGTTGCGAGGCCTCGAGCGCGACGGACTGGTCAAGCGCACGGTGTTCCCCGTCGTGCCGCCTCGAGTCGAGTACGAGCTCACACCGCTCGGGCGGTCGTTGCACGCGCCGGTGAGCGCGCTCGGCGAGTGGGCGCGCAACCATCTCGCCGAGCTCGATGCCGCGCGCGAGGCGTTCGACCGAAAAGAGGCACTGGCGGCCCAAAATGCCGCGAATCTGCGCAAACACGGAACCTTTCCGCATTGAGCGGGGCTGCGCAAGGTGTCAGGCTGCTCGCACGGGTGATACACCGATCAGGTCGGTAAGTCATTGATTAACATGAAAACTCCCCCACAAGGAGTGCCTCGGCCCTCTCTTTCGGGGGAGAGTCCGGCGGTTGAGTTTGCGTCATTCGGCCCGATGATAGGAACCGAGGCAGGCGGCCAAGCGTCCATTGATGAGGAGAGCCAGATCGTGCAGCAGACAAGCAAGGCCGAGCGGCCGCAGCCGCAAGTTGTGGACTATAGCGCCGCGAGGGCGAAGGCAATCGAGTGGCTGGGCGATCGTTATCTGCTCGCCAGGCCCATCAATCGCAAGACATCTCCCCCAACCAGTGTGTCACGATCAACCCCCGGCACGCTGGGACTCCTGCCAGCGGGACAACCGTCCCGCCGGCCTTTTAACCACCTTCGGGTTGTAGGAGGCTCGTATGAATCGTCAAATGATTCTGTTGCGAGT
>DASVWT010000446.1:0-11278 GCA_036393055.1 Steroidobacteraceae bacterium
AGTGCCGCCTTGGTGCTCACCACCGCGGTCTTGAGGTTGAGGGCGAACATCGTGTCCCAGCCCTCCAAGCCACCCTGCTCCACGGTCTGCCAGAGAAAGCCGCCGGCGATATTGACCAGGACGTCGATGGAGCCGAGCGTCGCCCGAACGGTCTCCATCGCACTGCCGGCGCTGGCGGCGTGCGTCAGGTCGACCCCGCCCAGGATACAGTGCGGCGCGGAAAACTCGGCCCGGACCGGCGCCGGCGGTTGGCCGCGGCCGAGGAGAGCGACCACCGCGCCCTGATCGCGGAAGACGCGGGCGACCGTCTCGCCGAGGCTACCGAATGCGCCCGTCACTACGACTGAGCGAGGTCGAGGAGGGCTCGAGGCCATGGCATATCACTCCGGCAAAAGGGTACTCACCGCCGGATGATATTCCCGGAGCAGCCACGGCGCATTCATTGCCGGGCGGTGAAGCCGCGCGCGAACGCCTCGCGCAAGTGATCGATGACGCACTGGACGGCACGGGGGGTCCGGGGCGCCCAGGGCCGGATGGCCTGCAGCCGCTCCCCGAAGAAGCCCACGGGTCGCCATTGCGGCAATACGGGCACGAGCTCCTGCGACTGCACGCCGCTCCATGCCGTGAAATCCGGCAGCAGGCCTATGCCCATCCCGGCGGCCGCCGCCGCGCGCAGCACCTCGCTGTTGTTGGCTTTCAGTGGCCCCCTGACCGGCACGCTCACCCGCTCCGCGACCCGTGCGCGCCCTTCGCGCCGCTCGAAGGACCAGCTGGGCGAGCCGCCGTCGCGAAGATAAAGCAGACAATCGTGCCCGGCGAGATCACTCGGGTGCGCCGGCAGCCCGCGCCGCGCAAGGTAACTCCTGGTTGCGAGCAAAACCGAGCGCGTGTCACAGAGCAGGGTCGCCACATGCGAGTCTGGGACGCGGCTGGCGTGCCGCACGGCGAGGTCGAACCCCTCCTGTGTCAGGTTGACGAACCGATCGCTGAGGTCGAGCTCCAGGCGTAATTCCGGAAAGCGCTCGAGCAGCGCGGGAATCACCGGCGCGATGTGCTGGCGTCCCAACGCGACGGGAGCCGTCATTCGTACCAGCCCGCGCGGCGCTCCGGCAAGATCCTTCACTCCGGCGATACCGCGCTCGATGTGCACGAATGAGGCCCGCGTCTCCTCGACCAGTTGCTGTCCGGCGGGCGTGAGCGTGATGGATCGCGTGGTGCGGCGCACCAGCGGCACACCGATCGCCCGCTCCAGATCCTTCAGGCGGATGCTGACGGACGACTTCGCTACGCCCAGGCGGCGCGCCGCCTGCGTGAGGCTGCGGGTCTCGGCGATCACGGTCAGCATGTGAAGATCCGGCAGCGCCGCCTCGAAGTCCCGGGTGCTCACGGCTCGGCTCGATTGTTCAAATTATTGAACATTGTAATCGTCCCGCGGTGATTCTCAACCCCTACCGCCGATCCTAAACTGCACCTGTCTCAAACACCTTCGGATGCTCCCCCATGGCCACCGCTCCCCTTCCCGTTGCAGGTTCCCGCCGGTCGCTCGTCGGCCACTGGATCGGCGGCCAGACGGCACAGGCCGAGGCCGGCCACACGCAGAATGTCTTCAACCCCGCCACCGGCAAAGTCGCCCGGCAGGTCGCTCTGGCCGACGCTGCGACCGTGGACCGTGCCGTCGCGAGCGCGGCGGCCGCCTGGCCGGCGTGGGCGGATACGCCGCCGATCCGCCGCGCGCGCGTGCTCAGCCGGTTCGTGGCACTGCTCAACGAGCATCGCGACGAGATCGCAAGCCTGATCACCGCGGAGCACGGCAAGGTGCTTTCCGACGCGCAGGGCGAGGTGATGCGCGGCATAGACGTGGTGGAATTCGCCTGCGGCATTCCCCATCTCCTCAAAGGCGGCTTCACCGACCAGGTTTCGACCGGCTTGGACAACTGGACGCTGCGCCAACCTCTCGGGGTGGTTGCGGGCGTCACCCCATTCAACTTTCCCTGCATGGTTCCCTGTTGGATGTTTCCCATCGCCATCGCAGCCGGCAACACGTTCGTGCTCAAGCCGAGCGAGCGTGATCCTTCCGCGTCGCTCATCATGGCGGAGCTTCTCAAGCAGGCCGGTCTGCCGGATGGTGTTTTCAACGTGGTGCAGGGCGATAAAGCGGCCGTCGATGCGCTGCTGGAGCACCCGCAGGTGAAGGCCCTCAGCTTCGTCGGGTCGACGCCCATCGCCCGGCGGCTCTACGCACGCGGCGCGGAGCTCGGCAAACGGGTGCAGGCGCTCGGCGGCGCCAAGAATCATCTGGTCGTCATGCCGGATGCGGATCTCGAGCAGGCGGTCGACGGCCTGATCGGGGCGGCATACGGGTCCGCCGGGGAGCGTTGCATGGCGATCAGCGTCGCCGTGCTGGTGGGTGAGGTTGCGGACCAGATCGTCCCCCGGCTGGCAGAGAGGGCCAGAGCGCTGCGTGTAGGAAACGGAATGGACGCCGGTGTGGAAATGGGTCCAGTCGTGACCCGCCAGGCGCTCGAGCGCGTCCTAGGGTACATCGATACCGGCGTACGCGAAGGGGCGCAGCTGGTAACGGACGGGCGGACGGTCGAGGTACCTGGACATGCGGACGGCTTCTTCCTCGGCGGCACGCTGTTCGATCATGTCAGGCCCGACATGACCATCTACAAGGAAGAGATTTTCGGGCCGGTGCTGAGCTGCGTGCGGGTCAAGGACCTCGACGAGGCGCTCAGCCTGATCAACACTCACGAGCTCGCCAACGGCGTTGCCTGCTACACGCGCAACGGCGGCGCGGCGCGTGAATTCTCGAGGCGCATCGAGGCGGGCATGGTCGGCATCAACGTCCCGATCCCGGTGCCGATGGCATGGCACGGATTCGGTGGCTGGAAGAGCAGCCTCTTCGGTGATATGCACGCCTACGGCGAAGAAGGCGTCCGCTTCTATACGCGTCAGAAATCGATCATGCAGCGATGGCCCGCTCGAGCGCGCGAGGGTGCCGAGTTTGCCATGCCGACCGCACGCTGAGCCACGACGCTACGTGGGTTTGCGCTTGATCAGGGCGGATCGCAGGCACTGGCAGACGACCTCTGCCCTCTGATTGATCGCCCGATGCTGGAAGGTGACGATGCCTGCATTCGGGCGTGAGCGGCTCTCCCGCAGGCTGACCACCTCGGTATCAGCGTGGACGGTATCGCCGATGAATACCGGCTTTGGCATGATCACCTTGTCATAGCCGAGATTGGCGACAAGGGTGCCCACCGTCGTGTCACCGACGCTCAGACCAATCATGAGCGCGAAGGTAAAGGTACCGTTGACGAGTATCTGACCGAACTCGCTCGCCTTCGCCGCCTCGAGGTCTATGTGCAGCGGCTGAGGGTTGTGCGTCATGGTCGAGAAAAGGAGATTGTCGGTCTCCGTCACCGTGCGGCGGATCTCGTGCACGATCCGGTCGCCCACCTGCCAGTCTTCGAACCAGCGGCCCGCCATTCAATCCTCCTTTTTCACCGGTTGCGCGCGCGGAGCGTGACTTGCGCGTGCGGCCAGCCGCAGCAGGGCTTGCGCGCGAGCGAGGTGCGGGCGATCGAGCATCGCGCCATGGTGTCCCACGACGCCGGCAGCAGGGTTGGCGGCGAAGAGCTCAATGACCTCCTGCGCCTGTTTCAGCTCCTCGGCACTCGGCGTGAAGGCTTCGTTGATCACCTCCACCTGCGCCGGATGGATGGCCAGCATGCCGCGAAAGCCGCCGCGGCGTGCCTGCTGTGCGCGCCGTCGGAGGCCGGCCTCGTCGCGGAAATCACCGTGGATCGTCTCGATCGCGGCAACGCCCGCCGACGCGGCCCCCAACAGGCAGAAGCTGCGGGCCATCTCGTAGGTGAAGGCATAACCGCCATCCGCGCCGCGATTGTCGATCGCCCCCACCGCGTCCGCCAGATCTTCCGCTCCCCAGGTCAGCGCCGCCAATCGGGGCGCGCCGGCGTAGGTCCCTGTGGTGAACATGCTTTCCGCCGTCTCCGTCACGAGGGCAATGATCTTGGTCGCACCCTGCCCGATGCCGGCCGCCACCTCCAGGGCAGACAGGTAATGACCCAGACGATCGACATCCGCCCGCCCCCGCGCCTTGGGCAGCATGATGCCCGCCGGACGACCTGGCATGACGGCGGCGAGGTCCGCCAGCGCGTGCGGCCCCTGCAGCGGATTGATGCGTACCCAGAGGCGGGAGCGTTCCGGCGGCAGGGCGGCGAGGAATGCCGAAATCCGACTCCTGGCCTTGGGCTTCTCCGCCTCGGCAACGGCATCCTCCAGATCGAAGACCACGATATCCGCAAGACCCCCGACGGCCTTCTCCATCTTCCGCTCGCTGTCCCCCGGCGCGAAGAGCCAGGAGCGGACGCCGACGCATTCTGTCATGGCAACCATGGGCCGGGATTCTATCAGGGTCTCTCGTCCTCGCCCTGAGCCTCGAGATCCTCGAGCACCTTCAGCGCCGCTGCGATGCGGTCTTCCGGCACGAGCAGCCGGACGCCGCCCAGGCCGCCGTCCATGCTGATGCCCACACCCACGACGACCGCCGGAATATCGGCTCCCTCCAGGGCGATCCTGGCCAGATCCGCCTCGAGCGGCATGGAATAAGACCTGATGGCCTTCATCGAGTATCTCCCTCAACCCAGCCGCAGTCCCGCGCTCTCGTAAATCCGCGCAATCGCAGTCATGTCGCGCAGACCTTCCTCACCGTCCGTTTTCGGCTCGCGATCGTTCCACACGCAGTCGGCAAAATAATCGGCCTCGGTGGTGAACTGTCCCGGCGCCCGGATCGGGTCCGGCTGGTCGATCTTCTCACCGCTCGCGAGCGCCGCCGTCAGGTGCATGCCGCTGTAGTTGAACCCGTCCAGGTTGATCCATCCCTTCGATGCGTGCACGCGGAAGTAACCTTTCATGAGCGCTCCGTAAGACGTGTTGCAGCTGGCTGCTATTCCGGAGGGGAACCTCATCGTCCAGCCGTCATTCTCCTCCACCTGGGTGAAGCGGCCATCGTGGTCGATCACGGACGCATACGCTCTGATGTCCTGCGGATTCTCGCCGGTCAGGTAGCGCGTCGCATTCAGGCAGTAAATGCCCACGTCGACCAGCGGCCCTCCGCCCGCCATGCTCTTGCTAAGCCGCCACTCGCCCGCGGCAATATCGAAGCCGAACGCGCTCTCGATGGCCTGCACCCGACCCACCGCTCCGCTGCGGATCAGCTCGATCGCCTGCAGGTGCAGCGGATGATACTGGCACCGATACGCGATCATGAGCTTCACGTTGGCCTCGCGGCACGCGCCGATCATCGTGCGGCAGTCCACCAGGCTCGTCGCCATGGGCTTCTCGCACAACACGTGCTTGCCCGCCTTCGCCGCGCGGACCGTGTACTGCGCATGCATCGAGTTCGGCAGCGCGATATAAACCGCATCGATGTCGGGATTCCGGCGGATCTCATCGAAATCCCGGTAGCTGTAGATCGAGGATGAAGGCACGCCGTAAAGGGCCGCCTGCATTTCCGCCTTTTCGCGGTGGCCGCTCACGAGCGCCGTGATGCTTCCCGTGCGGGACTGCTTCAGTCCGGGCATGAACTGCCCCATCGAGATGCGCCCCAGCCCCACTATGCACCAGCGGAGCCTGCGCCCGGCCGCCTTGCCGTGCGCCTGTCCCATCGAGGGCAAGGCCGTCGACAAGGCCGTCATGGCGCCGAGGCGCGAGAACTCGCGGCGAGTCAGATTCATCGCGGGCAACTCCTGCGTGTACGGCGCGGAGTATACAGGCCCCTGCGCCCGGGTCGGTCAGTCGCCCGGGGACCGGCGCATCATTTTGGCCGCCGCCCTCACTGCGCAGTGCGCAGCGGCAACCCGAGGAGCGCCCGCCGCCGCAACCAGAGGCTCGGGCGGTAGCGATCGGAGCCGGTGATCTCCTGTATCCGCCGCAACATGTCATGAGCGCGCTGCGCACCGATCCATTCACCCCACTCGAACGGACCGCGCGGATAGTTCTGCGCGAGTCGCATTGCGACGTCGATATCCTCCGGAGTGCCGATGCCCATCTGCGCAATCTCACAGGCGAGATTGACGATCATCGCGAGGATGCGCGGCGCGACGAAGGCCGGGGAATCCTTTATCACCTCCACCGAGAGACCCGTACCACGCAGGAACGAGCCGAGCCTTTGCGCCGCGTCATCGCCGCCGACCGGCGCCATCACGGTGAGAAAGCTCTTCTCCATTCCCAGCAGGTCCACCGCGACCACTCGCGCCGGATCGAGCCGGAGCCTCGCGGCAGCAGTCGCGGCATCCTCGCCGACCGCGGGACTCACGAGGATCACGTCGGCCTGATCGGCTGCAACGAGCTTCACGCCCCGCCCTGCGAGCGCCTCGAGCTCCGCAGCTTCCGCGGCAATCCAGGCCGTCACGGGGGCCCCCGCGGTCACCGCCGCCGCATCGCAGCCGTCGGTCGCGGCCGGGGCGGCTTTCCCCTCGCCATAGTCGTGGAACCCGCGCCCGGTCTTGCGCCCGAGCTGGCCGGCCATGAACAGCGACTCGTGCAGCACGGTGGTCTTCAGGCGCGGATCGTGCTGAAAACCCTCATAAACGACCCGGGTCGCGGGAAAATTGACATCGATGCCGGTGAGGTCCATCAGCTCGAACGGACCCATGCGAAAGCCCGCGGCCTCGCGCATGATCCGATCGATGGCAGCCACCGAGGCGACGCCCTCGTGTTGGATGTGCAACGCCTCGGTGAGATAGGCACGCCCGAGCAGATTGACCAGGAATCCCGGCACGTCCTTCACCCGCACCGCCGTCTTCCCGAGGCGCTGCGCGAGCTCGAGCGCGCGCTCCATGGTCCGCTCCGAGGTGTCTGCGGCGCGAATCACCTCTACCAGCCGCATCAGCGGCACAGGGTTGAAGAAATGGAGGCCGCACACGCGCCCGCGATGCCGGCAGGGGCGTGCTACCGCCGCCACCGGAAGAGACGACGTGTTGGTGGCGAGTACGGTGCCCGCGGGCACGACTTCCTCCAGCGCGGTCAACAGCTTCTGTTTCGGCTCGAGCTGCTCGATGATGGCCTCGATGACGATCTGCGCCGGTGCGAGCTCTTCGAGCCGCTGCGCGAGCGTGAGCCGGCCTTCGGCTTCGACGGCCGCGGCGGCGGTGATCTGCTCCTTCTCCGCCATTCTCGCGATTCGCGCATGGATCTCGCCGCGAGCCCGGGCGAGCGCGGGCGCGCTCGAGTCGTGGAGGATGACTTTGAGTCCCGCCGTCAGCGCGGATTGCGCGATGCCGGCGCCCATCGCACCGGCGCCGACGATGCCTATGGTATGGAGCGGCTGCGAATGATCAGACATCTAACGCCCCTTGAACTCAGGCTTGCGCTTCTCGATGAAGGCCCGGATGCCCTCGGTCCGATCCTCGGTGGCGAACAGCATCTGGAAGCTCTGCGCTTCGAGGCGCAGCGCGGCCTCGAGCGGCAGGTCCGCGCCGAGGAGCACCGACTCCTTGATGGCGGTCACGGCGATCGGCGCCAGGGCTGCAATTCGCGCCGCAATCTCCAGCGCGTGCGGCAGAACGCGGTCATCGGCCACCACCTCGGACACGAGCCCCAGGCGGTGCGCCTCCGCGGCGCTCAGCAGATCGCCGGTGAGCAGCCAGCGCATGGCGGCGAACTTACCCACCGCCCGCACCAGACGCTGCGTGCCGCCCGCGCCCGGCATGATGCCGAGCTTGACCTCCGGCTGCGCGAGCTTCGCGCCCTCCCCTGCGATGATGATGTCGCAATGCATGGCGAGCTCGCAGCCGCCGCCGAGGGCAAACCCGTTCACCGCGGCGATGATGGGCCGGCGATAGCGCTCCATGGCTACCCATGCGACGCGTGATTTCCCGAAAGCCGCATCGGTCGGCGTGCGCTCAGCGAGCTCCGCAACGTCGGCACCGGCTGCAAACGCTTTCTCGTCACCGGTGATAACGACGCATCTGATCCCGTCGTCGGCAGCCAACTCCGTGAAATACTTGGCCAGGCTCTCGCGCACCGTCATATTGAGCGCGTTCAGGCGCTCCGGGCGGTTGAGCCGCAGCAGCGCGACCCCCGGGCCGGGGCGCTCGAGCAAGACTACCGCCATCGGGATTCCTTTAGGTCTGAAGGATTACGCCAAGCGTAGGGGTTGCTCGGGCCGGGGGCAAGCGTCATCCCTTCCCCTCCCCGCCCGCCATGTATCGGTACTGCTCCCCGGTGAGCGGCACGACACTCAGGCGTCCCTGGCGCACCAGCGGCGAATCGGCAAAGAGCCTGGCTGCCTTGATCTGCGACAGCGGTATCGCCCTCGGCAACGGCTTTGCGGCTTTGATCCTCACTCGCGGCTCCTTCGCCTGCGCGCCATCCACCGAGACGACGCTGGCCAGCCCCACGGCGCTCTTCACATCCCCCGTCTCGTAGATAACCAGCCTGTCGCCGGGACTCATGCCGCGCAGATTCCGCAGCGCGGCCGGGTTGGCAACTCCATCCCAGACCGTCTCCTTCTCGCGCATCAGGTCGGCGAACGAGTAGTCCGAGGGTTCCGTCTTGAGCAGAAAATGACCGGTCACGTTACCTCCCCTAGAAATTGCAACATGCTTTTGGCCACCGCGGCGGGCTGCTCGAGCGTCGAGAGGTGGCCGGAATCCCGGATCACGCTCAGGCGCGCGCCCGGTATCCCGCTCACGATTTCCTGCGCCAGCTCCGGCGGTGTCACCACATCGCCATCGCCCACGATCACGAGCGTCGGACAACCGATGGCAGGCAACCCCGGTCGCGAGTCCACGCGGCCCATGATGGCCCTCTGCTGATTGCTGAATCCCTCGGCGCCGACCTCCTGCGCCATAGCGCGCCATGTGCGCCGCAATGACTCATCGCCCCAGCGGCGCGCATGAACCATTCGAGGGAAGAGCATGTCGGCGACCTCTCCCAGCCGCCCGTTGCGCGCCATATCGATCTGTGACCGGCGCTGCTCGCTCTGCTCGGGCGCATCGGGTCGCGCACTGGTGTCGAGCAGTACGAGTTTCGCGATCCGCTCAGGGGCCTGACGCAGGATCTCGAAGCAGATATAGCCACCCATCGACAGTCCTGCGAGCGCAAATCGCGGCGGCGCGCTCGAGAGAATACGCCGCGCGATGCCGGCCATGCTGTCATCGCGCGTGTGGAGCGCCACGGTCACCGGCCCTATGCGCCATAGCTCCGAAAGCTGCTCCCCAAAGAGACGCGGCGAGGACAGCAGGCCGGGAACGAAAACGGTGGGTAGCAGAGGCGATTCGGGCATCATCGGTCTTTCGGGCTGGGGGCGCGCATTCTAGCGCGGCGGGCCGCGCGATGCGGCGGCTCGAGGCAAGAGTAATATGGCGCCGGGTCTTGCAACCATGCCGAGCGAGGCAAGTGACAATTGAACACCGAAGCCAGCATCAAACCCACACGCTCGCACGATTCGCTCACCTCGGAAGCGCCGATGGAGTCGCCGCGTCTGCAACGTAAGCTCTCCGCCTTCGACGCGCTGCTCCTCACGCTCTCCTGCCTCTCTCCGGTCTTTTCCGTGTACGGCCCCGGCTCGGATGTGTTGCAGCATACGGGCACGGGCGCAGCGGCGTTATTCCTCATCGGGATGGGCTCGGCGGCAATCTGGGGAATGGTCTACGCAGAGCTCGGCTCCGCCTATCCCTATGCCGGCGGGGATTACGTGGGCGTCGGCTCCATCCTGGGCCCGGCCGCTGGATTTGCCTCCCTTGCGCTCTGGGCGGTGGTAGTGATCCCGATGAACGCCTTCCTCGCCAAGATGGTCTCGATCTACGTCGTGGAGGTCGTGCCCACCGCGGCCCCAGGGGCGGTTACGCTGCTTGCGATGGCTCTGGCCTCTGGCGCGGCGCTCCTGGCATTGCGTGCCAACGCGGCATTGACAGGCGTTTTCCTCGCCATCGAGTTCCTGGCGGTGCTCGCGCTCATCGTGGCGGGTCTCTGGCACCCCACGGGCAACTTCGTCACGGTGCTGACACACCCGCGCATTCCCGATCCTGCCGGCGTTTGGGTCCCGGTCGCGACCGCGGCAATGGCCATGGGGGCGGTGAGCGCGGCATTCGCCACGGCGGGCGGCAATCAGGCCATCGCCTTCGGCGAAGAGCTGCTCGAGCCTCACCGCAACATGGGCCGCGTCATCATCGCTGCGTGCCTGATAGGGGCGGCCGCGGTCGCACTTCCCGTCATTGCCGCCGCCTGGGGCTCGAGCGGGCGCACCGACGTTTTCCGCAGCACCGCACCTTTCACCACGCTCGTAACCTCGCTCGCAGGTCCCGTTGCGGGCAAAGCGCTGAGCGGCGCGGTCGCTCTGGCGGTTTTCAACGCTCTGATCGCCCAGCTCTTGTTCACCGCCCGCCTGTTCTTCAGCTTCGCGCGTGATGGGATCTTCCCATCGCGGGTCAATGCCGCTCTGGCAACAGTTCACGCCGGATCCGGCGCACCGCGCACGGCGACAGTCGTCACGGCGGCGGGCGCAGCGCTCTGTTGCCTCATTCCTCTGCATGCTCTTCTGGTGTTCGTGTCGGGCCTGGTCGTGTACGCCCTGGTACTGGTCAGTGCCGCGGTACTCGTCGGTCGCGCGCGCGGCCTGACCGGTCGTCCGGGATTCTGGCGCTCGCCGCTCTACCCCATGGCCCCGATTCTCGGTATCGCGCTGGCAATCGCCTTCGCCACCGCCGAATGGGCCGACCCGGAAGCCGGACGCCCGAGCCTGCTGATTCTCGGTGTGCTGATCCTGTTATCCCTTGCCTGGTACGGCCTCGTACTCAAGCGGCGCCCAGGCGGGTGGGCACCGCGGCTCGAGCGCTCGACCCCGACACACGACGCGTGAGAATTTCGTTAGACTAGCCGCCGAGCGCGAACCCTGGAGGTTTCAGATGTCGAGCCGCCCGCCCCTGCCTCCCTTCACTGCCGAGACGGCCGCCCAGAAAGTGCGCTCGGCCGAAGACGCCTGGAATACTCGTGAGCCTGAGCGTGTCGCGCTCGCCTACACCGAAGACAGCCGCTGGCGTAACCGCTCGGAGTTCGTCAACGGGCGCGCCGAGATCATCGCGTTCCTGAAGCGCAAGTGGGTGCGCGAGCTCGACTACCGCCTCATCAAAGAGGTCTGGGCCTTCACCGGCAACCGCATCGCGGTCCGCTTCGCTTACGAGTGGCACGACGACAGCGGAGCGTGGTTTCGCTCCTACGGCAACGAGAACTGGGAGTTCGACGAGCG
>DASVWT010000447.1:0-4304 GCA_036393055.1 Steroidobacteraceae bacterium
GAGCGGTGGGAGACGACCGAGGCGTAGTGGGAGTCGTCGGCGAGCTCTATGGCGGCCAGCGTCTCGGTCAGCGTCCCGATCTGGTTGGGCTTGATGAGGATGGCGTTGGCGATGTGCTTCTCGATGCCTTCCTTCAGGATCTTCGTGTTGGTGACGAAGAGATCATCGCCCACCAGCTGGTGCTTCTCCCCGAGCGCGCGCGTGAGGCACGCCCAGCCGTCCCAGTCCCCCTCCGCCATGCCGTCCTCGATGCTGATGATCGGATAACGGCCGGCAAGGTCCGCGAGATAGCGGGTGAACTCCGCGCTCGAATAGCGGCGCTTCTCGGCCTTGAGGTCGTAGCTGCCGTCGTGGAAGAACTCCGAGCTGGCGCAATCGAGGCCGAGGCAGATGTCCCGGCCCGGCTTGTAGCCGGCCTTCTCGATCGCCTGCAGGATGACCCCGAGCGCCTCCTCGTTGGAGCCGAGGTTCGGCGCGAAGCCGCCCTCATCACCGACGGTGGTGGGCAGGGAACGATCGCCGAGGATCTTCTTCAGGTGATGGAAGACCTCGGCCCCGTAGCGCAGCGCCTCGCGAAAGCTCGGCGCACCGACCGGCAGGATCATGAATTCCTGGATGTCGAGGCTGTTGTTGGCATGCGCGCCGCCGTTGATGATGTTCATCATCGGCACGGGCATCACCGGCTCGCGCCCGGCGGTGAGGCTGTGGGCGAGGTAGCGGTAGAGCGGCAGGCCGGCATCGCGCGCCGCTGCGTGGGCGGTCGCGAGCGAGATCGCCAGAATGGCGTTGGCGCCGAGGCGCCCCTTGTTCTCGGTGCCGTCGAGGTCGATCATCTTCTGGTCGATGCCCGCCTGGTCGCGCGCATCCGCGCCGATCACCGCCGACTTCAGCACGGTGTTGACGTGCTCGACGGCCTTGAGCACGCCCTTGCCCAGATACCGCTTCTTGTCGCCGTCGCGCAGCTCCACCGCCTCGCGGGTGCCCGTCGAGGCTCCCGAGGGCACCGCCGCGCGGCCCATGACACCGGAATCGAGGATGACGTCGGCTTCGACAGTGGGATTGCCGCGCGAATCCAGGATCTCGCGGCCGCGGATGTCGGCGATTCGGGTCATCGGTTTGCTCCTTCTGGTAAAAGCAGCGACTCCTCGAGCGGCCGTGCCTTCACGGCTTCATCGAGAGCCTTGAGTGTGGTGAGCAGCGGCTCCATGCGATCGAGCGGCCAAGCGTTGGGCCCGTCCGAAAGAGCGCGGGCCGGATCGGGGTGCGTCTCCATGAAAAGCCCGGAGACACCTGCCGCCACGGCCGCGCGGGCGAGGACCGGAATGAACTCCCGCTGGCCGCCGGAGGCGGCGCCGAGCCCCCCGGGCAGCTGCACGGAGTGGGTGGCATCGAACACCACGGGGCAGCCCGTCGCGCGCATGACCGAGAGCGACCGCATGTCGGAGACGAGATTGTTGTAGCCGAAGGAGAAGCCGCGCTCGCAGACGAGAATCGACTGGTTGCCGGTCGAGCGGGCCTTGTCGACGACATTGCCCATCTCCCAGGGCGAGAGGAACTGGCCCTTCTTGATGTTGACCGGCTTGCCCTGAGACGCGACGCCCACGATGAAGTTGGTCTGGCGGCAGAGAAAAGCCGGCGTCTGCAGGACGTCCACGACGGCCGCGACTTCGGCGAGCGGGGTGTCCTCGTGCACGTCGGTGAGCACCGGCACGCCGATGTTGCGCCGCACCCCTTCCAGGATCTTCAGGCCCTGCTCCATCCCGAGTCCGCGGAAGCTCGCCCGCGAGGAGCGGTTCGCTTTGTCGAAAGACGCCTTGAATACATAGGGAATGCCGAGGCGTGCCGTGACCTCCTTCAGGCGTCCGGCAACGTGCTGCGTGAGCTCCGCGCTCTCGATGACGCAGGGACCAGCTATGAGAAAAAACGGCCGATCGACGCCGATCTCATGTCCCGCGAGCTTCATCGGCTCACGCGCCGGCGGCCTGTGGCAGCAGCGATGCCCGTTGAGCCCGCGCGGCGCGGATGAAGCCGGTGAAGAGCGGGTGGCCGTCGCGCGGGGTCGAGGTGAACTCCGGATGGAACTGCGTCGCCACGAACCAGGGGTGGCCGGGAATCTCGATGACCTCCACCAGGCCGTCGCGCGAGAAACCGGAGAAGCGCATGCCGGCCTGGCGGTAGCGGTCGAGGAAATTGTTGTTGAACTCGTAGCGGTGGCGGTGGCGCTCGAAGATGGCGTCCTTGCCGAAAGTCTCCCGGGCGCGGGTGCCGGCCCCGAGCAGCACCTCCTGAGCCCCTAAGCGCATGGTGCCGCCCTTGCCCGAGGTTTCATCGCGCGTCTGCATGCCGCGCGCCTGGTCCTGCCACTCGCTGATGAGCGCGATCACCGGATGCGGCGTCGCGCGGTTGAATTCCGTGCTGTTGGCTGCGGCGAGTCCGAGCACGTGACGCCCGAACTCCACTATCGCCACCTGCATCCCGAGGCAGATGCCGAGATAAGGCACGCCGTGCTCGCGGGCGTAGCGCACCGCCTGGATCTTGCCCTCGACGCCGCGCTCGCCGAAGCCGCCCGGCACGAGAACGGCATCCATCCCTTTCAAGGCGTGGGTGCCGTGCTGCTCGACGTCGGTGGACTCGATATAGTGGATGTTGACGCGGGTGCGCGATTTCAACCCGCCGTGCATCAGCGCCTCGTGCAGCGACAGGTAGGAGTCGCGGATCTGCACGTACTTGCCGACCATCGCGACGTCCACCTGCCCGTCGGGGTTCGCCTTGGCGCTCACCACCTGCCGCCACTCCGCAAGGTCGGTCTGCGGCACATCGAGCCGCAGCTTCTCGACCACTATCGCATCGAGCGACTGCTCGTGCAGCAGCATCGGGATCTGGTAGATATCCTCGGCATCGACCGCGGAGATGACCGCCCGCTCCTCGACGTTGGTGAAAAGCGCGATCTTGCGGCGCTGCTCCTCCGGCAGCGGATGCTTGCAGCGGCAGAGCAGCACGTCGGGCTGGATGCCGATGCCGCGCAGCTCCTTTACGGAGTGTTGGGTCGGCTTGGTCTTGATCTCCCCGGAGCCGCCGACCACCGGCACCAGGGTGAGGTGCAGGTACACGCAGTTGCTGCGCCCGAGCTCGACGCCGAGCTGGCGGATCGCCTCGAGGAACGGCAGCGACTCGATGTCGCCCACGGTGCCGCCGATCTCGACCATGCAGACATCGGCGCCCTCGGCCCCGAGCTGGATGCTGCGCTTGATCTCGTCGGTGATGTGGGGGATCACCTGCACGGTGGCGCCGAGGTAATCGCCGCGTCGCTCTTTGGCGATCACCCGCTCGTAGATGCGGCCGGTGGTGAAATTGCTGTTGCGCCCGGTGGTCGTACGGACGAAGCGCTCGTAGTGCCCGAGGTCGAGATCGGTCTCCGTGCCGTCCTGGGTCACGAACACCTCCCCGTGCTGGAAGGGGCTCATGGTGCCCGGGTCGACGTTGATGTAGGGATCGAGCTTGACCATGGCGACCTTGAGGCCGCGGGCCTCGAGAATCGCCCCGAGCGAGGCGGCGGCGATGCCCTTGCCCAACGAGGACACGACGCCACCGGTGACGAATACGAATCGCGCCATAGTTAAATCAGAGGATGTCCCGTCGTGAGAAGTGCTGCCTGCAGCGCCCGATGAATCAGAGCCTGTACGACGGGAGCGCAGAATAGCACAAAATCGCCGGGAGCGATTTTGGACGGCGCGCAGCGCCGGCCCCGAAGGGGCGAGGCCCACGATGGGCCGAGCACTTTACGGGTGGCTGCCGGTAGGCTTGCGCCACACGAGGCGGCCGCGATGAGGCGCCTCGGCCGGTGCGCGTACCGACTCGTCGATCCACAGATCCGCCGCTGCGATCAGCGAACCGCCGGCGAGAATCAACGGCAGGCGTGCGCGTTCCGCCAGCGGCACGTGAGCTTCCTGCAGCAAGCTCTTGAGCGTGCGGCGAGGGCCGCCGCGCCGGATGCGCAGCCGCTCGCCGCCGCGGCGCCACGCGATCGCGAGCTGAGGCGGCAGCGCATCGAGGTCGATGGGGCCGTGGCGCTCCGCCGTCAGCTCCAGAGCGCCGCCGTCCGGCAGCGTGCAGCGCGATGAGCGCTTCCATTCCCAGTCGAGTTGCGCCGGCGGCGTTGCCGAATTCAACACCGGCGCCGGGTCCGTGATCGCGAGAAGATCCGCATGCCGCATGACGGCGATCCGGCCGGCGTTTGCGCCCTCCCCGCTCCACTGCCACTCCACCCGCGGGTGCGCGTCGGCGCGCGCATCGATGAGGGGGCC
>DASVWT010000448.1:0-3134 GCA_036393055.1 Steroidobacteraceae bacterium
GTTGTGCGGCAACGTGGCCGGCACGGGGAACGACAGTCTGTACCAGCCGACTCCCTGGTAATGGGGGAAGCCCTGGGCTTGCCAGGAATCGCCAGTGCGGATCGGATGCCAGCGGGCATCGTCATATCCGCTGGCATACCAATCACGCTCGAGCCCCAGATCCTTCGGATCGGGGGCGAACTTCCACACTCCCGCGAGACTCTGGTCGATGGACGGTGTCGGGGGCATGGATCGCCCGAGCGAGAGCAACACCTCGGGAGCATGGCTGTCGCTGTAGGAGAGACTGCTCTCCTTCGTGTTGGCATAGCCCGGATGATCATTGAGGGAGAGGCCCACGCCGCGCGCGTGCAGCCAGTGGATGAGCTGCCGCGGATGCGGGATGAGCGGGCTCCAGTCATACCCTCCCTGCCAGCCGTAGTTGTGCCAGGCGAAGTCGAGCACCAGCCCCGAGAGCGGAATGCCGCTGCCGAGGAGCCGCGCCACCTCGGTCTTCAGATGCTGCTCGCCATAGCGGCGCATGGCGGACGAGCGCGTCCGCGCGGTGCCCGGGAAGTACTCGAAGTTGAGATCGGTGATCCAGGGTCCCAGCGCATCGCGCGGAATCATCGGCACGGGCCCACAGAGCTCGGCGTACTCCTCGAGCGGCTTGCTGTAGTCGTGATTGTAGGTAAAGAGATACCAATCCTGCTCCTGCTGCCGGGTACCTCGGCCCCGGATGTCCGGGCGCGGCTCGATCCAGGAGTGGTCGGCGTTCCACACCGGGCTCGCGCTGTCATCCAGGAACGCGTAGCCGCTGCGGCTGAGGAGTCCGGGTGTTGCGGGCTTAAGGAGCACGTTGATTCCCGGGATCACATCGTGCACGGGACTCCCGAGATCGTTGCCGGGCGGCGGGAGGTTGGTGCTCTCGATGTTATCGAGGGAGTACGTGAGGCCGCCGAGATTTCCCGGGTCCGCCTGTCCCGGCAGCCAGGCGTGCAGGCCCCGCGCCGGGTCGCGCCAGCTCACCGCGAGATTGGCTGCGGTGAATGCACCCGAGTCCAGCCGGTATCGCAAGCTCATGGCGTGCGTGGTCAGGATCAGCCAGCCACCGCTGCGGCGCGTCGTCACCTGCACCGCGGGCCAGTCGCGCCTTTGCACGACGGCGGTCGGAGCGTCGATGAACTTCCCGCTCGGGGAGTATTCCATCCGCACCAGCGACGGCGTGAGGAATTCGAAGCGCGCGTTTCCGGCGGTGATCGCCGTCGTCGCGTGCGCTTGCGTCGCAAGGAACAGCGCGGCGGCCGCACCGAGTGTCTGGGAAATTCGCATGTGTCGCCCTGGCAGCCCTCTTCTCTGTGACAACGGCCGAGCGCGCAAAAACCGCCACTCCTCACCTGCCGGACTACTTTGCCCGCGCAGAGTGATGGCGGGGCGATGAGGCAGGCGCCTTCGCTTCGTCGCGGCGCGAGGTGCTTTTGCCGCAGATCGCCCCGCCGCGGCCGCCAGCGGATACTCGCACGGGCCGTCCATCGGGCATCATAGCCGAATGCGCACACCCGGCCTTCGTTGGCCGCCGGCTGCGCCGGAGGTATCGCGAAATGAAGCCATTGCTCCCAGTCGTTGCGGCGCTGTCACTTTCCGCCGCAGCTGTTGCGGCCCCGCCGAAAACCGCTCCCGCGAAGAGTCCGGGCGAATCCGCACCCGCACCCGCCGGCATCTTCACGCCGCGGGCGGTGAAGAGCTCAGGAACGGTCACCGTCGAGGGACGCAAGGTCGCCTACGACGCCGTTGCGGGCACGATCATCGTGCATCCGAAGGGGTGGGACGATGCCGCCAGGCCGCAAGGCGCAAAGGACGCAATCGGCACAGCGGACGGACCGCCCGTCGCATCGATGTTCTACGTCGCATACTTCAAGCATGGGGCCGATCCGCGCACCCGGCCGGTGACCTTCCTTTATAACGGCGGCCCCGGATCATCGACCATCTGGCTGCACATGGGGGCCTTCGGGCCGGTGCGGGTCGTCACCCGAAACGACACGCACACGCCCCCTGCCCCTTACAAGATGGTCGACAACGCCTACAGCCTGCTCGACGCCTCGGACCTCGTCTTCATCGACGCCCCGGGCACGGGCTTCAGCCGCATCGAAGGCAAAGACAAAGCGCACGCTTTCTGGGGTGTCGATCAGGACGGCTACGCATTTGCATCCTTCATCACGCAGTTCCTGTCCAATTACGGCCGCTGGAACTCGCCGAAATATCTCTTCGGCGAGAGCTACGGCACGCCGCGCTCTGCGGTGCTCATCAACGACCTGGAGACCGA
Source organism: Steroidobacteraceae bacterium (assembly GCA_036393055.1). Lineage (GTDB taxonomy): Bacteria > Pseudomonadota > Gammaproteobacteria > Steroidobacterales > Steroidobacteraceae > 13-2-20CM-66-19. Next base: position 2,300 of record DASVWT010000448.1, read on the forward strand.
TCGCAGCATCGACTTCAACGGCGTCATCCTGCTCTCGCAGGTGCTCAACTTCAATCTGATGGCCGATTCCCCGCAGACGAACCCGGGGATCGAGCTGCCCTACGAGATAGAGCTGCCGACGCTCGCCGCCACCGCCTGGTACCACCACATGCTCGGCACGTCGCAACCGGCCGATCTGGAGAGCTTCCTCAAGGAGGTCGAGCAGTTCGCGCTGGGCGATTACGCCGATGCTCTCGCCCAGGGAGCAAACCTTCCCGCGGATCAGCTCAATGCCATCGCCCAGAAGCTCCATGACTATACGGGCCTTCCGGTCGCCTACATCAAGAAGGCGGACCTGCGCGTCAGCGGCCCGCAGTTCTCGCACGAGCTGTTGAGCGATTCGGACCAGACCGCCGGCCGGCTGGATACGCGCTTCGCCGGCCCCACCATGGACCCGCTCGGCGAGGAGGCGGAGTACGACCCGCAGGCGGCGGCCATCGCCTCCGCGTACGTATCGGCGTTCAACGACTACGCGCGCCGCTCGCTTCACTACAACACCGACGATGCTTATCATCCCGAGATCGATCTCTGGTGGAAGTGGGAATTCAAGCATCAGCCGCCGGGCGCACCCATGCAGTTGCTGGGCGCGGTCAACGTGATGCCGGACCTCGCCACCGCGATGAAGTACGACCCGAACCTCAAGATCTGCCTGAACGGGGGCTACTTCGACCTGGCGACGCCGTTCTTCCAGGGCATGTACGAGATGCACCACCTGCAGATCCCCCCGAAGCTGCAGTCGAACATCGAGTACCACTACTACGAGTCCGGCCACATGGTCTATGCCAACGAGGCCTCG
>DASVWT010000449.1:0-4045 GCA_036393055.1 Steroidobacteraceae bacterium
GCGGTCCGACTCAACACCGTCGTGCCCTATGCGCTGGCGCGGCTCGCCGGCAAGATCCGCTTCGACGTCCGGCACCAGGCGGGCGAGCGCTGGATCGATGCCGGCCGGCAGAGTTATGCCGACGCGGGCGTGCGCGCGGACGTACGGCCGTTCATCGAGGACATGGCCGAAGCCTACGCGTGGGCCGACCTGGTGATCTGTCGCTCCGGGGCTCTCACGGTATCGGAGCTGGCGGCGGCAGGCGTGGGTGCGGTGCTGGTGCCTTTCCCGGCTGCCGTCGACGACCATCAGACTCACAACGCACGCTACCTGGTGCGCGAGGGGGCGGCGATCCTCATCGCCGACCGCGACCTGACCGTGGAGCGCCTGGCCGCGGAGCTCGAGCGGCTCTGCTGCGGTCGCGAGAAGCTGCTCGCCATGGCCGAGCGCGCGCGGCGGATCGCCAGGCCCGATGCCACCGAGGATCTCGCCGCTTCCTGCCTGCAGCTCGCCAGGACGGCCGCATGACCGGGGAGCGGCGCACAGTGTTGGAGCGTCCCCGCCTGGAGCGGCGCAAGAGCCCGGACCGGCGCGACCGGATGCGCCGCATCAACACGATTCATTTCGTCGGGATCGGGGGCAGCGGCATGAGCGGCATCGCCGAAGTGCTGCTCAACCTGGGATACGCGGTGCAGGGCTCGGATCTGAAGGCCGGGCCGGTGACGGACTGGCTCACGCGGCTCGGCGCGCGCGTGCGGCTGGGGCATGCTGCGGAGAACATAGCCGGCGCAGACGTGGTCGTGGTCTCGAGCGCGATCGCCCGCGGCAATCCGGAGGTCGATGCCGCGCTGATGCGACGGCTGCCGGTGGTCTCGCGCGCCGAGATGCTGGGCGAGCTCATGCGGTTCCGCTACTCCATTGCCGTGGCGGGCACGCATGGCAAGACGACGACCACCAGTCTCATCGCCAGCATCCTGGCGGAGGGAGGCGAGGACCCGACGTTCGTGATCGGCGGACGGCTGAAGAGCGCCGGCAGCCACGCCCGCCTCGGCACCGGGCGCTATCTCGTCGCCGAGGCCGACGAGAGCGATGCCTCGTTCATGCATCTGCAGCCGCTGGTTGCCGTGGTCACCAACATCGACAACGATCATCTGGCGACCCACGGCGGGGATTTCGGCCGCCTGAAGCAGAGCTTCGTCGATTTCCTGCACAAGCTGCCTTTCTACGGGCTGGCGGTTCTCTGCCTGGATGATGAGCACGTGCGCGCTGTCCTCGAGCGCGTCGGCAGGCCCGTGCTGACCTACGGATTGCATGAGGCAGCCGACGTACGTGCCGTGGAAGTCGAGCGCCGGGGGCTGCAGACGAGGATCCGCGTCGCGCGCACGGGTGGCACATCCCTCGAGGTCACGGTCAATCTGCCCGGAGCCCACAATGTGTTGAATTCGCTCGCGGCAATCGCCGTGGCGACAGAGCTCGGCATAGACGACGCAGCCGTTGCCCGCGCGCTCGCCGGTTTTCAGGGCATCGACCGCAGGATGCAGCACGTCGCTGACATCGAGACCGCGGCTGGGCGGGTGACTGTCATCGACGACTACGGCCATCATCCCACGGAGGTCGCCGCGACGCTCGAGGCGCTGCGTCAGGGGTACCACGGCCGCCGCATCGTGCTCGCCTTCCAACCCCATCGCTATACGCGCACTCACGATTTGATCGACGATTTCGGCAAGGTGCTGTCGACGGCGGATGTGCTTTTCGTCACGGAGGTCTACGCCGCGGGCGAGGCACCGATTGCCGGCGCGGACGGGCGCGCGATCTGCCGCGCGGTGCGCAGCCGCGGACAGGTGGAGCCGCTCTTCGTCGAGCGTGTCGAGGAGCTCGCGGAGTCGTTGAAGGACGTCATCCGTGACGGTGATGTGATCATCGCCATGGGTGCGGGCAACATCAGCGCGGTGGCGCACAGGCTTCAGGAGCGGCTGCCCGCGCTTCTGCCGCCACGGAGCAGTCCGTGATGCTGGCCGTCGCGAAGGAGTTCCTGCCGCGCATCCGGCGCAACGAGCCGATGAGCCGCCATACCTCCTGGCACGTGGGCGGCCCCGCGGAAATCCATTTCACGCCCCGCGATCGGGCGGAGCTGGCGTCATTCCTGCAGAGCCTGCCTGCCGAGGTGCCGGTGTGCTGGGTTGGCCTCGGCAGCAACCTGCTGGTGCGCGATGGAGGCATCGCAGGTGTCGTAGTCAGCATGCATGGCACGTTCGATCGGCTGGAGCGTGACGCTCCCGACATGGTGTATGGCGAGGCCGGTGTCGCCTGTGCGCGCATCGCCAGGCAGTGCATCAAGTGGGGTCTCGGCCCGGCGGAGTTCTTTGCGGGCATTCCGGGGACGCTCGGGGGAGCGCTCGCGATGAACGCCGGCGCCTTCGGCGGCGAGACCTGGCGGCACGTCGTCGAAGTCGAGACGATCGACCGCGGAGGCCGCGAGCATCGCCGGCCCGCGGGCGAGTACCAGGTGAGCTACCGTCACATCGAGCCGCCGGTGCCGCAAGAGTGGTTCCTGGCCGCGAGGCTGCGCTTCGACGTACGAGAGCAGACGGACAAGCTGCAGGGTGAATCAGCCGCTCCCGCCACAGGCGACTTTGAGCCAATGGACCACCTGAATGCGCTGCTCGACCAGCGCAAGGCGACACAGCCGATCGGGGAGTGGAGCTGCGGCTCGGTGTTCACCAATCCGCCGGGCGATCACGCGGCACGCCTCATCGAGGCCGCGGGCCTCAAGGGCCTGGCGGTGGGCGGCGCATCGGTGTCGATGAAGCATGCCAACTTCATCATCAATCATGGCGCGGCCAGCGCCGCCGACGTCGAGAGCCTGATCGCGCGGGTGCAGGACGAGGTCGAGCGCGCGCACGGCGTGCGGCTGCAACCCGAGGTTCGCATCGTAGGCCAAAGCGCAGGAGAGAGATCCTGATGCGGCTCGCGTACGATCCGACACTCGCCCGCCGTGCCACCGATCCCACGGAGTTCGGCCGCGTCGCCGTGCTCATGGGCGGTGATTCGAGCGAGCGGGAGATCTCCCTCCTCTCCGGCAACGCGGTGCTCGCCGCGCTCGGCCGCCGGGGCGTCGAGGCGGTGGCCTTCGATCCGCGCGAGCGCTCGCTGCCGGAGCTCATCGGGCAGCGCTTCGAGCGGGTGTGGATCGCGCTGCACGGCCCGGGCGGCGAAGACGGCACCGTCCAGGGTGCACTCGAGTATCTCGGTGTTCCCTACACCGGGAGCGGTGTGGCCGGCTCGGCTACGGGCATGGACAAGCTGCGCACCAAGCGCCTGGCGCAGGCGATCGGCGTCGCCTCGCCCGAGGCGGTGGAGTTGCGCGGCCCGCAGGATTTCGAGGTGACACTCGAGCGGCTGCGGCTGCCGCTCATCGTCAAGCCCGCGACCCAGGGCTCGAGTGTCGGGATGACGAAGGTGGAGAGCGCCGAGGCGCTTCCCGCGGCCTACGCCACCGCGGCCGCGGTCGACCGGAGCGTGTTCGCCGAGCAGTGGGTCAGCGGCCGCGAGTACACGGTGGCGCTGCTGCAGGGCGGCGCGCTGCCGTCGATCCGCATCGAGACGCCGCGCAGCTTCTACGATTACGAGGCGAAGTACTTCCGCGACGACACGCGCTATCTCTGCCCCTCGGGTCTGTCGCGGCCCGCCGAGCAACACCTGCAGAGCCTCGCGGTCGCCGCGTTCGAAGCCGCCGGCGGCGAGGGTTGGGGACGGGCGGACTTCATGATGGATGCCGCCGGGAGGCCGCTCCTCCTCGAGATCAACACGGTTCCCGGCATGACCAGCCACAGCCTGGTGCCGATGGCCGCGGCGGCGGCCGGCATCGAGTTTGACGAGCTCGTGTGGCGGGTGCTCGAGACGAGCTTCGTGCGGAGGAGGGCCAGAGCATGCTCAAGCGGCTCAAGCGGACCCGAAACCGCATCAAGTCCCGCGAGGCCCGGGCGGCGCGGCCGCTCGTGCCGTGGCGAGCCGTCGCGCGCGCGGTGGCAGCCGGCGGCGCGCTGCTCGCCGCCGCCTGTGTCGT
>DASVWT010000450.1:0-7423 GCA_036393055.1 Steroidobacteraceae bacterium
AAATCGTCGGGTGTCCTCACCGGCGACCAGACCACGCCGTGCGGCTCGTAGGTGCCGATCAGCGCCCCGCCCCGCTCCTGGCGCATGTAGATCTCGCCCGCGTAGTCGGTGGTGTTGACGATCTCGCGCTCGCGGCCCGCGAGCTCCGGGATGTCCTCGGTCACGAGGTAATGGTGCTCCATGGCAAGCACCGGCAGCTCGAGTCCAACCAAGTGCCCGACCTCGCGCGCCCACAAGCCGGCGCAGTTGACCACGTGCTCGGCCCGGACCGTTCCCTTGTCGGTGACGACATCCCAAGTACCGTCGCGGCGCGGCGCAAGCGCCGTCACTCGCGTGAAGCGCTCCACCGATGCGCCGAGCTGGCGAGCCGCCTTGACGTAGGCATGCGTGGTTCCGGAAGGGTCGCAGTGCCCGCCGTCCGCCCGCCAGAGCGCGCCGATGAAGTGCCGGGTGTCGATGAGCGGGTTCAGCCGCTTCGCTTCCTCCAGCGAGATCATCTCGGTCTCCATGCCGAGATAGCGGGCACGGGAGCAGATGAGCTTGAGGCTGTCGAGCTCCCCGGGCGTCGCCGCCAGCATCAGGCCGCCGTTCGGATGCAGCCCGCACGACTGGCCCGAGAGCGCCTCGATCTCCCGGTAGAGATCGATCGTGTACTTCTGCAGCTTCGAGATATTCGCCTCGCCGTTGAACGTGTGCATGCCCCCTGCGGCATGCCACGTCGAGCCGGCCGTGAGCTCGCTCTTCTCCAGCAGCAGAATGTCTTTCCAGCCGATTTTGGCGAGGTGGTAGAGCACGCTGGCGCCGACCACCCCACCCCCGATGACCACGGCTCGTGCGGAATTTTTCATGGAGGGATGATAACGTGGTACCTATAGGGGTAAAGACCAGACGTGGCGCGATTCTTCAAAGCGCTCTGCATCGCCGCGACACTCGCGCTCATCGCCTGCGCGAGCGCGCGGGCGGCCTCCCCCGTGATCATCTCCTCGAAGCTCTCGAGCGAGTCGGCGATGATCGGCGAGATGATCCGGCTGGTCCTCGGCGCCGCCGGCATCCCGACGGTCGACCGCCTGAAGCTCGGCGCAACTCCCGTCGTGCGCAGGGCCCTGCTCGATGGGGAAGTGGATCTTTACGTCGAGTACACCGGCAATGGCGGCCTCTTCTTCAATGTGCCGGGCAATCCCGCCTGGAAGGACTTCAGCAAGGGTTACGAGCTCGGCAAGCGGCTCGATTATGCCAAGAACCGGATCGTCTGGCTCACTCCCGCGCCGGCGAGCAATGCGTGGGCGCTTGCCGTGCGCCGGGACGTCGCCAATGCCTATCATCTGCGCACTATGAGCGATTTCGCGCGCTGGGTACGGGGTGGCGGACAAGTCATGCTCGCCTGCTCGGCCGAGTTCGCCAACGCCGGCACACTGCGCTCGCTGGAGGATACGTACGGGTTCAAGCTGACCTCGGACCAGATGATCGTGCTCTCCGGAGGGGAAACCACGGCCATGATCACCGCCGCGGCTGCGCGTACGGACGGCACCAACACAGCGATGGTCTACGCCACTGACGGCGGGATCACTGCCGCGAATCTCGTGGTCCTCGAGGACGACAAGCACGATCAGCCGATCTACGCCCCCGTGCCGCTCATCCGGGCCTCCGTGCTGCGCGCCTACCCGCAAATCGCCACTCTCGTGAAGCCGCTGATGGAGAGCCTGGATCGCGACACGCTGCAGCACCTCAACGAGCGGGTGCAGGTCGACGGCGAATCCATCCAGTCGGTGGCCAGGACCTATCTCGAGCAAAAGGGGCTCGAGCCCGAGGGTCTCTCGAAGTGAGCACGCCGGGTTACCTGCTGCCCCGGCGAGCTTCCGCGCAGGAGGGCCCGGCCCTTCCCCGCATCGACCGGCTGGGAGCCCTGCTGACGCTCGTCGGGGCCGCCGGACTTCTGCTGCTGCCGTTCGTCGCGTTCAAAGCCAACCGTATCCTCCCCGGCGATCCCCGCGGCCTGGCGCAAGTGCTGCCGCTATGGGCGGCTCTCGGCTGTCAGGCAACGCTCGCGGTGGTCGCGGCCGTGGCAGTTCTTGCAGCCAACGCGCCGCTGCGACTCGCCGCCGCGGTGGCCGGCCTCGTCGTGATCGCCTTGGCACTCGCCGCCGCGGCGAACGGCCTCACGCCCCCCCACAACCTGATCGTGCGGATCGCCCCCGGCGCAGGATTCTGGCTGCTGCTTGCGGCGCTCGGCCTGCTCGCGACGGATGCGATCACGCGCATGCGGCCTGGTCCCGGCACGCGCGTGCTGCTGCTCGCCGTGTTTCTCGGCGGCTCGGGGCTGGCATTGGCGCACGGTACCTTCGATGACGTCTCGATCATGCGTGAATACGCCGTGAACGCCTCGGCTTTCGCCGTCGCGGCGCGGCAGCACATCCTGCTATCGGTGGGCTCTCTCGGCGCCGCCGTTGTCGTAGCCCTCCCGCTCGGGATCTTCTGCCATCGCGTACCGCGGCTGCGGCCCGGCATTCTCAGCGCGCTCAACATCATCCAGACAATACCTTCCATCGCGCTCTTCGGCATCCTCATGGCACCGCTGGGCGCGCTCGCCGCGCACGTCCCCCTGGCGGCAGCCGTCGGCATCCGCGGCATCGGCGCCGCCCCGGCGGTATTGGCCTTGTTCCTGTACTCGCTCCTGCCGATCGTCGCCAACACCGCCACAGGCTTGAAGCGCGTCTCACCCGCCACGGTGGAGGCGGCCCTCGGTATGGGGATGACGCGATGGCAGACGCTGATGAGCGTGGAAATCGTTCTGGCGCTGCCCGTCATCCTCACGGGCATCCGCATCGTGCTCGTGCAGAACATCGGGCTGGTCACCGTCGCGGCGCTCATCGGCGGCGGAGGATTCGGTACCTTCGTCTTCGGCGGGATCGGACAAGCGGCAACCGATCTCGTGCTGCTCGGGGCGATTCCCACGGTGGTACTCGCCTACTCGGCCGCGGTGTTGCTCGATGCGCTGGTCGAGCTGTTGGAGCACGTACCGCGATGATCGCCATCGAGAGCCTCACGAAGCGCTACGGCGCGACCACCGCCGTCGATGCGGTATCGATGGTCATGGAGCGTAACTCCATCACGGCGATCGTCGGCACGTCCGGCTCGGGCAAATCGACATTGCTCAGGATGATCAACCGGCTGGTGGAGCCGACGAGCGGCCGTGTCCTGATCGGGGGCCGCGACACGGAGAGCGAGCCAGCGCATCGGCTGCGACGGCGCATCGGCTACGTGATCCAGGGACACGGCCTGTTCCCGCACCGGACCGTAGCGGAGAACGTCGGGACCGTACCGCGCCTGCTGGGATGGGAAGAGAGCCGGATCCGCGCCAGGACCGCGCAACTGCTCGAGGCGCTGCAGCTCGATCCGGCGGTGTACTCGGGCAAATATCCGCACCAGCTCTCGGGCGGCCAGCAGCAGCGGGTCGGCGTCGCGCGGGCGCTCGCCGCGGAGCCGGAGGTACTGCTGATGGACGAGCCATTCGGCGCGCTCGATCCCATCATCCGCGAGAAGGCGCAGGACGATCTGCTCGACATCCAACGCAGGTTCGGCACGACGATCGTGCTCGTCACCCACGACATCGATGAGGCATTCCGGCTCGGCGACCGGGTCGCCGTGATGAGCGAGGGGCGGCTCATCCAATACGATCGGCCCGAGGTGTTGGTGACGAGTCCGGCCGATCCCCTCGTTGCGCGCATGACCGGCAGCTCCGAACGCGCCATGCGCCTGCTCTCGCTCACCACGGCGGGCGAGGCGGCTCTGCCCTTGAACGGGGCCGGCATCGAGGGACCATCCGTGCCAGCATCAGCGTCGCTGCGGGAGGTGCTGTCAGAGCTGCTCTGGCGCGGTAGCGAATGCGCTACCGTGATCGATGCCGAAGGCACACCGCGCGGACGGCTCACGCTCGCCGCCATTCTGGCGCGGGGCCGCTCGCGCTGATGCGCCGCCTCGCGACCATTCTGCGGCTCGCGGGGCTCGGCCTGCTGCTGGCGTTCCTGCTGGCGCCTCAGCGCTTCGCCCCGCTGTTCGCGCCTCTCACCGAGGGTGGCGCCCCGCCCATCTACGATCAGGGCAACCTCGCCAGGCTCGCGCTCGCGCATCTCGCGACCGTCTTGGTGGCGTGTGTGGCAAGCGCTGTGATTGCTATCGCGCTCGGCATCCTGGTCACGCGTCCCGGCGGCAAGGAGTTCCTGCCTCTGTCACGAGCCGTCGTGAACTTCGGACAGACCTTTCCCCCTGTCGCCGTGCTGGCGCTGGCGGTACCGCTGGTCGGATTCGGCGAGAAGCCGACCCTGATCGCTCTCTTTCTTTACGGGCTGCTGCCCATCTTCGAGAATACGATGGTGGGCCTGAGAACCTGTCCCGCGGCGGTGCTCGAGGCGGCGAGCGGCATGGGCATGAGCGCCGGCCAGCGGCTAGTCTCAGTCGAGCTTCCACTAGCTATGCCATTGATTCTGGAGGGTATTCGAATATCCCTGGTGATCAATATCGGCACTGCGACCCTGGGGTCGACCGTGGCGGCCAAGGGACTCGGAGAGGTGATCATCGCCGGGCTGCTCTCCAACAACACGGCCTTCGTCCTGCAGGGCGGCCTCGCCACGGGACTGATGGCCGTCCTCCTCTACGACGCCGTGGCGGCCCTCGAGCGGCGCCTTTGCCGGAGCGCCCGCATCGATTGAGCCGCCCGGGCCGCCGGCGCTCGCTGCCGTCAGGCGACATGGAATTGAAGACTCGCGACTTGCTTCAACAATTCGCCGGATTCCGGCGTCGCCGCAGATGTTATAATGCAGCGAGCAAGTTGTAGGTTTCGTGTTACCGGTCCCAGAAACATCCTCCAACCCCGCCGCGCCGGCAGGCGCCGGCCGCGCTCGGCCCCCAGTCGAGATCCCCACCCTTCTGCTCCTCATCCTCGCGTATGGCGGCTGGCTCATCGTCACCTCGCGGTACCCTCACTGGCCCCTCTGGATCATGGCGCCGCTTACGGCGGTGCTCATCACCCTGCACAGCTCCCTGCAGCACGAGATCGTCCACGGACATCCCACCTGCTGGAAGCCGCTCAACCGGCTGCTCGCCGTCGTCCCGCTGGAGTTGTGGATCCCGTATCAGCGCTACCGCGACCTGCATCACAAGCATCACATCGACCGGTGGCTCACCGATCCCATCGACGACCCGGAGTCCTACTACTGGACGGCCGAGGGATGGGCGCACTTGAGCCCAGTGATGCGGGTGCTGCTGCTCATGGAGCAGACCCTCGCCGGGCGCCTGCTCATCGGGTCGTGGCTGCGCATCTGGATGTATTTGCGGTGGGACCTGCGCAACGCCTGGCGTGGAGAGCCTGGGATCCGCGCCGTCTGGGCGGAGCATCTGCTGTGGTGCATCCCGGTGGTCCTCTGGCTGAAGCTCGCCTGCGGGATGCCGCTCTGGATCTACTTCCTGGCGATGGTGATTCCGTCGAATGCCATCCAGCTGATCCGGTCGTTTGCGGAGCACCGCGCGCGGCCGGGCGTGCGCGAGCGCATCGCCATCGTGGAGCGGTCGTGGATCCTGGGGCCGCTGTTCCTGTTCAACAACCTGCACTCCCTGCATCACGAGTCGCCGGGCATCCCCTGGTACGACCTTCCCGCGCGCCACCGCCAGGAGCGGCAACGGCTGATCGCGGAGAACGGCGGCCTCGTCTACCGCACGTATTTCGATGTCGCGCGGCGATACCTGTTTCGCCGGCATCATGTGCTGCAGCATCCGACCGGACGGGTGCCGGTAGCGAGCGCTTGACGCCGGGCTAGGCAGGCTGCGGGTATTGCGCCGCCCTCGCCTCCCGATCCCATTCCAGGGTGGGATCGAATGTCGCGTGCGTCGCTTCCGCGAATCCCTCGAGCATCAGGGGATCGGCGAATTCCGCGAACCACCGTCTCGTCGCAGCGCTCTTGAAGGCTGCGCGAAGGCGTGACACCGGCTCCGGCGGCACGCCGGCAGCGGCAACGAAGGCCGGCATGGGAGCGAGCTCGGTCGAAGCGAGTACACGCACTCCCGCGACCAGCTTTGGCGCGTGCCGCGCGATCAGCATGTGCCAGTAGGCATCCAGCGGCCCGACGTCGATGCGACGCTCGCGCACGGCATCGAGTACGTTGCGTGCGGTCACGAGATTGCCGGCCATCTCTCGGTACAGGGTCGGGCGCTGCGGGGTTCGGTACGCGAGCAGATGGTGGCGGAAGGCATTGAAGCCCGAGTGCGAATGCGCAACCGTCCAGCCGGCGCGACCACCGAAGGTGTCTTCCAACTTTTCGTAGGGTGCATCCTGCCGGACGATGAGATCCGTCCGGTAGAGCGCGTGGCCCCGGGCCCATGCAGCCAGCGGAATCGGCGCCGCGATGGGCTGAACCGGGGCGAGCTGCAGCGCGATGGGATAGCCGCACATGAGCACGGCGCCGAGGTCCGGGCGAGTCCAGAGATGCTCCAGGGGTTGCGGAGCGGGATACGGCAGGTAATCGAGCGCGACGTCCGCTTCCTCAGCAACGTGAGCGAGGAGTCCGTGCCACGCCGACTCGACGTCGGACGTCACCGAGTACATCCGCGCATTCGCGATGCGGGAACTCACCCGCTTGCGCTCAGCTCGCTCGTTCTGCGGGCCACGTAATCGGCGATGGCCTCCTTGACGGCCGGATCGAGGGGCGGCGGCGTGTACTCGGCCAGCAGCTTCTGCCAGATGCCGGTCGCACGCTCTGTTGCATTGCGCGAGCCTGCCTCCGTCCAGTTCTCGAAGTTTGACCAGTCGGAAAGCAACGGACGATAGAACGCTGTCTGGTACCGGGCGAGCGTGTGCGCCTCGCCGAAGAAATGTCCTCCGGCGGCGACCGCCTTGATGGCATCCACGGCCAGGTCGTCGTCGTTGAAGCTCACGGGCTTCAGCATCTCGGCCCAATTGCGCAACAACTCGGCGTCGACGATGATTTTCTCGAGAGAGGCCGAGAGTCCGCCCTCGAGCCAGCCGGCCGCGTGATTCACCAGGTGGCTGTGGCTGAGGATCGCCGCTTGCAGCGAGAACGCCGTCTCGTAGGTCGATTGGGCGTCTACGACCGGTGAGGCGTTCACGGCGCTGGTGCGCACGGGCAGGCCGAGCCGCCGGCCGAGCTGAGCGGCGGCAAGCACCGCATGCACGTACTCCGGCGTGCCGAATGCAGGCGATCCCGTCCGCATGTCGACGTTGGAGGTGAACCCGCCGAGGACGCAGGGTGCGCCGGGCCGCAGCATCTGGCAGAGCGCGACGATTCCGAGCGCCTCGGCGGTCTGCTGCACGAGCGCACCGGCCAGTGTCACCGGCGCCATCGCGCCCATGAGAGTGAACGGGGTGATGACGACGCATTGGCCATGGCGGGCCATCGTCATGATGTTGTCCAGG
>DASVWT010000451.1:0-10895 GCA_036393055.1 Steroidobacteraceae bacterium
CGTGCCGAGCACGTTGATGCCGAAGCTGCGGCGGCTCTGCCGGTACTCGGGGTAGCGGCTCATGGCAGTGGCGATGTGATCGTCGATCCAGTGCCCGCCCTGCTGGTCGTGGTAGTCGGCGCCGCCGCCCCGCAGCACGTAGGCGCGGACCTGTCTGATTGCGGGAAAGCTCATTGTCCCACATACTAATACGGGTGCCATATAATGAGAAGCACGCGAACAACCGCGAGTGACCCGCTGTCTGCCGAGGAGGCCGCATCGCGCGCGCCCGCGCGCCTCGGCAGCCAGACACTGTTTCGCGGACTCGACGTGATCGATGTGGTCGCCGAGGGTCCCATCAAGCTCGGCGACCTGGCGGCGCGGTTGGGTCTCACGCGCAGCACCACTCACCGGCTCGCCTCCGCCCTCACCGACCGGCGCTATCTCAGCTTCGTGCCGCACAGCGGCTACAGCCTGGGGCCGAAGCTGCTCGAGCTCGGCTTCCGGGTGCGCGATGAGCTCGACCTGCCGCGCGTCGCCGCACCGCATCTGGAGCGTCTCGCCCTGCTCACGGAGGACACCGTGCACCTCGGCGTCCTCGACCGCGGGCGCGTGCTGTATCTCGATAAGATACCGGGCAAGCGCCGCATCAACATCAGCTCGCGGATCGGCGAGCTGCAGCCGGTGACCTCCACCGGTCTCGGCAAGGCGCTGATCCTCGATCTGGACGAGGACGCGTGGCTCGAGCTCTTTCGCGCCGAGCGCGGCGAGCCGACGCGGCCGGGCGCGCGGCGCCGGGAGGAGATCTCGCAGCAGGAATGGCTGGCACGCATGCGCGGCTACGTGCAGGCCGGCTATGCGTTCGACCTGGAGGAGAACGAGGATCAGATCCGCTGCATCGCCGCCCCGGTGCGCGATGTCGCCGGGCGCACGGTCGCCGCGCTCAGCGTCTCGAGCGCCGCCCAGTACATGAGCGATCACCGCATGCAGGCCCTGAGCAAAGACGTGATGGCAGCCGCACACCGCATCAGCGAGGGCCTGGGTTGGACCGGGCGACAGCCCGCCCAGCCCGTGGACGCCGTTCCCCCCGGAGCGAAGCGGCCGAAGCCACGCGCCCGCCGCCGCGGCGGGCGGCGCAAGTAGCCTGCGAAAGCAGCACTGGGCCGGGCAGGAGCCCGGATCCAGCGCTTCGCACCACGCTCACAACAGCACGCTCGCGAGGCTCCTCAGCGTCACCGGCCCCAACACGCCAGCCGGCGAGAGCCCGGCTCCCGGCCCGCCGGGCAGCCAGGGCTCGCCCTTGCGCAGCATCGGCACCACGAAAGTCTCGCGCTCGGCGGCGGGCTTGCCGTGATCACCGATCAGGCGATTGCGCCACGTGTTGGTCACGCGAAGAGTCAGTGAGTTGCGGCCGGCGCGCACGGCTGCGGTGATCTCGAGGGCGAAGGGCGGCTTCCACAGCACGCCGAGCTCGGTGCCGTTCACCCGGACGGCCGCGATCTCGTGCACCTCCCCGAGGTCGAGCCAGAGCGAGAGCTGCGGGTCGAGCAGCGCCGCCGGCACCTCGAGCCGGGTCCGGTAGAGGACCGTGCCGGAGAAGTAGCGGGCGTAGGGGTCGGAGAGCTCAGTCCAGGAAACGAGGCGACTGAGGCGCTCGCGTGCGGCGTGCACCGGCCGCGCGTCCCTGCCCGCTCCGGGCGCGCCTGCCGGACGGCGGGGAAATGTCAGCTTCCACGGCCCGCTCACGGACAAGGCCGGTGGAAGCTGCGCCACCTCGAGCGGCCTGCGCTCGCCGGAGGCGCTGCGCAGCATCCATCTGCCTGCAGAGGAGACCAGCGCACGGGCGCGGCCGTCCGATTCCAACAGGCGCACGGCCCTTCGCGCCTCCTCGCCATGGCTCGGATCATCCGGGTCGGGATGAGTCGTGGCAGGCTCTATCGCGACGAAGTGTTGCACTCGCGGCGAGGGCCGCGCAAAGACCACGAAGGCGGAGCCGCACGGATCCATTTGCAATGGCACAGTGGTGCAGCCCGCCTGCTCGCGCCACAGCCCCAGCGTCTCGGTGCTGCCGCTGTCCGGGTGCCACAGCTCCGGGACCCGTCCGCTCACCCTGAAGGTGGCTTCGATACGCCGCGCGAGGGGAGCAGGATTGCTGAGGAAGTAAAGATCCCAGTCCGCCATTCTGCGATGTGTCCATTCGATGGCGGGGAGCGCTTCCTCCCCTGCCGGCGCAGGCGCGCCGCCATCCACGGTGACCACATCGGCGGGCCGCCCCGCCTCATGCAGAACCTCCTCGAGCGGCCGCCCCCAGATCACGTTTCCCGCGCCAGCGCTGCGCCGTGTTCGCTGCTTCCCGTCGAGATCCCCCCACAGCTCCCGCGCAACACTCTCCACAGTCAGGTCTGCGGTCGGGTAACCGGTGAGGCTCGGCGATTTTTTGGGGCGGGGCCCCACGAGGGTCGCTCCCGCGCGTACCAGCTCGCGCAATCGCAGCGCGACCTCGGGGGTCATGAGATCGCTTTCCGGGAGCACCAGCACGCGATAGCGCGGCCCGCTCGAGAGCACGATCTCGCCATGGCTGACACTCGTCAACCGCAGCAACGCATCGCGATTGATGGTGTCGAAGGCATAGCCCTCGGGCAGCGTCACGCTGAGCTGGCGGCGCAGGAATGCCCTGGCGGGGATGTTCTCGCCGCCGAAATAACACACGTCGGTGACCGCCTGGCCCTGCTGCAGCAGCGCCTGGCAGCGGCGCAGGTAATCGAGCCAGGCCTTCCCGGGGCGCCACCAGGTCTGCGTGCGGCTGAAGAAGGTGCCGATGCCGTTCAGGGTGATACCGGGCTCGCGATGCAGCCAGGGCTGTTGGGCATACACGTGCAGGAAGAGGCGCCCGATGCCCTCGCAATAGTTGTGATCGCCGACGGGCTTCAGCATGAAGGGATGCTCGTCCCAGCGGATGAGCCCTTCGGTGAAGGCCTCCGCCTGCGCATACGGCTTGCCATAGAGCCGCGCCCCGCAGACGGCGTCCTTGATATAGGTCGGCTTGTCGTTGCGCGGAGTGCGCAGCCAGAACTCGCCCATGGGCCGATCGGCGTACTGGAAATGCTGCATGCCGTCGGCGGGGAAGGTCGGGTTGGGCGGCTCGGCGCTGAGGAGGCAGCCATGCCGGTGCGCGAGCTCGCCCATCGTGCGGAAGAAACCCGTGTCCATGAGGTCGTTGATCGTGCATCGGACATCGTGCAGGACGCGTTCCGATACGTCCGCGCTGACGAGCGGCACGCCCGTCATAACGGCAATGTAGGGCAGCAGGTCGTAGCCGCGCAGGCGCCGGAAGCCGCCGGCGAATACCGGCGACCAGTTCTGCGAGCCCGCCTCCCAGCTGTCGACGTGCACGACGTGCAGCACCTTGCCGGCAAGTTGCGGCCCGATCCGTTGCAACGCCTGCCCGAACCAGCTCTGAAACTGCAGGGTCGCGGCAGCGGCGGAGAGCTTGTCGCACTCGAGTCCCTGCGCGCCACCCGCCGCGGAGTTCTGCGCGCCGGTCGTCGAGTAGCCGATGCGCAGCAGCCGCCACCGGCCTGGCGGCGGCCGCCAGTCCAGGGTGCCGTCCGGGCGCAGCCGGCCGGTCAGGTCGATGATCTGCGCAAGTGGAATGCAGGCGGTGTCGGGAACATCCGCCGCGGTCGTGCGACGGCTGATCGCCCACTGCGCCCCGGATTTGCCGGGAAGCTGGTGGATGCGCGGCTCGCTCGAGAGCACGACGCTGAAGAGCCTGAGCCGCGTGTCCTGGCCGAAGTCGTACTCTTCCTCGTAGGGCTGCGGCGGAATCGGCTGATGCACCAGCCGGAAATAGCGTGCGGTCGTCTGCGGCACAGCATGGGTCAGCGTCGTGAGGTCCGTCTGCCAGCCATGCCGCGGATACTCCAGCGCACCGATCCTGTGAAACACGCTGCCGTCATCGCTCGCCTCGACCACGAGACTGTTGGCCGCCCGATAGACACCCGGGGCGAAGCCGGGAGGCGAAGGTGTGCGCACGGTGATCGAGCGCAGCGTAAAGGGACGCTCGAAGGCGTACTCGATCCATGAGGGGCGGTCGTCCGCGACCCGGCGCCAGTCGATCATCTGCTGCCGGTTGTCGGGATCGGTGATCCGGGCGGGCTCATTCACTTTGAGTGGCAGGTCCGTGCTGATGCGCGCGTGACGGGTGAAGCTGGTCTCGTCCCACTCCGCCTGCCAGGGGAGCGCGAGCGTGGCGATGTCGCGATAATAATCGCGCTTGCACGGCGGCTGCGCCAGGGCCCCAGGGGTTTCCCCGTCTGCGATCGTCCGATGAGACCAGACGACGCACTGCATCGAGAGCTCCGGGGTGATCCACGGACCGCTGGCCGTCGCCCAGCCATCGCAATCGTTGAGCGAGAGGCGCATGCCGAGCCGCCCGCACTCGGCCGCGGCATGCTCGACCAACTCCCACCAGTGGGGCGTCAGCGCATCCGCAGGCGGATGGATGAGCGTGTCCGGACCGCTCTTGCCGATGCTGTAGAGGATCGGGGTGCCGATGCCGGCGGCGCGCATGGCCTCGAGATCGGCGGTGATGCCTTCGCGGGTCACCTGCCCGCCCAGCCAGTACCAGTAGGCGCCGGGGCTCGCGCTCGCGGGAGGGCTCGCGAAAAGCCGGGCGAGCTGCTCGCGCGACTGCGCCGCGGCTATGCCGGGATCACCGCCCGCAGGTGCCAGGCCGGGCGCAGCCTCTTTGGCGAGCCCGAGAAGCGGCGCGGCGAGTCCGCCTGCGGCGAGGCAGAGGAATTCGCGTCGATCGGTACTCATTCCATATTGTGGTCTTTTATACCACCAATTGGAATCACCCCTTGCCAGGACGCCGCGCCCCTGGTATCCGTGCACGACTCGGCTCGGCCGCCGCGGAGTAGCTCATGCCCTTGGAACGTCTGGGACTCAGGTCTTGGCGCTGCGCGCCGCTTACTCTCGGCCTGCTGCTCGCGGGCATCGCGGCTGTTGCCGGCGCGGCGCAGGCGCCGGCGTTGCTCGTCGGCACGGCCTGGTACCCGGAGCAGTGGCCGCAGTCGCGCTGGCCGAAGGATCTTCAGCTGATGCAGGCGGCGCACCTCGATGTCGTCCGTGTCGGGGAGTTCGCCTGGAGCACCCTGGAGCCGCGCGAGGGCGAGTACGACTTCGCGTGGCTGGATCGGGCGATTGCGGAAGCCCAGCGCCACCATATCTATGTGGTGATCGGCACGCCCACCGCTGCGCCGCCCGCCTGGCTGACCAGCAGATACCCCGAGACGCTGCGCCTCGATGAGGATGGCCATCGCGAGGAGCACGGCAACCGCCAACAGTTCTCCTTCTCCAGCCCGCGCTATCGCGAGCTCGCGCGTCAGATCGCCACGCGGCTCGCCGAGCGCTACGGCCACAACCCCGACGTCATCGGCTGGCAGCTCGACAACGAGATCGGACCGCCCTCCTTCGACGCCGGGACCCGCCGCCAGTTCCACGACTGGCTGCGGCGCGAGTACGGCAACATCGCGAGCCTCAACCGCCACTGGACGACGGCATACTGGAGCGAGACCTACGACAGCTTCGATCAGGTGCCGATGCACTCGAAGGACGAGAACCCGGGGCTGCTGCTCGACTTCAGGCGGTTCGTCTCCGACACCTGGACGAGCTATGTGCAGAATCAGGCCGCCGCCATCCGTGCGCACGCCGACCCGCGGCAGTTCATCACCACCAACACGACCCACTGGGGCGATCAGTTCGATCAGTACATCCTCAGCCGGCAGCTCGACCTGGCTGCCTGGGACGAGTACGTGCCCGATGGGCATTTCCGCTGGCTCGAGCAGGCGGTGCAGCACGACCTGGTGCGCGGCTACAGGAACGAGGACTTCTGGGTGATGGAGACCCAGCCGGCCTTCGTCAACTGGTGGCCGGTCAACGCCGCCCTGCCGCCATATGCCATGCGTGAGCTCGCCTGGCAGGCCGTGGGGCACGGCGCCAACGCCGTGCTCTACTGGCAGTGGCGCAGCGCGCTCAACGGTCAGGAGCAATACCACGGCACCCTCCTGGGACCCGACGGCACGCCCGTGCCGGCTTATGGCGTCGTGCGGCAGATCGCCGCGCAGATGGCGCGCGCCGCACCGGCGATCGCCGGCACCTCCCCCCACAGCGATGTCGCCATGCTGCAGTCCTATGACAGCCGCTGGGCGATCGACTTCCAGCGCCAGCAGGCCGACTTCGGCGTGGTCAAGGAATTCGACGCCTTCTACGCGCCGCTCGAGCGCTATGCGCAATCGGTGGATGTCGTCTCGCCCGCTGCACCGCTCTCCGGTTACCGCATCGTGGTTGCCCCGGCGCTCAACGTCCTCCCGGCAGCCACGGCACGGCATCTCGCCGGCTATGTCCGCGCGGGGGGCCATCTGGTGTTGGGTCCGCGCAGCGGCATGAAGGACACCTATGACGCTCTCTGGCCCGAACGCCAGCCCGGACCGCTCACCAGCCTTCTCGGCGGGCGGGTGGAGCAGTATTACGCGCTCGACACCACCGTGCCGCTCAGCGGCGAGCTCGGCTCCGGACGGGCATCCATCTGGGCGGAAGCGCTTTCGGTGCATGATCCTGGCACGCACGTCCTGTTGCGCTACGGCAAGAGCAACGGCTGGCTCGATGGCAAGCCCGCCGTCATCAGCCGGCAGGTTGGCAAGGGCAGCATCACTTATATCGGAGCGTGGCTCGATCCCGACCTCATGCGCAACGTTCTCGACGATCTCCTGCGCAGAGCCAATGTGGCGCCGCTGGTTACGGGAGTGCCGGACAACGTCGAGGTCTGCCAGCGTGTCGGGGCGGGCAAGCGGGTGTGGATCCTGATCAACCACGGCGATGACGCCCACACGATCCGCCTGCCCTCGCCCGCCTCGCCGGTGCTGTCGGCAGATGCCGGCGCCATGACGCAAACGGTGGCATTGGCGCCGCACAGCGTCCACGTGCTCGAGGCGCCGCTGCGATGAGCCGCGGTGGATTGCCGCGCGTGCTCCCGACGATACTTGCGGCGATGCTCGCGGGTGGCACCCTCCTCACCGGGTGCGCGACGCGCGTGGCCCGGAGCACGTCAGACGAGGGAGCTTCCTCGCCGCCCTCCACGTCGCCACGGTCCACCTCCACGGCGCTCGGCCGGCTCTGGCTGGGCGCCGCGTGGTATCCGGAGCAATGGCCGCAGAGCGCCTGGGATCGCGATCTCTCGCTGATGCAGGCGGCGGGCATCAATGTCGTGCGCGTCGGCGAATTCGCGTGGAGCAGGCTCGAGCCCGCGGAGGGCCGGTACGATTTCGACCGGCTCGCGCACGCCATTCGCATGGCTGAGCAGCATCACATCGCGGTGGTGATCGGCACGCCGACCGACGCGCCGCCCGCCTGGCTGACGAGCCGTTACCCGCAGGTGTTGCGTGTCGGGCCGGACGGCCGGCGCGCGGAGCACGGCGGCCGGCGTCAGTTCTCCTACTCGAGCCCGCTCTATCGCAGGTTCTGCCGCGACATCGTCACGCGTCTCGCGCAGCGCTTCGGTCACGATCCCGACGTGATCGGATGGCAGATCGATAACGAGTACACCGACGAATCCTACGACGCCGCTACGCGCGCGCAATTCCAGCAATGGCTGCAACGGCGGTTCGGCACGCTCGAGGCGCTGAATCGCGCGTGGACGACGGCCTACTGGAGTCAAACCTACACCGCCTGGAGCCAGATCCCGCTCAACGCCGAGGCCGGAAACCCGGGCCTGATGCTGGCCCACCGGCACTTCGTCACCCACACCTGGCGCAGTTATCAACGGAACCAGATCGCGGCGTTGCGCGCCTCCATCGCCCCGCGGCAATTCATCACCAGCAACTTCGGCGGCCTCGGCTGGAGCGACAACTGGAACCACTACACACTCGCGCACGACCTCGACATCGCCTCCTGGGACGACTATGTCGGCGAGGGACATCTCGATGTCTATCGCAACGGCGCCATCAGCGATTTCGTGCGGGGCTGGAAGCGGCGCGACTACTGGGTCATGGAGGCGCAGCCGGGCTTCGTCGACTGGGCGCCCATCAGCAACTCGCTCGACCAAGGCGAGGTGCGCGCCATGACCTGGCAGTCGATCGGCCATGGCGCCGATGCGGTGCTCTTCTGGCAGTGGCGCAGCGCGCTCAACGGCCAGGAGCAGTATCACGGCACGCTGGCAGGCCCTGACGGCGATCCAGTGCCGCTCTATCACGAGGTTGCCGGCATCGGCCGCGAATTCCGGCTGGCATCGGCCGCAATCGCCGGCACCGCTCCCCTGTCCCAGGTCGCCATTCTCACCACCTATGACAGCCGCTGGGCCATCGACTTCCAGCGGCACTCGGTGGACTACGATCAGCTGAAGGTGCTGCTCGACTACTATCGGCCGCTCGAGGATCTGACGCACTCGGTCGATATCGTGAGCGCGTATGCGCCGCTCGCACGATACAAAGTCGTGGTGGCACCGGGACTCAACCTCATTCCGCAAGACCTCGCTCGACACCTTGCGGCCTATGTGCGCGGCGGCGGGCACCTGATCCTTGGGCCGCGCAGCGGCATGAAGGATCGCTATGACCGCCTCGACAGCCGCCGGCAGCCAGGCCCGCTGGTCGCGGTGCTCGGCGGGCGCGTGCAGCAGTACTACGCCCTCGACCATCAGGTGGCGGTGGCGGGTGCCGCCGGCGCGGGGATGGCCTCCATCTGGGCCGAGGCGCTGCAACCGCTCACGCCGGGGACCCAGGTGATTCTGAAGTACGCTCCCAACACGCCCTGGCTGAGTGGCCAGCCGGCGGCGCTGCGCAGGAGGTATGGCCATGGGGATATCACCTACCTCGGCGCTCTCTTCGATCCGCAGCTCACGCGCGCACTCCTGGGCGGCGCGCTCGCCGCGGCCGGCATCCGTCCCTCGATGGGAGCGCTTCCTCCGGGAGTCGAGCTGATGCGGCGCTATGGCGCGGGCCACGAGATAATGATCCTGATCAACCATGGGGCCTCGCCGCGCACCGTGGCGTTGCCTCGAGAGATGCGGGACGTGCTTCACCCCGGCTCGATAGTCCATGAAGTCACACTCGGCGCACAGGGCGTCGCAGTACTGGAAGAGAGATCCTGATGCGCTCGATGCTCGCAACACTGGCCGCCCTCGCACTGATGGCCGTCTCGTGGCCCTTTGCCGCTCATGCGGCGCCTGCCGCGCGTACGACACAGACTTTTCCGCCGCTCTGGGACGAGCCCGCCGACTACGAGCAGGCACTCCATCGGCAACTCACGCAGGTCGATGCGCGCATCGCTCACGGGCCGTTCCACGCAAGCTGGCAATCCCTCGAGGGCTATCGGGTGCCGAAGTGGTTTCGGGATGCGAAGTTCGGCATCTTCATCCACTGGGGCGTGTTCTCGGTGCCGGCCTTCGACAACGAGTGGTACTCGCGCAATATGTACGTGAAAGGGTCCCTGCCCTATGAGTATCACCGTGCGGTCTACGGCCCCCAGTCGAAGTTTGGCTACAAGGACTTCATCCCGCGCTTCACCATGGCGAAGTTCGACCCGAAGGCCTGGGCCGACCTCTTCGTCCGCGCGGGCGCCCGCTACGTGGTGCCGGTCGCGGAGCACTCCGACGGGTTCGCCATGTATGACTCGAAATTCACGCTCTGGGATGCGGCCCGCATGGGACCGAAGCGTGATGTCGTTGCTGCGTTGCAGAAGGCCGTGCGCGCCCGCGGTTTGCGGTTCGGTGTCTCCTCGCACCGCGCGGAGCATTGGTGGTGGTACCACGAAGGCACGGAGTACCCATCGGACGTCAACGACCCTCGTTTTGCGGGTCTCTACGGACCCGCGGAGCCCATGCATCTGCCAGGCGACCTCGACACTGGCGAGCCCGATCCCAATCACCTCGAGCGTTGGCTCCCGCCGTCCCAGGCGTACGTCCAGGATTGGCTGGCACGCAGTACGGAGCTGGTCGACGATTACCATCCGGACTTCATCTATTTCGACTGGTGGATCAACCAGCCGGCGTTCGCTGCGGACTTGAAGCGCATGGCCGCGTATTACTATGACGTGGCCGCCGCTCGAGACCAGGGTGTGGTGCTGACGTACAAGCTGGAGGCGTTTCCGCCGGGGGCCGCGGTGCTCGATATCGAGCGCGGCAAGCTCGATGCGCTGCGCCTGCGCCCCTGGCAGAGCGATACGTCCGTGAGCATCAAGTCCTGGGGCTACGTCGAGGACGATACCTATCGGACTGCGCAGTCGCTGCTCACGGGCCTGATCGACATCGTGAGCAAGAACGGCAATCTGCTGCTGAACATCGGACCGCGCGCGGACGGGACGATTCCTTCGCAGGTACAGGCGGTTCTGCTGCAGATGGGCGCCTGGCTGAAGGTCAACGGCGAGGCGATTTACGGCACCCGCCCCTGGGTGCTCTACGGCGAAGGCAGCACCAATGCGCCCTCGGGCCGGGAGGCCGGCCAGGTTTACACGCCTGCCGATATCCGTTTCACGCAGAAGGACGGGGCGTTGTATGCAATGGGGCTGGCGTGGCCGCGGGACGGCAAGGTGCTGATCAAGACGCTCTATTCCGGCACGTCGTACCTCGAGACGCCGATTGCGCAGGTCTCTCTCCTCGGCGACTCGTCGCCGGTGGCGTGGAAGCAGACTCCGCGGGGTCTGACGGTGCAGTTGCCCGCGCCGCACGATGACCTGCCTTACGCTCTGAAGATCCTCACCCGAAAGTAGACGGCCACCGCCCGGAGGGCTCTCACATGCTGCTCGCAGGCAAGAACGTATTGATCACCGGCGCATCGCGCGGCATCGGCCGGGGCACGGCCATCGAGTGCGCGCGTCACGGCGCGGACCTCGCGCTCAACTGGTTTCGGGACCGGGAGGGC
>DASVWT010000452.1:0-3473 GCA_036393055.1 Steroidobacteraceae bacterium
CTGACATCCGGCACCCTGGCCTACAGCTTCGGGCTGGGCAAGGCGGTGGTCTCGACACCCTATTGGCATGCGCGCGAGCTCCTGGGAGAGGGTCGGGGCGTGCTCGTACCCTTTGGCGATGTCGCGGCACTCGGTCGCGAGGTCGCGGGGTTGCTGAGCGACGAGCCCAGGCGACTCGCAATGCGCGAGCGCGCCTATGCGGAAGGCAGGGCGATGACCTGGCCAAAAATAGCCGAGCGTTACCGTGCCGTCTTCGAGAGCACGGCCAGGGGCGCTCGCCTGCGGCTCGCGCTGCCGCGACAGGATGAGGACACACGCACCGTTCGCTGCCTTCAAGGTACCCAAGCCTTGCCGATCGGCCATCTCTTGTCATTGTGCGATGACACCGGCCTGCTTCAGCATGCGGTACATGCCGTTGCCGATCGCTCGCACGGCTATTGCACCGACGACAACGCGCGGGCGCTGCTGCTGGCCTGCGAGCTCGACGGACCGGCGGAGTCGCCCCTGCCGGAGATCCTGACGAACCGCTTCGCGGCCTTCCTGCAGCACGCTTGGAACCCCGGCACCGGGCGTTTCCGCAATTTCCTGGGTTTCGACAGATGCTGGCATTCTGACATGGGATCGGAGGATAGCCATGGACGCGCGCTCTGGGCGCTGGGCGAATGCGCGCGCCGCGATCATGATCAGTCGCGGCGGAGCTGGGCTACCGCACTGTTCGCGGAGGCGCTGCCGGCGGTGGAGGGATTTACCTCGCCGCGGGCGTGGAGTTTCACGCTGCTCGGCTTGCAAGCATACTGCGCCGCTGTCGCGGAACATGCCGGCGCGCGCAGCCTGAAGGAACTCCTGGCCAACAGGCTGCTCGCCATTATGGCGGCCGTGGAGACCCCCCAGTGGACGTGGTTCGAGGACGGCCTGGCCTATGACAATGCGAGGTTGTCCCAGGCCCTGATCGTGACGGGCTGCTCGCTCGAGACACCGCGCCACCTGGCCGCCGGTCTGCGCTCTCTGCGCTGGCTCATGAGCTTGCAGACGGCCGCGGAGGGCCACTTCAGGCCCGTCGGCTCGAGCAGCTTTGGGGCCAAGCGGGTGCACCCCCAGGCCTTCGATCAGCAACCCCTGGAAGCCGCCGCAGCGATCTCGGCGTGCCTCGCCGCCTGGCGCGCAGGCCGTGACGACACCTGGCGGGTCCACGCGGAACGCGCGTTGGCGTGGTTCTTCGGCCGTAACGATCTGTCATTGCCGCTGGTCGACCCCGAAACCGGGAGTTGCCGTGATGGCCTGCATCCGGATCGCGCCAACGAAAACCGCGGAGGCGAATCCGCCATCTCCTATCTCCTGAGCCTCACCGACATGCGGCAATTCGGCCGTCTGCGGGGCGAGGTTTCGCCATCGGCGCTGCAGGCTGCCGCCGGGACCTGACGGCCTCACACGACGTTCGAGAGAATCGGAGAAGCCTTGTCCCCCGTACCATTGCTCGACCATCAATCCCTCTGTCTGCGCCCCGATCCAACGAGAGTGGTGATGCGCCACTTCAAGCCGAGCATCGAGCCGCGGGATCTCAACGGGCCTGACAGGGCGCGGATGACGCACATCGTCGACCGGGTGTTGGCGCTCGATTCGCAGGCCGCGAGCCGGCAGTTGGCCGAAGTGCTCGAGAGCTTCGAGGGGCGCCACCGGCGGCTCCCGACCGCTTTCGAGACTCGCGCCGACGCCGTGGAAATCGTGCACTCCGTGCAAGCTCCGCTGACTCAGGTGCAGCGGCAGCTCATCGGCGCGTACTTCCTGCACGAGTACTCCTTCGAGGCGGCGGCCCTGTTCAATCCGAGCATCATCGCCCATCCGGATCAGTCCGCGCTGCAAAGCGGCGAGCGCCGTGTGATCGTGAGCCTGCGGGCAGTCGGGGAAGGCCATGTCTCATCTCTGACATTCCGATCCGGAATCGTCGCGCCCGACGGCACCGTGACCTTGGATCCGACTGCGCGCCTTGCATCGATCCCACACCTGCAGCGGCGCGTGGCCGCTCCGCCTCGGGATGCCATGGAAGTGATATTCGAGCCCGAGGGCGACATCAGCGAGCGCGTGATCTTCCCCGTCACCGAGGCACAATCGAACGGCATCGAGGATGCCCGCTTCGTCGAGTTCCGCGACGACAGCCACAGGACCTTTTACGCGACCTACACCGCCTACAGCGGCAGAGCGATCAGATCGGAGCTGTTGGAGACAACCGACTTCGAGCGCTTCACCATGACACCCTTGACAGGATCGGCGGCGCGCAACAAGGGCATGGCCCTATTCCCGAGAAGGATCAACGGCCATTACGCCATGGT
Source organism: Steroidobacteraceae bacterium (assembly GCA_036393055.1). Lineage (GTDB taxonomy): Bacteria > Pseudomonadota > Gammaproteobacteria > Steroidobacterales > Steroidobacteraceae > 13-2-20CM-66-19. The sequence continues at coordinate 2,328 of DASVWT010000452.1, forward strand.
CGGGCGGCAGGACAACGAAAACCTTTACCTGATCTATTCCGACGACCTGTACTCCTGGGACGAGGGCGTGGCCCTCCTCGAGCCTCGATTCCCCTGGGAGTTCGTGCAGATCGGCAATTGCGGATCGCCGATCGAGCTCGAAGAGGGCTGGCTGCTGCTGACTCACGGCGTCGGGCCGATGAGAAGATACTCCATCGGAGCAGCTCTTCTCGACAAACAGGACCCCTCCCGTGTTCTCGCCCGCCTGCCAGAGCCGTTGCTGCGCCCCGAGCGCTCCGCGCGCGAGGGTTACGTCCCGAACGTCGTGTATACGTGCGGCGCCATGCGCTTCAACGGCCGCATCGTCCTGCCCTACGCAGTTTGCGATACGCTTTCGCACTTCGCGACGGTCGAGATTCCCGCGCTATTGCGTGCTATGGTGCCCTGAGCGCGTGTTGTGGATCGGAGCCCAATAGTCCTCGCAGCATGCGAGGCCGAACGGCGGTCTGCCATTGGCACGCGGTCAGGCCCCGCGCAGAACCGGTAGCAGGCGATCGGTCTCCGCCTTGACGACGGCATAGCATTCGCAGCACAGTTGTTCCAGCCGCGTGCGCTCCAGCACCTTGATGCGACCGCGGGCATAGCGGATGATCCCCAGCCTCTGCAACTTCCCGGCTGCCTCGGTCACTCCTTCGCGGCGCACGCCCAGCATGTTCGCGATGAGCTCCTGGGTCATGACCAACTGATCGCCGGGCAGCCGGTCGAGCGATAGGAGAAGCCAGCGGCACAGCTGCTGGTCGACAGAGTGGTGCCGGTTGCAGACCGCAGTCTGCGCCATTTGGGTGAGCAGCGCCTGTGTGTAGCGGAGCAGCAGAAGCTGCATCTCGCCGTTGCGGTGAAATTCGTCCTTGAGCCGCTGCCCGGCCAAACGGTACGCGAAACCTGCGCTTTGCACGACCGCACGACTAGGAGTCGTCTCGCCGCCCATGAACAGCGCCACGCCGATGAGTCCGTCGTTGCCTACCACCGAGATCTCCGCCGAGGCACCATCCGCCAGCACGTACAGCAGCGACACGATTGAGTCCGTCGGAAAGTAAACGTGATGCAGCACGTCCCCGGATTCGTACAGAACCCTGCCGAGCGGCATCGGGATCAGCTCCAGATGCG
>DASVWT010000453.1:0-3741 GCA_036393055.1 Steroidobacteraceae bacterium
AGCATCACGATCAGCAGGACGAGGCCGGCCGCGCCGAGCAGTGCATGCAGCAGCGACAAGGCCCATGGGGCGAATTTGTCGCGCAGGACGTGCGCCGCGAGCACCAGGCCGCCGACGGCCGCGATGGCGAATATGATCAGCACGTAATCGAGCATATGGATCTCCTCCAGGGCGGTGGATAGCGCCATGTCGCACGGCGGGCCGCCGTAGCGATGTGCCGCCGGGTGGTTAGTTGTCTCACGGCATGGCATACATTTGATGAAACGTCCGTGCATTGCGTTCCCGCCGCCGTCAGCGGCGCGCCGCTATAGCGGGCGGGTGGCGAGCTGCCACAGCCGCCCGATAGTCAATTTAACGTAATATATATTATGCGAAGTTCAATAATCAGTCCTCATCATCCCCCGCGTCCATCGCTTCGGCCGTTCGCCGGCCGCCCGGCTCCGCGCTTTCCCGGTCCCGTTCCGACTCCACCTTGCGCGCGAGCGCGACGGCATCTTTGATGTTTCTCTGCACTGTGCCGAGTGCACCGACATAGCCACTCAGCGCATCTTCTGCTCGCTTCTCCATGTCATCCGCGGTGACGAGCCCGCAGCGCACCAACTCGGCGATGTCCTCGCGATCGTGGTCCTGAAAACGGCCGATCTTGCTGACCGCCAGATCCACAGGTGCAAGCACACGAACCTGCAGGCTCGACTCCCCGACGTCCACGGGGATCGAGTCCACCTGATAATTTTCGTGAAGAAGCGCGAACATCGGATTGTAATTGGTGTCGAAATAGAGGATCTCACGCTGGCCATCCTCGAGCGTCACCTCGACCACGAGGTCGCGGGGCAGCAACATGCGGCCGTCAAACTCCGCATCGACATCCGTGCTCGGACGTGCGCCTGTGTACAGATAAACACCGAGTCCGCCGGCCAGATAAACCTTCATGGGTTTTGTGAGCGACAGCCGTTGGGCGAGTTGCCTGAACAACTCCCTCAAGCCGCGAGCGAGCGCGGTATCAGTACGCAGGACGGGAGATTTGGTGGGTCCGACCATGGGACTTTGCCGTCATCTCGAGCTCACGGGTCAGCAGCTCGCGGAATCTGGGCAGGCTGCCGATCCAACCGTTGGCAATAGCCACGCCGGCGCTCACCCGTTCGGCCTCGTGTGCGCGCAGATACCCTTCGCTTGCGGCAGCGAGATGCGCGATCTCGGCCGGGAATCGACGGCGCAAGACTCGAGCCGCGACTGCCAGAACATTCGCTTCCCGTTGATCCCTCACGGCCACCATGGAACCGTGCGCCACCTGTGCGCAGTATTTGATGAGTTCCGCCTCGGCCTGCCGTGCCGTCTTCACCTGGACGTCCTCCCGCCGCCATTCGCCCGTCCATTCGCCCGTGCCTCCGTAAGGAGAACCATCCGAATCCATCCTGAAAGCGAGAGTCCAACACCATGGGCAGCGCGCAAAAGCTCCGCTTTGTCGGCCGCAGACAGGCGGATCTGCACCACTGCGCCCTTGGTACGAGCATCAGGCCGTGCCGGGGATCCCCCGGCTGCATTCACGCGAGTCGCTCCGGCCCTCATCACTGCGCACCTGCTACGAGAGTGCCCGGCGCGATCGCATTCTTTATCGTTGCGCCCGTGAAGCGTTCATTGACGAGACTTCGGCCTTCCATGAGCCTTAATGTACTGCCATTGTCATGACATTACAAATTTCACGAAGCGCGGATCGTACTCGGCCGGGCTGGCGGCCACGGGAACGGGTCCGCGCACTTATCCCTCAGAGCGCTCAGCCGCCTCGGCCCTTGCCCGCTGCCCGATCGACCGCACCAGGGCGGGATCATCGCAGGCCAGGGAGTTGATTCGAGGACTCACCGCGTGGCCGGTCAGCAGTTCCTCGGGAAAGGTGCGCAGAAGCGCCCGCGCTTCGACGGGCGTGCCGTGAAGCCATGCATCGCAATCCTCGGGACGGAGGATGGCCGGCATCTGCTTTGTAGCTGTCTGAATTGACGCGAGCAGCGCGTTTGCGGGCACCGTTAGGATCGCACAGCCTTCGAACACATCGCCATCTTCAGCCTCGGTTCGATCCCAGAGCGCGGCGACGACGAATACCGGGCTGTGCCGGGCCTGCACGAAATACGGCTGCCGGTACCCCGCGGGCGTCAACTGCCAGGTATAAAACCCCGCGAACGGCAGAATGCAGCGTTGCCCGTTCAGCCACGGACCGCGATAGAGAGCGCTGCGCTCCAGGCTTTCGTACGAGAGCCGGAGCCACTGCCCAGCGGACGGATCGCCCTCCGCCCACGACGGAATGAGCCCCCAGCGCATCATCACCGCTTCGGAGCGGCCCTCGTGCAGGCGTACGGCGGGCACGTAGCGCCCCGGCGCCACGTTGAAGCTCGCCGCAAAGCGCCACCAAGCATGCTCGGGCGCAAGCTCCCGCTCCGCGAGCATCTGATCCGGCACGACGTATCGCTCGCACATGTCATAAAGCGTACCGGTGCACGCGCCACGGACCTGTGACGCAGCGCACCGAATCGACCGGCAGTCAAGGATCGGCGTCACCGTGCACGGAGGTGACTCCGCCCATCCCCCCGAACCGGCCGCCGGTCGGAATGAGGCCGATTACTGTCGCATGCCTCGGTAAGCAGCGCTTCCGTTCCAGTAAAGTCCGCCGCACCGAAAGGCCAAAGAAGCGCGTCGAGTGCGACAACCTACATCAAACCGCCGGAACCGGGCTCCCTCACAGGGCGGCTTCACGCTACTGGAGCTCGTGGTAACCATGGCGATCGTGGGAATCCTGCTCGCCGTCGGCATACCCTCGTTTCAATACGTCACGAAGACGGACCGTATGGCCAGCGAGATCAACAACCTCGCGGGCGACATGCAGTTCGCCCGTGCGGAGGCCATCAAGGAAGGACAGACCATCAGCGTTTGTGCCTCGGTTAATCAATCGACCTGTTCCGGCAGCGATACCTGGAATACCGGATGGATTGTGTACTCAGGCAGCGGAGCGCAACCAGCCGCCGGTACCATCCTGCGCGTACGCAGTCCGTTCACCGGCGGCGATACCTTCCAGGCTGCCGACGGCACCACCAGCGCCTTCCAATTCAATCGTGAAGGGTTCGCCCTGAATCTGGCAGGAACCGTCACCCTCCGGCTGCACGACTCGGGCCACGGTTCCGCGTATACGCGCTGTCTGCAGCTCACCCTCAGCGGCGTACCTACGGCCATCGCCAACGGGGTGGGAGCCTGCTCATGAGCCACCGACCCGCAACGGTAAGCCGGCGGCGCTCGTACGGGTTCAGTCTCATCGAGGTCCTGGTTGCGCTCATCGTCCTTTCGGTGGGACTGCTGGGAATCGCGAAGATGGAGGCGCTCGCCCTGGCAAGCAACGGCGTCGCCGGACGCCGGGCGCTCGCCGCCATCGAAGCGGCCAGCCTTGCCGATTCCATGCATGTCAATCGAACCTACTGGGGTTCGACCGCCTCAGGCGCCAATATCACCGTCAGCGGAAACCAGGTCGCCACCGGGCTTCCCGTGTCCCCCGCGCCCGATTGCACCAAGGCCACCGGCGCCGCCTGCGACGCGCCCAGCCTCGCCTCATACGATCTGAATCAGTGGGCCATCGCGCTCCACTCGTTGCTGCCCGCCGACACAGCGACCGTCGCATGCAACACGAGCACTCCAGTGGAGTGCCTGATCACGATCAGCTGGAACGAGCAGGCCGTCGCGATGAATTCCGCCCAGGCCGGCACC
>DASVWT010000454.1:0-3907 GCA_036393055.1 Steroidobacteraceae bacterium
GATGATGTTGCCGCCGCCGTCGCGAACGGGGGCTGAGCTCACCTGCCGATGACGCAGCTCTCCCGTGCGGGGGATGCGGACGATCTGCTCCTCATCGCGCACGACCTCGCCAGCGAGTGCGCGAATGGGTGGAGCTTCCGAGAGTGGCCGCGGCGTGCCATCGGGCCGCAGGACCTCGAGTTGAGAGACGATCTTCTCGATGTCCACGCCTTCAACCGTGTCGTGGCGGAACTCGCGCAGCGCCGCGGGGTTGGCATACGTGTATCGCTTCTGCGGATCGGCGAAATAGACTTCCTCGGTCATGGAGTCGAGTAGAGCAGACAACCACTCCCGCTCGGCGCGATTGACCTCCAGGAGCCGCCTGACCTCGGCTTCCACACGGATTCGCGCGCTGATGTCGACGCCGGAGATGGCGATGGAGTCCGGGCCTATCGGAAACAGGCTGATGAGCAGGTCCGTCTCGCCGCTGCGTTCCTCGTACTGCTGCGGCCGGCTCTGCGCGAGAACGCGTGTGTATAGCGGGATGAGCTCGGTAGCGCGCGCGGGCAGGACCTCCGTCACGGTCCTGCCGAGCAGCTGACCGCTCGGCCGTCCTACCGTCCGCAGCCAATTGGCATTGGCGTCACAATAGCGCCAGTCGGCGATGGCGCCCTCGGCATCGCGCACCGCGTCGAGGACGGCTATCGCATCGAATGGATTCTCGAAGAGCGCTCTATAGCGACGCTCACGCTCAATGTCTTTCTGGCTCATTCCGTCGGAGCTTCATGCAGAGCTGGAGTATAGAGTCGCGCGGCCAGCTCGAACGGTGCGCTACCGCACGGCCTGATGAGCAGCTAGCGGGATGCTGCGGGCGGGAGCAGGGGCAGAACGCGCTCGAGATCACAATTCGCCTCGATCGTGTCAGCCAGCCGATCGAGGGCCTGCTCCCGGCGGGCGCCATGATCGATCGCGAGCGGCTGCGACAGCCCTGCCCAGCGCAGCAGCGCGGTGCATGCCGCCGTGTCCTCGAAGAGGCCGTGCAGGTACGTGGCCATGATCTGCCCATCGGCCGAGATCGCCCCGTCGGGAGCGCCGTCCTCCAGGATCACGGCGGGCCGCTGCAGGGCAGTCCCGTGGGTGCGCCCCATGTGGATCTCATAGCCGCGCACGCGGGCACTACCTATTTGCAGGCTGCCCGAGACGTTGGAGAGCCGCTTGCCCGGCAGCAGCACCGTCGTGAGGTCGAGCCAGCCGAGGCCGGGGCTCTCTCCCGCCGCTCCCTCGACTCCTTGCGGGTCCGCGATCGTCTTGCCGAGCATCTGCAGGCCGCCGCAGATGCCGAGGAGCTTGCCGCCGTAGCGCAGGTGCCTCTTAAGATACTGCGGCCACCCGCGTGCGCGCAGCCACTCGAGATCGGCGCGCACCGACTTGGATCCGGGGAGAATGACGAGGTCGGCGGGCGGCGGTGCAGTCGCGGCGTCGATGTAATGCAATCGGACCTGGGGATGTCGCGCCAGCGGCTCGAAATCAGTGTGATTGCTGATCCGCGGCAACACCGGAATCGCTACCCGCAGTAACTCGGCGGGTCCTGCTTCGGCCTGGGCGCCAACCAGGGTGGCATCGCGGCTGATGCCGTCCTCGGCATCGAGGTGCAGTCCGTGCAGATAGGGAAGAACGCCGAGCACCGGTTTGCCGGTGTGGCGCTCGAGCCAATCCAGCCCGGGCTGCAGCAGCGACAGGTCGCCGCGGAAGCGGTTGATGACGAATCCGCGCACCCGATTGCGCTCGCTCTCGCTGAGCAGCGCCAGCGTGCCCACGATGTGCGCGAACACGCCGCCACGGTCGATGTCGGCGATGAGCACGACCGGGCAGTCGACCTCCTCCGCGAATCCCATGTTGGCGATGTCGCCGTCGCGGAGGTTGATCTCCGCGGGCGAGCCGGCGCCCTCGACGACGATGAGCTCGTACGCCTCGCACAGCCTGTTGTATGAAGTCAGCACCGCCTCGCGCGCGCGGCGCTTGAAATCATGGTACTGCCAGGCGCCCATTTCCTCCACGGCCCTTCCGTGGATGATGACCTGACAGCGCTGGTCGGTGCTCGGCTTGAGCAGCACCGGGTTGAGGTCCGTCGTCGGCGGGATGCCGGCGGCCTGCGCCTGCAGCGCCTGGGCGCGGCCGAGCTCGCCGCCATCGATCCCGACAGCGCTGTTCAATGCCATGTTCTGCGGCTTGAAGGGCGCGACCCGTACTCCGCGGCGCCGCAGCACGCGGCAGAGCCCGGCGACCAGCGTGCTCTTGCCGGCATCCGACGTGGTTCCCTGGATCATGAGGGTGCGTGCGCTCACTGGATGCTCCTCACGCAGGCCCGGCAGGGAACGCTAACAATCCGGGCATGAGCGCTTTCATCCCATGAGCCAACCTGGTGCGCGGATTGTCTCATGCGCGTGGCAGGTCCTGCTCGGACGGGAGCGTTGCGGCGCAGCCGATGGCCCGCAGAATTGCATCAAAGCCGCGCGCCCCGGTTGCGGTATGCTCCGGGTGTGTTATGTTATGAGCCGAATTGGCGATAGTCGCACGAAGCGTCATCGAGGAGGTCTCCGTTTGGGTACGATGCGCTGGCCGCCGGGTAATGCGGCCATGGCAGAGCGTCCCCGGGAAAGGGGTGGTGCCCAGGGTAACCTTTCATCGGTTCCGAGGAGGATGCCCATATGGCGCACTCTCTCGCCTCTCCTGGTCCCGGGCTGCCCGTGAGGAAGGATCTCGCGAGCCTCATGGCCGACGCCAACGCGCGCATAGCGGAGCTCGCGCTTGCCAATGCGCGGCTGCGCTATGATCTGCGGCGCTCCGAGGCGCAGCGCCAGGATGCCGAGCACGCCAACCGCTGCAAGGACGAGTTCATCGCCACCGTCAGCCACGAGCTGCGCACGCCCCTCAACACCATCCGCCTCTGGTCGCGGATGCTCGCCGAGGGCGGCCTGTCCGGGGAGGATGCGGCCCAGGGCGCGAAGATCCTCGAGCGCGCGGCGCTCGCGCAGCAGCAGCTCATCGACGATCTTCTCGATCTTTCGCGCATGTCGCGCGGACAGCTTCGCCTGGAGCTGAAGGACACGCGGCTGATCGAGGCGGTGGAGGCGGCGATCGCCCAGGCCATCCCACTGGCGCAGGCGCGCCAGATCGAGCTCGCCGCCGATCTCGCCGGTGGCACCGATCCCGTCCGCGCCGACCTGGACCGAATCCAACAGGTTGCGGGGAATCTGCTCACCAACGCGGTCAAATACACCCCGCCCGGGGGCCGCGTGGACGTGGTGCTGCATCGGGCGCATGACCTCATGGAGTTGGAGGTTCGCGATACCGGCATGGGCATCGATCCGCAATTCCTGCCGTTCGTTTTCGATCGCTTTCGCCAGGGCACCGTCGGCACCGCCAGCCGCCACAGCGGCCTCGGTCTCGGCCTTGCCATCGCCAAACAACTCGTCGAGCTGCACGGCGGCACGATCCGCGCCGAGAGCCGGGGCCCCGGTCAGGGCGCCTCGTTCAGGGTTTGCCTGCCTCTTGGCAGGCCGGCGGGGGAGGTCAGGGACAATGCCGGCGCGGGGCACAAGCAGGGCCTGCCGGATCTCTCGAGGGTGGAGATTCTCCTCGTGGATGATGAGCCGCTCGCGCGTGAGGCGCTGGCGCGGCTGCTCGAGCGGCGCGGTGCCGCCGTTTGCGCCGTGGGCTCCTGTGCTGCTGCGCGAGAGGCGGTGACAGTCCACCGCCCCGACGTCATCGTGGCGGACATCGGCATGCCGGGCGAGGACGGCTACAGCCTTCTGCGCGGCCTGCGCCGCGAGGAGCAGCAGCGGCACCAGCGCCGCATTCCTGCCCTGGCCGTCACGGCCTTCGCCCGCCTCGAGGACCGTCAGCGCGCTCTCGCGGCGAGCTTCGA
>DASVWT010000455.1:0-5464 GCA_036393055.1 Steroidobacteraceae bacterium
CGGCCTTCACCGCATCCTCCAGCGTCCCCAGGCGATCCACGAGGCCGATCCGCCGCGCATCGGCGCCGGCCCAGACCCGGCCCTGCCCGATGGCATCGATCTGCTGCGGAGTCTCGCGGCGGCCCGCGGCCACATGGTCGACGAACTGCCGGTAACCCCGGTCGATCTGCGATTGCAGAAGCTCGCTCACCTCCGGAGTGAGCGGCCGCGTGATGCTGAGCGCTCCGGCGAGCGGCGTCGTGCCGACACCATCGACACTGACACCGATCTTGCTCAAAGTCTGGCCGATGGTCGGGATGATGGCGAAGATACCGATGGAGCCCGTGAGGGTCGCGGGGCTCGCCCAGATCTGGTTGGCCGGTGCCGAGATGTAATAGCCGCCCGAGGCGGCGAGGTCACCCATCGACACCACGAGCGGCTTGCCGGCCGCGCGCAGCGCCTCCTCCTCCCGGTAGATCTCTTCCGATGCCGCGACACTGCCGCCGGGGCTGTCCACGCGCAGCACGACAGCCTTGATGTCCTTGTCGAGCCGCGCCTCACGGATCAGCCGCGACAGCGAGTCGCCGCCGATCGTGCCCGGAGGCGACTTGCCGTCCTGGATCTCGCCTGAGGCGACGATGACGCCGATCTCCGCCTTGCCATTGCCGTCATGCAGCTTCTTGCGCGCATCGACGATCCGCGCGTAGTCCTCCGCGGAGATCTGGTTGAAGGAGCCGGTCGATTTGTCCTCGCCGACCAGGCCGATCAGCTGCCGGTCGACCTGCAGCCGGGTGGCGAGCCCGGTGACCAGCCCCGCCTTCAGAGCGACCTTCGCGGCATCGCCGCTCGCGGCGCTGACGGTCTTCGGCAGGGAATCGACATAACTCCCGATGGCGCCGGCGGGAAGCTTGCGCGCGCCCGTCATCGCCTTCTGGTAGGTGGACCAGAGCACATTGAGATAGGCGAGGCTCTGCTGCTTGTCGGCCGGCGACATGTCGCTGCGCGTGAAGATCTCCACGGCGCTCTTGAACGTGCCGACGCGGAAGACATTGACGTCGACGCCGAGCTTCTGCAGCAATCCCTTGAAGTAAAGCGGATAGCGGCTGTAGCCCTCGATCATCACGTAGCCGGTGGGATCGAGGTACACCTTGTCGGCCTGAGCCGCGAGGTAATACTGATCCTGATCGTAGGTCGTGCCGTAGGCGATGACCGGCTTGCCGCTGGCGCGGAACTTACCGATGGCGCTCGCGAGTTCCTCGAGCATGGGCTGCCCGGCACCCTCCATCTCATCGAGGTCGAGCACCAGCACGCGGATGCGGTTGTCCGTGGCCGCGCCGCGGATGGCCTCCACCAGGTCCCAGAGCAGCGTCTGCTGACGCTGTCGGCCCTGCGCATTCTCGATCGCGCGCTGGACGGGATCGCCGCTCAACTGCTCGACCAGGCGCCCCTGCGGCTGCACGACGAGCGCGGTGCGGTCCGGCACGCCCGGCATGGACGAACTCACCGCCCAGGCGATGACGCCGAAGATGACGATGAGCAGGATGAGGTGCAGGATCTTGCGCAGCCCATCCAGGCCGCGCCATATCCCGATGATGATCGCCCGTAGCGTGCTCATGCCCTGCGCTCCGTGCGCCGGCGTCAGATCTTCTCTTCGATCCTCGCCGCCTTGCCCGAGAGGTCGCGCAGGTAGTAGAGCTTGGCGCGGCGGACGCTACCGCGGCGCTTGACGCTGATGTCGCTGATCGCCGGGCTGTAGGTCTGGAAAACACGCTCGACCCCCTCGCCGTGAGAGATCTTGCGGACCGTGAAGGAGGAATTGATGCCGCGGTTGCTGCGCGCGATGACCACGCCCTCATAGGCCTGGATGCGCTCGCGATCGCCTTCGACCACCTTCACCTGCACCACCACGGTGTCACCGGGCTTGAAGTCCGGGACCTCGCGGGTCATGCGCTCTTTCTCGAGTTGTTGGACAATCTTGCTCATTTTCGCATCCTCAATCTTTCGTCTCCCGCCGCCCCTGCGGCGAGGAATTCGCTCAATAACCGCTGCGCCTCGGGCGTGAGCCCCTCACGCGCAATGAGATCCGGCCGCCGCAGCCAGGTACGCGCCACCGCCTGCCGCAATCGCCAGCGGTCGATGTCGGCATGATTGCCCGACAACAGCACCGCCGGCACCGCCCGCCCCTCGAACACCTCGGGCCGCGTGTAGTGCGGCCAGTCGAGGAGTCCGTTCGAAAAAGAGTCTGCCTCGCTCGAGCGCTCATCCCCGAGCGCCCCCGGAAGGAGCCGCGTCACGGCATCGATCACCGTCAAGGCCGGCAGCTCGCCACCCGAGAGCACGTAATCGCCGACCGAGAGCTCCCGGTCGATGCCGAGCTCCATCACCCGCTCATCGAGCCCCTCGTACCGGCCTGCTACCAGCAGCAAGCCCGGGAGCCCGGAGAGCTCCCGCGCGAGCGCCTGGCTCAGGGGCTCACCCTGTGCCGACAGGCACACCCGGGGACTCCCCTGGGGCAGCCGCGCCTGCGCTGCGCGAATCGCCGCGAGCATCGGCTGCGGCTTCAGCACCATCCCGGGGCCACCGCCGTAAGACCGATCGTCCACCGTGCGATGCACATCGCTCGTGTGAGCCCGCGGATCCTCCGTGCCGACCGTCAACAGTCCACGCTCCAGCGCGCGTCCGACAATCCCGTGACGCAGTGCCCCGGAGATCATCTCCGGAAAGAGCGTGACGACCTCGATCTTCATGGAGCCGCCTATTCGAGCTCCGCCGGCCAGTCCACCAGGATCCGGCCGGCGACAAGATCCACCCGCCTCAAGTGCGCCGGATCCGCCAGAACCCAGTGCTCCCGCGCGGACGCCCCACCACGCGCGCCCGCCGCAGCTTCCTGCCGGTCCGCCACCACCATCACCGCACCCGAAGGCGCGTCGATGAAGTGCACGACTCGCCCCAAGGCGATGCCCTCGAGGTTCTCGACCTCGAGACCGATCAGGTCCGCGCGGTAGTACTCGCGATCACCCGTCGGCGGCAGATCCGCCCGCTCGACCTCGACCCATGCGCCGGTCAGCCGCGCCGCGGCATCCCGATCGCCCATGCCCTCCAGGCGTACGACCAGCCGCTCTCCCTGGAGGTGTCCCTCGACGAGGCGGAGCCTGCTGCGCTCGCCGCCTTCGGGCCGCAGAGTCCACTCCTCGTAATCGAGCAGGGCCTCAGGTGGCTCCGTGAAGGAGGACACGTGCACCCAGCCCGCAAGGCCGAAGGGAGCCCCGATCCGGCCGAGCTCCACCCAGGTGCCGCTTGCACTCGCAGAGGCGGGTCTCGGGGCCATCCCCGCGGCGCCTCAGGCGAAGCCCTTCAGGCCGCCGCCTGCTTCCGGTAAGCCGTGACGAGCGAGCGCACCCGCTCCGAGGGCTGCGCACCCTTGCCGACCCAGTAGTCGATGCGCGGAAGGTCGAGCCTCAGCTTCGTCTCCCCGCGATGCGCGATGGGATTGAAGAATCCCACGTGCTCGAGGCTCGGTCCGCCCTGGCGCTTGCGGCTGTCGGTCACGACGACGTGATAGAAGGGCTGATTTCGCGCCCCGCGCCTCGTCAGGCGAATGGTCACCATGTTTCGTTTCGCTCTCGATGGTTGCCGGGGCGGTCCCAAGGAACTACCCCAAAAAAGAGCGCGGATTCTACGCTGTTCGGCGAAAGCTTTAAAGTCGAAGGTGAGGGCGGTGCATTTATCGGCGACACTTAACGTGTCGTCGATCCGCCCGAACGCCCGGCCCCGGACGGGACGGGCCGGGTGCCCGGCCACCATGGACGGTCACTGCGGCGGCATTCCGGGGGGCAGGCCGCCCTTAAACGCCCCGAGCAGCCGCTGCAGGCGCCCGCCCTTCATGCTCTTCATCATCCGCTGCATCTGCAGGAACTGCTTCATCAGCCGGTTGACGTCCTGGACCTGGACGCCCGCGCCCCGGGCAATCCGCCGGCGCCGGGAGCCGTCGATGACGCCAGGCATGCGCCGCTCCCGCGGCGTCATGGAATTGATGATGGCGATCTGGCGGCGAACCTCTCGGTCGCCCTGATCGGCGGACATACCGCCCTTCGCCGTTGCGGCGACCGGCAGCTTCTCCATGAGGGAGCCGAGGCCGCCCATTTTCTGCACCTGCTCGAGCTGGCTCTTGAGATCCGTGAGGTCGAACCCCTTGCCCTTGACCACTTTGCGGGCGAGGCGCTCGGCCTCCTTCTGATCCACCTGGCGGTGGACCTGCTCGACCAGGCTCACCACATCGCCCATGCCAAGGATGCGCGAGGCCATCCGCTCCGGGTCGAAGGGCTCCAGGGCCTCGGTCTTTTCCCCGACGCCAAGGAAGACGATGGGCTTGCCCGTCACGTGACGCACGGATAGCGCGGCGCCGCCTCGGGCATCCCCGTCGGCCTTCGTCAGAATGACCCCGGTGAGGTCGAGAGCGGCGCCGAATGCACGGGCCGCGTTCACCGCGTCCTGCCCGGCCATGGCATCGACGACGAAGAGCCGCTCCGCGGGGTGGGCGGCCTGGTCGATCTGCCGCACCTCCTCCATCAGCTCCTCATCGACGTGCAGCCGGCCCGCGGTATCGACGATCAACACGTCGAAGACTCCCCGCTTGGCCTGCTCCAGTGCCTCGCGGGCGATAGCGGCGGGCGGGGACTTCGGGTCGGCGGCGAAATACTGTGCATCGACCTGCGCCGCGAGGCGCTCGAGCTGCAGCATGGCCGCCGGACGCCGCACGTCCGTGCTCACCATCAGCACGCGCTTGCGCTGCTCCTCCGTCAGCCAGCGGGCGAGCTTCGCCGCGGTGGTGGTCTTGCCCGCCCCCTGGAGGCCCGCGAGCAGCACCACGATCGGGGGCTGCGCCCGCAGGCTGAAGCCGGCCCGGTGCCCACCCATGAGCTGCACCAGCTCCCGCTGCAGGATCCCGATGAAGGCCTGGCCCGGCGTCAGGCTCTGGGCCACCTCGGCCCCGAGGGCCTTGGACTTCACCGCCTCGATGAAGCTCTTGATGACGGGAAGGGCGACGTCGGCCTCGAGAAGCGCGACGCGCACCTCCCGCAGGGCTTCGCCGACGTTCTCCTCGGTGATCCTGCCCCGGCCGCGCAGGGTATCCAGGGTGCGGGAGAGGCGTGCGCTCAGGGTGTCGAACATGAGTGAAGTATATTGGAAGTATGAACGAATCACCGTCCTCCCCCGTGCTCCTCATCGTCCTGCTGGCGCTGCTGACCATCATCGCCTTCTCCTCCGGCACGGAGGTCGCAATGCTGTCGGTCAACCGCTACCGCATCCGCCACCGCGCGAAGGCGGGCCAAAGCACCGCGAAGCTGCTCGAGCGGCTGCTGCAGAAGCCGGAGGACTGGCTCGGCGCCAACCTGGTGATCCTGGCCGCGGCCAGCGTATTCGCCTCCGCGACCGCGACCCTGCTCGCCCAGCGCACGCGCTTGCACCATGCGGTGCCCATCAC